>NZ_CP170550.1:3971734-4343468 GCF_042698365.1 Pedobacter sp. UC225_65
AGGACATAGGTTACATCATCGAGTTTTTATTAAAGGATGAGGGCTATGACCTACAACTCTCGTCTACCCTTAAAGAAATGAAAAGTAAGTTAAAGGATTCGATCCCGACCTTTTTATTCTAGATGTGATGTTGCCTGATGGCAATGGCATTGAGATTTGTCACGACCTTAAAAACGACCTTTTCACCAAACATATTCCGGTTATTGTAATGTCTGCCAATGTAAGGAGCAAACAGATCAGCGAAATGGCTACGCCAGACGATTACATCAGCAAACCATTTGATTTGGACGATATCGAAAATAGGATCAAAAAATTATTGGCCAAAAAAGCGGCTTAAGATCAAAGGACTTATTGCATCAGCTGTCAGGATAATTGATCAATTGGCAGTTGATGCGGTAGGCTTTTTTTTGCTTTCTATGACATAAATTTATGAAGGCATCATGGTGAAGTAAAATGAGGTGGAAAGCAAGGCCAGTGGTACTTCGGTAACAACAGTCCCGCCATCCATTGCAAGCCCTCATGCTTCGGCGCTTTCCTTTGCTGTCGGGTTTAGCTTACCGCGTTTCTTTACTTTTATTCCATTTACTTTTCTCAAATCTCGACCTTGTTTTGTGCTTAATTTGTTAATTTGCGCTTCATAATTACAGCCATGTCAACTGAAGAAAGTTTATACTACGTCGATCAGGTATTTGAAAAAGTTTCATTACCAACCAAAGGAAGAAGAGATACCCAATTTGATGCATGCACCTTTAAAAACTGTGACCTTACTGATGCCGATTTTTATGGTTGCGATTTCATTAAATGCACTTTCGAAAACTGTAACCTCAGCATGGTCAAATTTGGTCAGATCGGTTTTGATAAAGTACAGTTTAACGATTGTAAAATGGTAGGAGCAGATTTTACAAATGCCAAAGATTTTCTTTTCGCTGTAGATTTTACCAATTGCATCTTAGATTATACGGCTTTTATGAAAAAGAAAAACCGTAAATGCCATTTTAAGAATTGCTCTTTAAAAGGGGCAGATTTTTCTGAGGCAGACTTCACTTCGGCCATTTTTGAACGTTGCGACTTAAGTACGGCTGTATTTATGCGTAGTGTTTTAAACGGAGCCAACTTTGCTACGTCTTATAACTTTACCATAGACCCAGAAAAAAACCAATTGAGAAAAGCAAAGTTCTCAGCCGATGGTCTAGTGGGCCTACTTACCAATTATGGCATTGTTGTTGAATAAAGCTAGTTACAAAATCAACAATAAAAATAGGTCATCACCGTTTTTCACATCTAATATCATTATATGAACTATAATTTCTTAAAAAAATCGGCTACATTATTTCTGTTAGCTGCATTACCTTTTCTATCAACTGCACAACAAAAACCAAATTGGCAAAACTTAGACCTTAAAACAGATTCTGTTTTTGGAATCAGCACAGAGAAAGCCTATAAAGAATTATTAAAGGGTAAAAAATCTACCCCAGTTTTGGTGGCGGTATTAGATGGTGGGGTAGACCTCAACCACGAAGACCTTAAAAGGGTAATCTGGGTAAATAAAAAAGAAATTGCAGGTAATGGCATAGACGATGATAAAAACGGCTATATAGACGATATACATGGCTGGAATTTTTTCGGGCGGAAAAACGGGTGCTGTAGAATTTGAGAATTTAGAGCTTACCCGTTTGGTACGTAGAGATAATGCCCGTTTTGCCGGTGTAACTGCAGCTACGGTAGCCGCAAAAGATAAAGCCGATTACGAAGCATTTTTGGCCAATCGCACTGAACTAGAAAAAAGACTAATTACGGCTAAAAGTGACCTTCAAGGTGTAAGTGGCTTTAAATATGTGCTGGATGGGGTTGTGAAAAAAGATCGGAAAACCTGACCCTACGCCTGCAGATTTTGAAGCTTTTAAAGCACAGGGACAGCAAGAAGAAAGAATGAAAGCCACCATACTGGATATCTTGAAAGAGATGGACTTCAAGTCGTTTTATGAAGAACAGATTGTAGCCGGATACAAACAGGCTTACGAAATGGTCAATTATAACCTTAACCTGGATTATGACCCAAGGGCTATTGTTGGCGACGACCCTAACAACAGTAAAGAGCGTTTTTATGGCAATAACGACATTAAAGGTCCGGATGCTTTACATGGTTCGCATGTTTCGGGTATCATTGGTGCCGATCGTACAAATGATATTGGTATTAAAGGAGTGGCTGATAATGTGTTAATTATAGGTGTTCGCAATACCCCAAATGGCGATGAGCGCGATAAAGATGTAGCCAATGCCATCAGATATGCTGCAGATAATGGAGCAAAGGTATTGAACATGAGTTTTGGTAAAGGTTATTCGCCTGATAAAGCGGTGGTAGACGAAGCGGTGAAATATGCAATCAGCAAAGATGTATTGTTAGTGCAGGCTGCGGGCAATGACAATAACGACATTGATGTTGAACCTAACTTTCCGTCGAGAAAATATTTGGATGGTGGTGTGGCCAGTTCGTGGATCGTTGTTGGTGCTTCGAGCTCAATTGATGGAGAGAACTTAAAAGCTCCTTTCTCTAATTATGGTAAAACAGCCGTTGATGTTTTTGCACCGGGTGTACGTATCCATTCTACAGTGCCAGATAATAAATACATCGATGAGGATGGTACCAGCATGGCGGCCCCAGTAGTAACAGGGTTGGCCGCTTTGGATCCGTTCTTATTATCCAAAATTAACGGCCGTGCAGGTAAAAGAGATCATCTTAAAATCTGTTGTAAAAGTTAACCACAACATCACCAACCTAAAAGGTGCTGATAATGTGAGTATTCCATTCTCAGAATCTATGTGTTACCGGTGGGATTGTAAATGCTTATAATGCTTTAAAACTAGCAGAGAGTTACAAGTAGCTAAATTGATAAAATAAAAAAAGCCTCCCAATTTTATTGGGAGGCTTTTTTATGAATTGGCCAAGGCCTGATAGATTTCTGCGAACAACAGTCCGCTGCCGCCACCATAATGTTTAACAACAGGTAGTTTTGGCCTTAGTAATGCAATCTGTTGTGTCAGCGCCACTTCTTCATCTTCCCCAAGTCCTGCGCCGATCAACAATAGGCCAAAATCCTTTTCCAAACAAATGGAAGTTGCTTCTTTTACCGAATAGCAAAGGGTCGCCAACCATTGGCCCTCCATGTTGACCAATCTTTCGATGGTTTCCAAAATGGGCTTGTTGGTGCCCACAATCAGAATTTCTGTAACTTGCATCACCTTCAATTAAAATTCCATCGGAACTTCCATCAATAAAAATTCAGCATCGCTGCTGGCTTTTACATCAAAAGCATCCGTTTCCCAAATCCCGAAACCATCGCGTGTTTCCAAGAGTTGGCCATTTACTTCTACTTCACCTTTTAAGATAAAGATATAAACACCATTTCCTTTTTCGTGGAGCTGATAGGTTTTGTTTGTTCCTGCCTCAAACTTAGCCAAATTAAACCAAGCATTTTGATAGGTCCAAACCCCAGCATCATCCGCATTTGGTGATAAGATTTGAACAAACTCATTTTTTTGATCAGTTGCATCCAACAAGATCTGGTCGTACCTTGGGGTCACATTTCTTTTGTTCGGAAACAACCAGATCTGTAAAAATTTGGCAGGTCTGCTGGCATCAGGATTATATTCTGAGTGATAGATTCCAGTACCTGCACTCATCACCTGTATTTCGCCAGCTTTAATGGTTGCGGTATTGCCCATGCTGTCTTTATGTTGTAGTTCTCCTTCTAACGGAATAGAAATGATCTCCATGTTGTCATGAGGATGTTCGCCGAAGCCCATACCCCCAGTAACGATATCGTCGTTTAAAACTCTTAAAGCACCAAAATTGATACGTTCTGGATTGTAATATCCAGCGAAGCTGAAACTTTGGTAACTTTTTAACCAGCCATGATCTGCCACCCCTCGGGTGTTGGCTTTGTGTACTACTGTCTGTGCCATAAATGTTATAATTTATTGATACAAAGATAAGGTGGTTGATCAGGCTGTTTATTGATGTAGGATAAGTAATGTATTATGGGCTTTAAAAAATAAAGTCGAAAAAATGTAAACTGTGCTTGGGATGCAGAAAACTAAAAACAGAAAAACCTAACTTAGTAAAATGGTGAACCGAGCAACATACCAGGCCGCTAAGTTGGTGGCACAACAAATAGAATCACATTTTGCTAAACATTTAGCAGAAGCCAATGCCAAGGGCGAAGTAGATTTGGCTCCGCAGCCGCCTGCAAGGGTGATTGAGGCCATTTTAGATGCTGCTTTTTGGTCTAGCCTGCGTAAGGAGGAAGGTCATTCGCCTAAAATATCCATTGCCTTCTTGCCACCAGAACAAGCGGGTAAACCTTTGCTTTTTAACCAGACCCTGCCTTTAAATGCCAATGTACTGACCAAGTTGGCCCCTGGTGTAGAGCGTGGGGGTATCCATATTGGGGTATGGCACGATGGGTATAACCTGCACATCTGGGGAACCACCTTGAATATCCCGAACTATTGTTTTGTTGTTGATGTTTCTGAGCCCGGCTTATTGGTGATCAAACACCGTAGGTACTATGGTTTTGGCAAGTATACCAATGTAGCTGTTTTAAAAGGCGACCAGATCAAAATCGTAGAGGAAAAAAGTGCCGTAAGTGCAGATTGCCCAGCGATGCTCTTGTCATTGTTAGACCTAACGGCACATTCTTATTGGAACGATTCGGCAAATATCCTGATCCAGCTTGCGGTTTCCATGCGGGCACATGGCCGTGGTGGAGCTGTATTGGTGGTGCCACATGGCACTACAGATTGGCAGCAGTCGGTTATCCATCCCATTAGTTATGCTTTGACGCCAGCTTTTAAAGGGTTGGCAGATCTGGTAAGAAAGGATAGGCCTGATGCGAGTGAGATTTTCTGGCAAAGTGCCTTGAAAAGGGAAGTAGACCATTTGGCCGGATTAACCGCAATAGATGGTGCAACAGTCATTACAGATGAATACGAACTGTTGGCTTTTGGTGCCAAAACCGGACGGGCAAACAGTAGTGCACATATCCAAGAACTCTCTTTTTCTGAACCTATTACCGGAGGGGATGCTCAAGTGATCCATCCCGCAAAAACTGGAGGTACGAGACATCTTTCTGCAGCGCAATTTATATTCGACCAAAGAAATGCATTGGCCTTAGTCGCCTCTCAAGATGGACATTTTACCATTTACAGTTGGTCGCCCACTTTAGGTATGGTACAGGCGCATCGAATTGATACTTTATTGTTGTAAGCTTTAACGTTATGGTTGGGTAAAGTGAGATGCCTTAGGCAAAAATTACAGCTGTTGTAATGGCAATCGCCAATAAAACTAACATCACCAAACGGTCTGCATTTACCCTGTCTTTATGGGTTAAGGGTCTGACTACTTTTTCCTCTTTATGCCTGGCATAAGTATAAGGGGTCTGCAATTTAAAAATCATAGGTAGATGTATTGAGTAGATAATATACCCAATACAAATCTTAAGCCAATGAGCATAAGGATGTTAAAATGTTGAAAAAATAGGTTTGTTCAACAATTTTAATTGTTTTATAGTCTTATCTTCAATTGGGTTGTACTATTTCTTGAACGATTTGCCTAACACACTGTTCTTTTTTCCATATAGGTAATAAATGCCCATACCCAAGGCCAGCCAAACAAATAAACGCAACCAGGTTTCCCATGGCATAAAAGCCATCATGGTTAAACAGACTAGAATACCTAAAATAGGGATGAGGGGTACCAATGGAACTTTAAAGGGCCTTTCGGCATTAGGGTCTGTTTTGCGCAAGATCAAAATTCCGGCACAAACCATTAGGAAAGCCAATAGCGTACCGATGCTGGTCATTTCTCCCACTACATTTAGAGGGACAAAGGCCGCAAATAACCCAATAAACGTACACAACAAGATATTTGATTTGTAAGGAGTCTTAAACTTTGGATGTAAGTCTGAGAAAACCTTTGGCAACAATCCGTCTTTGCTAATGGCATAGAACATCCTTGATTGTGCCATCAGATCGATTAAGATCACAGAGGTATAGCCAATCAAAATAGCCAAGATAATAGCCTGACTAAGCCAAGTAAAAGGTGTTTTTTCTATGGCAATAGCCACAGGTGCTCCACTGTTCGCAAATTCTTTGTAATTGGCAAGACCTGTCATTACGTGACCAAAAAGCCCAAAAAGAACGGTACAGACCAATAAGAGTCCGATGATACCAATAGGTAGGTCGCGTTTTGGGTTTTTCGTTTCTTGGGCAGAAGCAGCTACTGCATCAAAACCTATAAATACAAAAAAGACCAGACCTGCAGCTCTCAATACACCACTCCAACCAAAATGGCCAAACTCGCCTGTGTTTTGTGGGATGTAAGGTTTGTAGTTTGCAGGGTCGATGTAATGCCAGCCCAATGCAATAAATACCAATACTACCCCAACCTTTAAAAATACGATGATGGCATTGACGATGGCAGGTCCTTTTGTGCCCCTGATCACCACCAAGGTCATTAAGATCGACCACCAAAGCCGCAGGGATATTGACCCAGCCATGTACAATCGTTCCATCGCTAAGTTTCGCGGTTTCAAAAGGAGAGATGGTCAATTGCGCAGGTAAAAAGATATGATAGGAAGCCAAAAATTTAGTTAAATATTGCGACCAACTAATGGCAACCGTAGCACAGCCCACAGAATATTCTAACACCAAATCCCACCCAATGATCCAGGCAAACCATTCGCCCATGGTGGCGTAAGCATAGGTATAGGCACTACCGGCAACAGGAATCATCGACGCAAATTCGGCATAACATAAGGCCGCAAAACCACAACCCAATGCAGCAATGATAAAAGATATGGTTACCGCTGGTCCGGCATAATTGGCTGCGGCCAAACCTGTAATTGAAAATAGACCTGCCCCCAAAGTTAGGCCCACACCGATCAAAATCAGTTGAAAAGGACCTAAACTTCTTTTCAAAGAAGATTCCGAATTTTCGGCTGCCTCGGCTTTGATCAAGGCAATAGATTTTTTAAGCATTTATATTTTTTTGAAGGGGCAAAGGTAATGAAATAATTACTACTAAAATAGTAGTCTTAAAATATTATTTTGAAATGTTGTTTTCATATAGTGATTGGCGATACTTTATTTGGTGATGGATAAGTCGAGAATCGACAGTATTTATCCTATGAATGAGGGATAGATCTATCAATTGTTGGTAATGACAGTACAGGATGAAAAAATAATAAAAAATTATTTAGCTGTAAATCAATTGTTTATGGGTTAAATTAAAATAATTATAGTACTATGTATTGCATAATACTATATGAAACATATATCTTTGTTTTATGATAGCAGAAAATACGCAAACACAAATGCGAAAAGGCATACTTGAATATTGTGTGCTTTTAATTATATCGAGGGGAGAGATTTACGCTTCAGATATTATCGCCGAATTAAAGCAGGCAAAGCTACTTGTAGTAGAGGGGACTTTATATCCCTTGCTTACCCGCTTAAAAAATAACGGATTGTTAGGTTACAATTGGGTCGAGTCTACTTCTGGGCCACCACGTAAATATTATGTGCTTACAGAAGATGGCAAGCAGATCTTGAAACAATTGGATCATACATGGCAAGAATTGGCTTATGCCATTACCACTTCACAAAATGGAGCGCCAAAACAATCAGACTCTCAAAATTAAACAAATAGACATGAAAAAGACACTCATCATAAATATAGGTAACTCGATCATCCACATCGAAGAGGATGCCTACGAGGTATTAACAGCCTACTTGAACGAGATCAAACAACATTTTGCAAAGAATGCAGATGATTTCGAAATCGTAACAGATATTGAAAACCGCATTGCAGAAATGTTTACCGAAATTCTTCAGGCAGGGCAAAAACAGGTGATCGAATTGGCCGATGTTGAAGGCGTAATTGCACAAATGGGACGCGTTCAGGATTTCCAAACAGAAGAGGAAGAAGAAGCACCGGCAGCAAACAATTTTGCCAATTTTGGCGCAGAGAAAAAACTGTACCGCGATACAGACGAAGGTGCCATTGCAGGGGTTTGTGCAGGTTTAGGGCACTACCTGAATATGGAAGCACGTTGGTTACGTTTGATCTTTTTTGTATTGTTCTTTGTAGGTGGTACTGGTATCCTTGCCTACATCATCTTATGGATTGCTACGCCAAGAGCGGTTTCTAGGATCCGAAAAGATGGAAATGAAAGGTGAAGCCACCAATTTATATGGTTATAAAAGAAGTTTTGACGAAGAATTGGCAGCCTTTAAAGAAAATATGAAATCGGCAAATGAGCAGTTTAGACCAATGGTTAAACGTTCTGGTAATTTCATTACAGAAACGGTAAATGCTATAGGTAAACTTTTCGGAGCCACTACTGTGATCATCATGAAGATCATTGCAGGTGCCTTTATTGTTTGCGGTTTTGGAATGTTGATTGGATTGATCATCTGCTTGGCCGCATTTTTAGGCTTCTGGGATTCAAATGCCTACGATTATTTCCCTTTGTCTATTATCAATGAAGGTTTTAGAAACGAGATCGTATTGGGTGCATTTGTGGTTGCCTTTATTCCAATCCTAGCATTGGTGCTGTTTGCCATTAGGGTTGCCTTTAACAAAACAGCGATTAACAAAACGCTTTCTTTCTCTTTATTGATCATCTGGTTGATCGGTGCTGCTTCTACAGTATATTTTGCAGCCAAAATCACTTCCGAATTTCAGGAACATGCAGAACTGGTACAGACTACAGAGATTAAAGCTTATCCTACCTATGTGATCGATGTAGATAAAAGCATGGCATTTAGCAAGCAGGACAGTTTAAATTATCAGATCAACGAAATCGACTTGGGTAACCGCGTGATCATTGATAACGATGATGAACATCCTTTTAGAGTACCAAGAAACGTGAGGATTGAGATTTTGAAAAGCGACAACAACAAGACGACAATGGTACAAACTTACGAATCGCAAGGTAAAACATTTCCAATTGCTTTAAGAAATGCACAGAATATCAATTATAAATACACTCAGAAAGATTCGTTGATTACACTTAGTCCACGTCTACATCTAAAAAAAGAGAGCATCTGGAGAAACCAAGAGGTTCATATTACCTTGAAAGTACCTGTTGGCACACGTTTGATGTTGAACAATAACATCTATAACTACTTACAGTTCTATTACTACTCTTGCAATACAGATAACAATTATGATAGCCCGTACAGAGAATGGGTCATGACCGAAGATGGACTGAAATGTAAAAGTGAATTAGACCAACCTAAGAGCGAAAATCCCTAACCAATCATACACACACACAAACATTACCCGACAGCAGGCATTTAGCCTGCTGCCTTTAAACAAAAATCATGAAAAAGCTATTTACGTTAATTGCATGCCTTTTGGCATATGGGGCTTCTTTTGCCCAAAAAACAAACAAAATTTCGGGTAAGGTAAGCAATGAAAAAGCTGAAATCGTGTCGTATGCATTTGTTAAACTGTTAAGTTTTCCAGATACGGCCATGGTTAAAAATATGGAAACGGATGTAGATGGAGGCTTTGTTTTTGACCAGGTTAAAGCAGGGGATTATATTCTCTCTATCTCATTGGTTGGTTATAAAAATACAAAAACGGCAAAATTTACAGTAACAGATGGAGATGTGAAATTGCCAACCATCAAATTGGAAACGGCTACAAAATTATTGAAAGAGATTGTTGTAGAGAACAAAAAAAACTTTGTTGAGCATCGGGTTGATAAAACAGTTTTAAATGTAGAGAATAGCATTGTAGCTACTGGTGGTACTGCTTTAGAGGTTTTGGAGAAAGCGCCTGGTGTAACGATAGATAGACAGAACGATCAGTACCTGCTCAATAATAAAAGTGGTACGATGGTGATGATCGATGGGAAGAATAATTTTCTTTCTGGTGCCGACTTGAGCGCTTATTTAAACAACCTGAGCAGCAGTCAGATTGCCACGATAGAGATCATTACCAATCCATCGGCCAAATACGATGCTGCAGGCAATGCGGGTATCATTAATATCAAATTGAAAAAGAATAGAAGTTTAGGTACCAATGGCAGTTTATCATCTACCTATCGCAATGCAATCAAATCAGGTCTGCCAAAGAACATCTATGGTAGTGAGGTTAACTTCAATCTTAATCACCGCCAAGAAAAATGGAACTTTTTTAGCAATATCAACGTTTCAAAAAACAATAATTTTTCGAATACATTGCTTGATCGAACCACTACATCGGCGGGATTGATGAGCGCCTTTAACCAGGACTTTAAAAAAATATATACGGGTTCTAGAATTGGAGGGAAATTGGGTGCCGACTATTTTGTAAATGATCGGACAACCATAGGTGTAATGTTTGACGGAAGTGCCAGTACCAGAAAGCTCGATAATACCAGCCAAACCTATATCAATGAAATGAGAGGAAGCCAGAAGAACAGCAATTCTTTGGTGCAAAACTCTGACGCAAATACGCCAAACAACAACTATACAGTCAACCTTAACCTTAAACATTCTTTTAAAAAGGAGGGAGCAAGCTTAAATTTTGATGTCGATTACTCAGGCTTTGATTATAAGGGGGTAGAAAATTTCAGCACAAAATTTTTCAATGCGCAGAATGGATTGGATTCGACCACTGTGCTTAAAAATGACAGCAAAACAGGAATAGATATTTACGCAGCCAAAAGTGATTTTGCATGGCCCATAGCTAAAACAATGAATTTTGAAGCTGGTCTCAAAAGTAGTTATGTTAAAACCAATAACGATTTTTTAGCAACCCGCTTATTAAACAACACCTGGCAGAACATTGCTGGACAAAGCAATATATTTGTGTACAAGGAGAACATCAATGCAGCTTATGTCAATTTATCAAAAGATTGGGGCAAGTGGCAGGTGCAAATGGGCTTAAGGGCAGAGTATACCAATTCTACTGGTACTTCTGTTACCAATAGTACGGTGGCCAGCAACAACTATCTATCGTTGTTTCCAACTGTTTTTGTTAACCAGAAAGATCAGTGAAGGCCATAGCCTGAACTACTCATACGGTAGACGTATTGATCGACCGAACTACCAACAATTAAATCCATTTAATTTTTATATGGATCCTTATACCATTCAACAAGGTAATCCCTATTTAAAACCTCAGTTTACCGATAACCTTGGTGTGAGCTATAACTACAAAAGTGGCCTTTCGCTTTCGCTCAACTACGCTAATACCAAAGACCTGATCTTAGATAGTAAAACGGCACAAAATGACAGCACTAGGATTGTAACCGTTGGGCAAGGTAATATCGGAAGCGGACAAAATTACGCTGCCAGCATATATTTACCTATAAAACTGGCCAAATGGTGGAACCTACAAAGCAATTTTAGCATTTACTACAATAAATTTAACGATAACAACATTGAAGGTGCTCCATTCCAACTGCAAAAAGTGGCGTATAATTTTAACATTTCAAATACGATAAGCTTAGCACAGAATTGGACCATAGAAAGTAGCTTTTGGTTAAATTCGCCTAGGGTTAGAGGGTTGGAGCGCACCACCATCTATCAATATGCCTTAAACATGGGTGTGCAAAAAAGTGTCTTGGCCAAGAAACTGAAGTTTCGCTTAAATGTGGATGATATATTTGCAACCAATTATTGGAAAGGCACTTTGCAATACCAGAATGTAAATTTAAGGGTGCAAAACAATTACATTAGTAGGAGGGCCTCATTTAGCATCAGCTATAGCTTCGGAAACCAGAATGTAAAATCGGCCCGCGAAAGAAATACAGCAACTGATGATATCAAAAATAGAGCAGGTGGTTAAGCCCCAAAATAACTTAGACCATTTGAATACCCAATAGTTAAAACCAATATTTATTTTAAATATAACCCAATGAAAAAATCATACCTGATCCTGAGCCTGATTGTGGCAACACTAGGCTTCGGTTGTAATTTTGGAGTTGATTCGGAGAATCAATCCATTAGCATTAAAAACAACGACGTAGGATACAATTTCGAAGCTTCTTATCCCAAAAAGAAAACAGAAAAAGTTGTAGCCTATATTGAAGAGACCTTAAAAGACGATGCACTTTTTACAGCCCCAAGTGATGTTAAAAATATGGATATCGTATTGCCAGACAGCACCAGGTTTTACCTAAAAGCTGAGCCAGGCTTTATTGTGATCGACTTTAAAAAACAGAAAAATTCCTTGACCTCTTATCAAAAAATGGAAGAGCTATGCAAAGGGATTAAAGAATTGCTAAGCAATTAGAAAATTATCCTGCACTATTGGTAACAATAGTGCAGGATTTTTATTTTACGGTATATCTTAAAACGGTTCTACCGATATTGCCATTTTTATCAAATCCTTCTATTACCGCACGATAAGTACCTTTCCCATCAGCATTGAAAAATTCGAGGTTTACATTTCCTTTATCATCGGTCACTACCTTTGGGTTCCAATAAATGGTAGTACGTAGATCCGTATTCGTAATTGGAGCTGCAGGTAGATATTTTGGCGAATAAAACTCCCTTTCCTTACTATAGCCCATTGGGTTATAGGTGATCACGTTGGCCTTAGGGAACATGTCCATCAATTCTTGTTTTGAGATTTTTTTGCCAACTGGTTTCTTTTTGGTATTGATCACCAACACGCCTCTTGTACCATACAAACGATCTATAGTGCCCAATGGATCACGAAGAAAGATTTCTACCGATTCGAGCTCATTCGTCATTACGGTATTGATATCTCTTGCATCAATAGGCATTCCATTAAGAAATACTTGAACGGGTATCTTCGTGCCTGTATTGTAATCGCGAGAAATATAGAATTTTTGCTCATTGTCTACATAGGTTAAACCTGTTGCCCTCGATTTTAAACAATCTAACAAGAACGCACAGGTGTTGAAACTTTCTCCATCAATGGTATGGTCTGCCTGCCCTAAGCTACTCAAAGAGCTATGGTCGGTATGGCTTGGTTTTTTAACGGTTGAAGGAGCTTTTACCTCGATCTGTTTAAGGGTACGTAAATACCTGTACTGTTTTTGGCTATTGCTCAAATAAGCAGCCAATACCGTATCGATATTGTTTACCTCATCAACTAGGTTAGGGTTTTTGCCTGCTCCCGCAGTTGGCATTCCATCTAGTACGATCATCAGATTGGCGGCATTGGGATTGTACTTGGCACTGATCACTACCTGTGCAGAGTCTGGGAATGTCAGATTCTGAAAATTGAAAAGTCCAGAATTTGAAGTCAATGTTTCAGCAGAAATCGGTTTATTCGTTACCACTAACCTCATCGCGCCCTTTCTAACCGGCATGCCAGTTAAATCTCTTAATGTTCCGGTAATGTTAATGCCTTGTTCTGGCAGGTAGCTCACGGCTGGATATTTCCCTTCTAATATATCTTTATAGGCAAACCTACGGTAGCCTTGTGTCAACATTAGTTTATCCAGCTCTCCCAATTTTTTGTCGTCGGTCTTTACAAAATAGTAATTAGGTTTCTCTACATAGCCTTTCAGGTCTGAAGTTAGCAACAAGGAGCTTAAAATGGTTGTCTCGCTATTTTCATCAACAGGTACTTTCTGCTCATCAATTACCGAAATAGAGAAGTCGCCAATAGCTGGTACACCTGCAGCTTTTGCATCCAAGGTCAACTTTACCTTTTGGCGGGGTTTATAGGTTGGTAGGTCAGATTTTAAGGCCAAGCTCATCGCATCGGCATGTAAAACAAAAGTTAAACGCTCACTTAAAGGTTGGTTTTCTGAATTGAATAAAGTAATCTGTGCAATGCCAGAAGGAATGTCCTTCTTAGGTATCTTGATCAGGACAACTTGGTTTGATAAACTAGCTTTTGCCGCATAATAAACCACATTTGCATTTTGGGTAACCACAAAAAATGTTTTCCCTTTATTGGCTTCGAAAAAAGGAATATTAGCAATGATCTTTACATTGATAAAATCGCCAGGTGCATTTGTAGCTTGTAAGCCAATACCTGATGCAGCTGCCTTAGGGAGGTTAAAGTTTTTAACAGTTCCGTCTTTTAAGGTAATTTTCGCTGTGTAGCTTTTGCCGTTTTCTGGGGTAAGATAAAATGAACCCATGCCAGCAAAGCCAGAAGTAAAAGTGGCAATTTCGTTGTTCTGCTCGTCGATGATACTTCCTTTGATGTCGACACCCAGACCAGAATTTTTGATGGCCTTGAAACCAATCTGGTTCGGTACGCCACTGATCAGTTCCCCGCCTTCTGGAAAGAACTGAAAATCGAATTCATTTAAAGACTGCTTCAGTTTAAAGTTTGCTGTAGCCGTTTCTTTTTCGCCAACAACAATATCGGTGATGATCTCTCCTCGGGTAATCGCTTCTCCATTTTTACTGGTTACATTGATGCTTAAAACACCATTCTGGTCGGTTGTGCCTTTGCCTTTTGCAAATTCATCGTAGTTCGAAAATACCCGCCAGTTTACCTGTTTATTGGCATATACCTTTTTATTGAGGTCTTTGAACTGGATCTTGACCGTTGTTTTAATGTTTTTGTCTACAGCTTCGTTGGTAAAAGAAACATAGGTATTCAGCTGTTTGTCAATGGCCTCACCAAGGGTAATGTTTTTAGAGAAGAAATAGGCGCTGTCAAAATTGAGCATCCAGACCGTATATGCTTTTACATAGTAGTTACCTTGTTGATAGGTAGTCATATTCAAAGGAATATTGCCATAGGCCACACTATTTTTTACGGGTAGCTTTAAGGTTTGTATCAAAGAATCCTTCGCATTGAAAACATCTACATAAACAATCTTGCTCAATGGTGAAGGTAGGTTTTGCTCTATGGTTACATAAGCTTTAAACCACATGGTATCGGCTACTGCATAGTAAGGTTTATCAAAATGTAGATATACTTTTTCTATTGGCTGCTCATCAGACAGTTTTTTGGTCTTGCTGATGATGTTATTCAATGCAATGCTATCTTGTTGTGCAAAAGCAGAGAGACCTGTTAAAAAGAGCAGTGCAAATAGGATCCTGGTAAATTTCATTAAATTGGAATAAGCTGATTGTATATTCGCTAATATATTGATTATTGCTTAATGGAAAGGCATTAAGAGCAATCTTTAACATATTTTTACAATTAAAAAGGCATAAAAAATGGGTGCACCGTTTTGCGATACACCCATAGCTTAACGCTAGTTTTTTATTTAAACTCGATAATGAAGTCTGCTTTAGGTTGACGTACCTTTTTAAGGTTAACCAACCAATCGCCAGTTTCGTCTCTATAACCCAATGGCATAATGGTTACACTTCTCAATCCTTTTTCTTTAAGGTTTAAGATTTCGTCGTATTGTGCATTGTCAAAACCTTCCATTGGGGTGGCATCAACTTTTAATAAGGCTGCTTCTGCAAGGGCCAAACCAAAGCCAATATAGGCCTGGCGGGCAGCATGCTGGAAGTTGACCTCTGCTGTTCTTGGTACATAATTACCGATCAACATGTTCTGGTAATCTGCTGTCGTAGAATGAGGTAGGCCACGCTCGTTGTTGTTGCGTTCAAAAACTTGGTTGATACGCTCTTCAGTATAGTTGTCCCAAGCTGCAAAAACCAAAAGGTGAGAACAGTCTATGATCTGTGATTGGTTATATGAATGTGGCAAAAGTGTTTGTTTCAAATCGGGGTTGGTTACCACGATCATCTTGAAAGGTTGTAGGCCAGAAGAGGTTGGCGCCAAACGTGCCGCCTCTAAAATTTGGTCTACTTTTTCTTGTGGCACTGGTTGGCCATTCATTTTTTTTGTGGCATATCGCCAATTTAGCGCTTCTATTAAACTCATGGGGGTATTTTATGATATGATTATTTTAAAAATTAACTGTTTATATTTTTGATGAAACCTTGAACGGCATCAAGTAGCACCCGCTGTTGCATCTCATTTGGTGTTGCCGTAATGTTCACCATGTTGATAGAACTCAGTCCGTGAAGGATCGACCAAAAGGTATGGTATTTTAGAATGGTTTTTTCTTCCACGCTCTGGGCATTGCTTAATGTTTGTATGGTACTGATTACAATGGCTGCATATTTGCCGATTTCAGGAATCTGGCTAACCCTTTCGCAGCTGGGCATACCCAAGCCAAACATCATCTGGTAATATTCCCTTTGTAAAAAGGCAAACTCGAAATAGGCAATGGCCATATCGGTCAGTTGTTGAGCTGGATCTGTTGATCTAGCTTTGGCAGTTGACATCTCTTTGCCCAATAGCTCAAATCCGTATTTCACAAATTCTTCGAGAATAGCGTCCTTGCTCTCAAAATGGTTATACACTACGGGTAGACTATAGCCAATGGCATCAGCTATCTTCCGCATAGAAACCGCTTGCCATCCTTCTTTTAAAACGATGGTTTTTGAAGCATTCAGGATGGATTCCCTTACGGCTTCTTTTTGTTTTAATCTACGCGCTGTTACTGCCATTGAAATAAGTTAACACTGTTAGCAAAAGTAGAAAGTATCAGACGATGTTTTGATATCTTATCATGTTTATGACTTAAAAATGATAAGAGAAATTTTCTTTAAAGAAAACATTTCGAACATTTTCTGCGTTAAATATACTATGCAAGCATAATTAATATGTTTGTTATGTACTAAACTTTATTGTTATGAAAAAGCTGATTTTAGCCGTCGCATTACTTGCGGCAACGTCTTTAGGGGCAATTGCCCAAGAAGGAAGGGGTTTCTATTTAAAACCTTCTGGTAGTTATTTTTTGAAGGTTACTCCTGTAGAATTTCCCAATGTAGGTTCTTTACAACCAAGAGATTATGTATTTTCAATTAATCCGCTTACAGGGGCACAGACAAGAATATCGGAAGAAACCATTACGGGCTCTTTTGGGCAAGGTTGGAGAGCAGGATTAACTGGAGGTTTTAGGTTCAATGAAGTGGTAGCGCTAGAAATGGGTGCGAACTTTTTTAAGAGCGAAGAAAATACCATGGCCAAACAGACAGGCTATATCGGAAGTACACAAGTTTTAGGGTTAAAATCTGTAGGGCAGGTTACTGCGGTAGATTTAACACCATCGTTAGTGTTTCACCTGCCTACACAAGCTAAATTTAAACCCTATCTAAAAATAGGTGCAGTGGTGCCTGTCTATGGTTATTTAGATATCAATACCGTAGTTAGCGATCAAACTGGATCCATTGCCAAAACAGTAAACCCTAATTTTGTAGCGGTTGAGTTGACAAGAACAGAAAGGGTTAAGCCAAAACCAACGGTTGGCTTTTTGGGTGCTGCTGGTTTTAATTATCCTTTGGGCAAGAACATCAGTTTCTTTAGTGAAATCGAATACCGTAACGTATCTGTAAACAGTGATAGCAAAGAGGTGAGGAGTTTTAATGCAGTAGGTACATTAGGAAATGGACTCTAAAGTAAATGTAGGCTTAAATGACCTGCCTACTGGGACAAGAGAAACCAATTACCATAAAACATTAACTTCTAGCTCTAACGTACCCGGAACAGCTGGTTACGATTCGAGCAAACCAAGTGATGACCTTAAATCTTATATCAATATTGGAGGTTTAGGTATAAACGTGGGCATCAAGATCGGTATATAAATAGTATAAATTCCTTTTCAAAAAAAAGTCCCGATTTTTGGTCGGGACTTTTTTTTAAGCAATTGCTTCTTCTTCCATGTAACTTTCTATAGGAGGACATGCACAGATCAAAGCTCTATCGCCATGACTGTCGTTTACCCTGCCTACAGATGGCCAGAATTTATAAGCAGCAACATACGGTAATGGGAAAGCTGCGGTCTGTCGACTGTAACCATGTGTCCATTCATTTGCGGTTACTACCGCAGAAGTATGTGGTGCATTTTTTAAAGGATTGTCAGTTTTATCTAAACTTCCGTTCTCTACAGCGGCAATCTCATTTCTGATGGCAATCAAAGCATCACAGAAACGATCTAACTCATGTTTCGGCTCACTTTCTGTAGGCTCAACCATTAAAGTTCCAGCAACAGGGAAAGAAACCGTTGGTGCATGGAAACCATAGTCCATTAAACGTTTGGCAATATCTACTACTTCAATACCAAAGTTTTTGAAACCACGACAATCCAAGATCATTTCGTGGGCACAACGACCTTGCGCACCAGAATACAATACTGGATAATGTGCCTCTAAACGGGCTTTCATGTAGTTGGCATTTAAGATTGCATATTTGGTTGCATCAGTTAAACCTTCACCACCCATCATTGCGATATACGCATGAGAAATGATCAAGATAGATGCAGAACCCCATGGTGCTGAAGAAACAGCCGGGATAGATTTTTCGTTATTGATGTTGACCACAGCATGACCTGGCAAGTATTTTACCAAGTGAGCTGCCACACCAATCGGACCCATACCAGGACCACCTCCACCATGTGGAATGCAGAATGTTTTATGTAAGTTCAAGTGGCAAACGTCTGCACCGATATTAGCCGGGCTGGTTAAACCAACTTGTGCGTTCATGTTGGCTCCATCCATGTAAACCTGTCCACCGTTTTCGTGGATGATGTTACAGATGTCGATGATGCTCTCTTCGAAAACACCATGTGTTGATGGATAGGTAACCATTAAACAAGAAAGATTTTCTGCATGTTCAATAGCTTTTGCCTTTAAATCTTCTACATCGATGTTTCCGTTTTCTAACGATTTAACTACGATGATCTTCATGCCAGCCATTGCTGCAGAAGCAGGGTTGGTGCCATGTGCCGAAGCAGGAATCAAAGCGATATTACGGTGGAAATCTCCTCTATCCTGATGGTAGGCTCTGATCGACCATTAAACCAGCATACTCACCTTGGGCACCAGCATTTGGCTGTAAGCTCATGGCAGCAAAACCAGTAATTTCACTTAACCATTTGTCCAACTCGTTAAATACGGTATAATAACCCAATACTTGATCAGCAGGTGCAAATGGATGCACTTTACCAAACTCAGGCCAAGTAACCGGAATCATTTCGCTGGTTGCATTCAATTTCATGGTACATGAGCCCAAAGCAATCATCGAATGACAAAGTGAAAGATCTTTGGTCTCTAATGATTTGATATAACGTAACATCTCATGCTCAGAATGGTGTGCATTGAAAACCGGATGTGTTAAATATGCTGAAGTACGTTGTAAGTTAGCAGGGATAGTCGTTTCTACCGCTTCGATAACAGTGAGGTTGTCTGCTGAAATCCCTTTTACTTTAGAGAAGATACGAACCAACAATTTTATATCCTCGAATGAAGTTGTTTCATCCAATGAAATGCTCACCAAGTTTCCGTTGTAGTTAAGATTGATGTTGTTGTCTAAACATTCTTTATGGATAGACCCTGTCAAATCGCCCAAATCCAATTGAATGGTATCGAAATAAGATTTGCTCAACACGTTATAACCAATTTCGGCAAGTGATTTTGCTAATGAAGCCGTTAATCCGTGGGTACGTTCTGCAATTAGTTTCAAACCTTTAGGACCATGGTAAGCGGCATAAAAACCAGCCATGATCGCCAATAATGCCTGTGCAGTACAGATATTTGAAGTGGCTTTATCTCTACGGATGTGTTGCTCGCGGGTTTGAAGTGCCATACGCAATGCATAGTTGTCATTGCTATCAATCGTTACCCCGATAATACGACCAGGGATAGAACGTTTGTACTCGTCTTTTGTAGCAAAATAAGCTGCATGCGGTCCACCAAAGCCCATTGGCACACCAAAACGTTGGGTTGTACCTACCACTACATCGGCACCCCATTCTCCCGGAGGCGTTAATAACGTTAAGCTCAATAGATCGGCAATTACCGTTAATTTAATGTTTTTGCCATGTAGTGTAGTAGCAAAACTAGTGTAATCGAACACTTCGCCATTACCTGCCGGATATTGTACAATTGCACCGAAAAATTCTTCGGTAGCCGTAAATTCTTCATGGTTACCGATCGACCAATTCGATACCGAATGGATTGGCACGGGTTTTTAAAATGTCGATTGTTTGTGCAAAGATCAGCTCCGAAACAAAATATTTTGTCGCTTTTTGGTCTTTACGTAAGCTGTATTGCATAAACATGGCTTCAGCAGCTGCTGTACCTTCATCTAACAAAGAGGCATTGGCAATTTCCATACCGGTTAGATCGATCACCATGGTCTGGAAATTTAACAGGGCCTGTAAACGACCTTGTGCAATTTCTGCTTGATACGGTGTATACTGGGTATACCATCCCGGGTTTTCCATTACATTACGTAAAATTACACCAGGGGTTAGTGTATCATAATAACCTTGACCAATGTAAGATTTGAAGACCTTGTTTAAAGAAGCAGTCTGTTTTAAACTGGTTAGGTATTCAATTTCAGATTTTGCCTTTGGCAGGTTTAAAGGCTGCTTTAACCTGATCTTTTGAGGAACGGTCTGTTCAATCAGTTCGTCAATAGATTTTACACCAATAGTGTGTAGCATTGCCGCAGTATCTTCCGCATTTGGAGCAATATGGCGGTCTTGAAAGTCTTCTTGGTAGTGGATGTTTAAGCTCATGAAGTATAGCAATAAATGATTGCGCAAAGGTAAGAAATTTGCAACTATTTATTGGCATGAAATACAAGCTAAAACGTCATATTTTGGTGGCAAAAACAGACTGGAAAATTACATGGTTCGTGTTGATTGCAAACGCTGGTTCGTGTGGAGACAAACCAGAAGTTTGATTGGCATTGTTCAATCTATCCTTTCATTAAAAATAACACGTAAGCTATTGTATTTATTCTGATTATGTGTATTTTTAGTTATAACCTAAACCAAAAAATATGAAAAAGTTAAATTCCCTTTCAAAGGGTGAAATGAAAAAAGTTGTTGGTGGCGGCGACGAATGGCAGTACCCTGCCTTATGTACGCGTTGTATTGAAGAAGCGGAAGCTGATCCTTACCATCCACCGGTTTATTCTCCTGAAGGCTGTTTAAGGTGGCATTGCCCAACGCCAGAACCTCCAGGACCAGTGTTAGGCTGATAAGCCAAGGTAAACCACAATTTTTATTAAAGTTTTAACCCAAGAACATGAAAAAATTAAATTCAGAAATGCTGCTTGCCAAAAGCGAAATGAAAAAGATCATGGGTGGAGGAGGCGAAGAAGAAATGCACCCCATGTGTAATAAATGTATCGAAGATGCAGAAGCAGGTCCATACCACCCACCTTATTATAGTCCACCGGGTTGTATCCTATGGCATTGCCCGATTGAAGATCCAGGGCCTGCTATAGATGTTCCATAGCCGTTTGGCCTAGCTATAGCGGAATCTTATTCGGCTTTTAACCGATTAAAAGCTGAATAAGATTTTTTAATTTGATCATTTGTTCACTTTCCAGCCTTCTTCCTTATCCAGTTTCAACCGGTAGGTTTTGGTAATGAAATCGCTATTATTCGAGCTGTTCTTTTGAAAAGGGGCAAATACGGTGTTCTCTTTCTTTAATGAAACCGTAACTTTTGCGTTATTGTCGTTTACCCTAGAGAAATTCACAGGCTTTTCGCTAGACAGGATATAGTCAACCACTTTTACGGTTGCTTTATCTTCATCTTGTTTTAAAACCAATTCTTTCGATTTGTCAGTTAATTTAATGAGGTAGACAAAACTACTGTCTTTAGACAAAAACTTCTTTTTGCCTTCCTGTAAGGTCATCGAGATATAACCTTCGTTGGCCAGTGTCTTGTATTTTTCTAGTTCCAACATTTCTTTTCTGCTGTTGAATTTGATCTCGCCAAAATAGAAACGGTCTGTTTTATATTCAGGGTTTCCTTTTAAGTAATCTGTAATCACTTCTCCGGCTTCACTCTCGTTGATCGTGGCTACGTTTTTACATCCGCCAAAGGCTAATGCAGCTAAGGTAATCAATGCAAAAAGCTGTTTCTTCATGTTGTTTTTGTTTTAAAGATATTCCCCTTTTTTATATTTTCCAAATTTGGTAAAACCATGGCGCCTAAAATAATGGCTACACCTAACCAACGTACCAAGCTTACTTCTTCGTTTAATACCAATGCCGACATGCTTACCGCCACAGGCAGTTCTACAGAGCTTAAGATCGAACTGAGGGTCAATCCTGCTTTTGGAATACCTGAAGCAAAACATAATGGAGGAATAACTGTACCAAATACCGCAAGGATCATCCCCCATTTCAATAAGCTGCCTCCTAAGGCACCATTGATTAAAAAGTGGGGTGGTAAAAGGATAAAGATAATGATACAAGCACCGGTAATCATCAAGGCACTCTTCTTTAATACGGGATATTCAGTGCCCAATTTGCCGTTTAACATTAAAAATGAAGCATAAAAGAGTGCAGAAATCAAACCATACACAATGCCCATTACATTAAGCTGTTCAATTGGAGTGCCCAACCAGCCACTGGCCAAAACAGTTCCGCCTAGAATAAAGATAATGGCTAGGATCTGACTTTTGGTAGGTTTCTTTTTGTAGAAGATCAGCTCCAACAATACGCTTATCCATACAAATTGCATCAATAAGATGATGGCTACCGAAGCCGGAACCAACTTTACACATTGGTAATAACAAAGGCTCACCATGCCAGAAAATGCACCTGCGGCCACTAGTTTGGCCCAATGCGTTTTTAAAATAGGTTTTGGAGTTTCTTTTGATCTGAATTTTGTTTGGATCAAATAGGTGGCCCACAACAGCACCATGCCAAAAAAGGCCTGTGTGCCAGTCACATCTGAGAGGTTATAACCTTCGGCATAAGCCAATTTAACAAAAGTAGAAAGGATGCCAAAACTACAGGCACCAAAAAGTACAAGGATTACACCTTTGAGCATAGGATATGGATTAAAACGTCATTAAGGATAAAGTGGAAATCATCTTTAGATTGCTGACCACTGTCCCAGCGGGATGACGAAGAGATTAAGCTAATTGTTTTAAATATTGTTGGATGGTATTTTCCAGACCTAAATACAAAGCATCACTGATCAGGGCATGGCCGATGGAAACTTCTAAAAGATTTGGAATCTGTTGTGCAAAATATTGCAGGTTATGTAGGTCAAGATCGTGCCCAGCATTGATTCCTAAACCCAGTTCGTTGGCTTTTCGGGCAGCGGCAACATAAGGGGCAATGGCCTGTTCCTTGTTTTGGTGATAGCCGCTTGCATAGGCTTCGGTATACAATTCGATGCGATCTGTTCCTGTTGCCAAGGCGCCTTCAACCATTTCGATAACTGGACTCTACAAAAATAGAAACACGGATGCCTGCATCTTTAAAAATGGCCACCATATCTTTCAGATAAGCCTGTTCTTTAATGGTATTCCAACCATGGTTAGAGGTCAGTTGACCTTCCGTGTCGGGTACCAAGGTAACTTGGGCAGGTTGATTGGCCAAAACTAAATCAATGAATTTCTGTTCACGACAATTGCCTTCGATGTTAAATTCGGTGGCAATCACAGCTTTTAGATCAAAAGTATCCTGATAACGAATATGACGCTCGTCTGGGCGCGGGTGCACCGTGATGCCTTGTGCACCAAAACGTTCACAATCTAAAGCCACTTTCACCAGGTCAGGATTATTGCCTCCACGGCTGTTGCGCAAGGTGGCAATCTTATTGATGTTAACCGATAATTTTGTCATGTTGCAAAGATAAGGAATAGGAAAAGGAATGTAAGTTGTAAATTACAAAAGGGAAGCTTGGCTGACATTTTAAGGGCGTCTGTAAAAACAAATTGTGTTTATATTTGGATAATGAAATTACCACCGCTGCTCATCTTGCTATTGTTTTTCTTGAAGGCCAATGCGCAAAATTTTGAAGATATAACGCGCTATAAGGTAAATTACGCTTTAGCTACGCACGACACTGAAAAATTGATCGCCATCAGGAGTTTTGTAAATGAGGGTAAAAAATACCTGCTTTTGGTAAATCCAGAAACTTTAAATACCAAGGTTGATGTTGCAGCTAACTATTCACTTTCTAATTTGGCCTTAGGTAATGTGCAGGCTATTTTTAGGCAATCGGCTTATGTCAAAGCATTGGAAGTGGCTTTACAAAATGGAAGCCCTTTACAAAATGCAGGTATTGACCATGCCATACCACAAGAAAAGGGAATTGCATTGACGATTGATCTTTGCCCATCTCATAAGCCACTAGATCGGATAATCTTTCAATCATTGATCAATGCATTTAAAAATATACAACAACCTGTTCCTTTGGCCATTTCTGTGTCTGGCAAATGGATGCTTAAACATGTGGATGAGCTCAATTGGTTGAAAAGTCTGGTGGTACAAAAAGAACTGGACATTACATGGGTCAATCACTCTTATAACCATGAAGTAAATAAGTTGCCTTTGACCGAGAACTTTCTATTGGCCAAAAATACGGACCTGAATGTTGAAGTTTTAGAAAATGAAAAGCTGATGCTTAAGAATGGGCTAAGCCCCTCTGTCTTTTTTCGCTTTCCTGGATTGGTATCTGATCAGCAGATTGTAGCAAAAATAGCGGCTTATGGGCTGATTCCGATAGGTAGTGATGCCTGGTTGGCGAAAGGGCAACAGCCGAATGCTGGTAGTATTGTGTTGATCCATGGCAATGGAAATGAAGAAATCGGGGTTCAAGATTTTATCAAACTGTTAAAAGCGAAACAGGTAGATGTAAAAAACAAACAATGGTTGTTGTTTGATTAAGACGAGGTTTGGAAAAGGAATTTGAAAAATAAAGCAGATGGAAAAAGAAAACAAAAAACCAGAGTTTTGGGAGACAGCCTTTGGCGAAAAACAGGAGATGTGGGGTTTTGAGCCATCAAAATCTGCGGTATTGACAAAGGATTTTTTTGTCGAAAAATCGATAAAGAACATCCTGATCCTGGGATTGGTTATGGACGGAATGCGCAGACTTTTACCGAAAATGGAATAACTGTAACCGGGATAGAGATTTCGAAAACTGCAATTGAAATGGCCAGAAAACATTATGGAACAGCGATGGTCATCCACCATGGTTCTGTAACCGATATGCCATTTGATCAACAACAATATGAGGGGATCTTTTGTTATGCATTGATCCATTTATTAGACAGTAGCGAAAGAGAAAAATTGATCCGTGATTGTTATAGCCAATTATCTGAGGGTGGGTATATGGTCTTTACGGTAATCTCAAAGGCGGCGCATACCTATGGACAGGGTGAATTTATCAGTAAAGACCGTTATGAAATATTTGATGGGGTAAAGATGTTCTTTTACGATGAAGAATCGATCAAATCAGAATTTGGTAAAACTGGATTAATTGAAGTGATGGCCATTAGTGAGAGTCAACCCTTTTTTTTAATTAAATGTAAAAAGGAATCGTAATCAGGATTGGTTAAATGGATAAATATTCTTCTATAGGTGTATAGGCTGGTCGGGATTTGCAATCTCGGCTTAGTTATTATAAACAAAGATTTTTCGCTGTGTTCAGCATGACAATATGCTATGTGAACTATCTTTCTATGTGGTCAATATTAATCAATAAACTCAAATTGATTGAAATGAGATTTACTTCGTAGCTACTTCGCGGTCTTCTCTGCACTAACTTATTACAAATAGAGATTCTTCGCTATGCTCAGCAAGACAAAGCTTTTAAAGCTAAAGCCCTTCAATTTCTAATTTTGCAGCCAGTTCATTGAGGTCATTTACTACCACATCAATGATGGGTATGCCGCTTAATTTTCTTTCTTGTTCAAAATCATGTTCAGGTTCACCCGGAACGATGACCTTTTTGGTTGGGTCGACAGTCTTGGCATTTTTGAAACGTGCTATCCAATTGTCTAAATGAGATTTGAAATCTGCAGCTGGGCGAAAGCCATCTACACGCATGGCACCTAAAAAATGCCCAATTCCTTCACCAACTGGATCTGTTGGTGGTTCTAAAAATGCTACGAAAGGAGGAACCCAAGGTCCGTAGTTGGCACCAGACAGCACCGCCGATAAAATATCGACAGTAGCACTTAAGCCATATCCTTTATGGCTACCATGATCTTTATCGCTACCCAAAGGTAAAAGTGAGCCACCATTTTTGAGTTCGTTTGGATCCAAAGATTGTTGCCCATTTGCATCTTGTACCCAACCATCCGGAATGGCCTTGTTGGCTCTTTGTGCAATCTCGAGTTTTCCGTTGGCAGCAGCAGCCGTGGCCATGTCTACAATTACTGCTGGGTATTTACCTGCAGGAAAAGCATAACACATGGGGTTTGTGCCTAATAAACGTTCGTTGGCATAAGTAGGCGCTACCAGCGGACTGGCATTGGTCATGCTGATTCCAATCATATCTTTCTCAACAGCCATTAAAGCATGATAACCTGCAATACCAAAGTGATTAGAGTTTTTAACGGCAACCCAACCGCTGCCATATTTTTCAGCTTTCTCCATCGCTACTTGCATGGCAAAAGGAGCAACCACCAAGCCTAAACCTCCATCGCCATCTACAGTTGCCGTAGTAGGGGTTTCGTGTACAATTTTGATGTTGGGCGTTGCATTGATCGTTTTCTTCTCCCAAAGCCTTACATAACCACTTAAACGTGCTACACCATGAGAATCTATTCCTCTAAGATTAGAACGGATCAACACATCAGCGGCTAATGTTGCATGCGCATCAGAACAGCCCATCTTTTTAAAAACGGAGTAGGTAAAATCTCTAAGTTTGGTTTCGGTAAAGGTGATAAAGTTCATTTTTTGGTGTCAAGTAGCAAGTAATAAGTATAAAGACTGCGTGTTGTTTAAATTAGGAAGGCAACAACAACGTAAAATCGCCGCCCAAGGGTTGGAAATTCTCAATCAACGATGAAAGAAAATCATCTCCGTAATTCACATACATTGGAGCAATATTCACTACCCTTTCTTGTAAAGTGCCACTTGGGAAGAGTCTGTTTTTAACATTCTCTATCTGTTTGAGCGACACTTCATGTTTTCTTTTTTCTGCTCTGAAAAGCTTTTTCTCCAAGTTTTCTAACAAATGGTTTGTTTTGGTTTTTGCAGAATCCGCAGAGTTTTCCAAAGTCTTGTCAATTTTAAAAGCATTGAGTTTGATCTGGTCAAAAGCGGCTTGGATGGATCCTCATTTCATCAGCCAAACTCAGGTTGGCATCGCTGTTGTTTTTGATCCAGATATTTTTAAGATCTTCAGTAGGAAGAAAAACATCTTCCAGTTTAAAACCTAATCTGTTTAAATTTTCGGCGCTACGTTTATCGATCAACAAAGCTGAATTACGCAATAACAAAACAGGGAAATCTGTTTGGTAATGATCAAAATTAGCCTTCAATTGCATCCAGTAACTTACCTCTGCACCACCACCAATATAGGCAATGTTGGGCAAGATCACTTCTTGGTACAAAGGACGCATGATTACATTAGGACTAAATCTTTCGGGATGGTTTTCAATCTCTTTCAACAGTTCTTCCTTGCTAAATGAGATTTCGGTATGGTTAACGGTATAACGATTGTCTTTTTCGATGATTCTTTCGCGCAGGTTGTCAATCAAATAGAAGAAATTGATTTCTCTTCCATTTACTTGAGTCTTATAACCATGTTGCTCCAGCGTCTGACTTGTCTTTTCTGTTAAATGGGCACTATTTTGTTCAATGATATCTTTTTGGATAATGCCACTGAATTGTTTCTTTAGCCTTGCATCATCGGCATTGATCATGACCAAACCATAGTTTTCAAATAAGCTGTTTACCAATACACGGGTGGCATCGGCTAGGTTGTCGTGGTGTAGATATGCGTGTTCAACCAGTTTGGCCAATTTTTTCCCGTTTTTGCTGATCCCCAAATACGCTTTGTAAGCCATTACCGCTGCGGCTACCGTTTTGGTATTTAACCTGCCTGTTGCCCCATTGGTCTGTTGGATCCAGCTGATGTTCTTTTCATCTACACTTATATGGTTGATCTCTTCAAAATCATGGTCTTCGGTAGCCATCCAATAAACAGGAACAAAGTTTTTTTCTGGATAGGCGATCTTTAACTCCAGCGCCAGATTGATCGTAGTTACAATTTTATAGATGAAGTACAAAGGCCCGGTAAACAGGTTAAGCTGATGACCAGTAGTCACTGTAAACGTATTGGCATTGGCCAATAAATCTATATTGTGTTTTACAGATTTATTGGTCTTTATATCTTGATATTGTTGGGTTAAAACCTCAACCAGTTCGGCTCTATTTCCTTTGAAATTTCTAGCGTCGACAGCTTTTTTCAAGCCATCAAGGTCTGGACGGAAACTATAGAAAGATTGTAGAAACTCATCATCATTAACATAATCTAAAACCAATTTAGAGAATGAATGAGTATCTTGATAAGAGATATATTTTGCCTTCATGTTCTGCGAAATTAACCTAATTTACTAAACATTTTTCGGCATGAGATTTATTTTACAATTTGTCCATACAGGTCGAAATCTTCTGCACGGTCTATCTTCACATTTACAAAGCTCCCGTTGGCCGCATAACCAGAATTGGCATCGATCAGCACCTCGTTGTCAACCTCTGGCGAATCGAATTCGGTACGACCGATAAAGAAATCACCTTCTTTTCTATCGATCAGTACTTTATAGGTTTGGCCAACTTTTTCTTGGTTGATGTCGAATGAAATACCTTGTTGCAGTTCCATGATTGCATCAACACGTGCCTGTTTTACTTCTTCCGGAACATCGTCAACCAATTGGTGCGCATGGGTCTTCTCTTCGTGCGAGTAGGTGAAACAACCTAAACGGTCAAAGCGTGTTTCTTCTACCCAATTGTACATTTCCTCAAAATCCCGTTCCGTTTCTCCTGGGTATCCACAAATTAAAGTCGTACGCATCGCGATGTTCGGAACTTTGGCCCTGATCTCGTTTACAATATCAATGGTTTTCTGTTTGGTAATCCCACGACGCATCGATTTCAACATATTATCAGTAATATGTTGTAAAGGCATGTCAAGGTACTTACAGATGTTTTCACGTTCGTTCATGGCATCCAAGATCTCCATCGGGAAACCGGAAGGATAGGCGTATTGCAACCTGATCCATTCAATGCCTTTTACATCAGATAGGCGACGTAACAATTCATCCAAATTACGTTTGCCATAAATGTCAAGGCCGTAATAGGTCAGATCTTGCGCAATTAAGATCAATTCTTTGGTGCCGTTTGCGGCCAAGATCTTGGCTTCGTTTACCAACTCGTTCATGTCTCTAGAAACATGTTTGCCACGCATTAACGGGATGGCACAAAAAGAGCAAGGGCGGTTACAGCCTTCAGCAATCTTAAAATAGGCAAAATGAGAAGGAGTGGTCAATAGCCGTTCGCCAATCAACTCATGTTTGTAGTTTGCACCTAAACTGTGCAATATATTCTGTAGGTCGTTGGTGCCAAAATAAGCATCAACATTTGTAATTTCTGATTCTAATTCAGGTTTGTAACGTTCAGAAAGACATCCTGTAACGATTACTTTCCCAACTTTACCTTCGTCTTTTAACTGACTGTACTGTAAAATGGTATCAATTGATTCTTGTTTGGCATTGTCGATAAAACCACAAGTATTGATCACAATGATATCATCTTTGCCAACACTAGTGGCCTCATGTTCAACTGATAAGTTATTGCCACGTAACTGTCCCATCAACACTTCAGAATCGTAGGTGTTTTTTGAGCAACCTAAAGTAATTACGTTAATTTTAGGCTTTTTTGCAATTGTATCTTTCTTTATTGTTTTGGTATTCATAGTATGTATGATAGCACCGATTTTAATATGATTACACCGATTTAGGTGATGATAATGATTTATACTGACAATCTTTTTACTTCACAACTTGCATTGCCAAAGTTAATCAATAAGCCAGTCTTTACTTTACTTGCTTTCAGATAAGAGATAACCTGACTTTGAAAAAGTTTGGGTTGATACCCAGTTATTGATTTTAGTTCTACAATAATTTTGTCTTCAACAAAAAGATCACATCTAAATTTTCCAATAACAACTCCCTCAAAAATTACGCTGAACTCTTTTTCTGCTTCAAACTTTAATCCAACCTGTTGTAGTTTTATCTTCAGTGCATTCGCATAGATTTTTTCCAAAAAGCCAGGACCAAGTTGATTATGAACTTCATAACAGCAACCTATTATGGCTTGGCTTAAAGGATCTTTTACACTTTCTTCCATTGTTTAAAATCTGTGCAATCCTTTCATCTGTGCAATCAAACGCGAAGCGGAAGTTAAGTGCAATGCGTATATTAATTAAATAAGGAGTTGACGAAATCTTTTTTATCGAACAACTGTAAGTCGTCCATTTTTTCGCCTACACCAATATATTTCACAGGTATTTTAAATTGATCAGAGATGCCGATTCACCACGCCACCTTTAGCAGTACCATCTAGCTTGGTAATGGCCAAAGCATTTACATCGGTCGCTTCGGTAAACTGTTTACATTGCTCAAAAGCATTTTGACCAGTAGAACCATCCAATACCAATAAGATTTCGTGCGGTGCATTAGGATCACCTTTTGCATTACATTTTTGATCTTGCCCAGCTCGTTCATTAAACCAACTTTATTATGTAAACGACCAGCAGTATCGATAATTACTACATCTTCTTGGTTGGCCACAGCCGATTGTAAAGTATCGAAAGCAACAGAAGCAGGGTCTGAACCCATGGCCTGTGCCACTACTCTAACCCCAACACGTTCTCCCCAAAGTTTGATCTGGTCTACAGCGGCAGCCCTAAAAGTATCGGCTGCACCTAAAACTACCTTAAGGTTTTCATTTTTTAGTTTATGGGCAAGTTTACCAATGGTAGTCGTTTTACCCACACCATTTACGCCAACCACCATGATCACATAGGGTTTATGGTTGCCATATTCAAAGTTGCGAAAATCGTTGCTGTTGTTTTCTGCTAGTAAAAGCTGAATTTCGTCGCGTAGGAGGTGATGTAACTCAGAAGTAGATAGGTATTTGTCTTTCGCAACACGCGCTTGGATGCGTTCAATAATTTTTAGGGTAGTACTTACGCCAACATCAGAGGTAACCAATACTTCTTCAAGGTTATCCAATACATCATCATCCACTGTCGATTTTCCGGCAACAGCTTTGGTGATCTTACTTAAAAAACCTTCTTTAGTTTTTTCTAAACCCTTATCTAAAGCTACTTGTGCTTCAGGAGCAGTTTCCTTTTTCTTGAAAAAATCGAATAAACCCATAGAATGATATTAAAATAAAAAAGCCCTTCCGTTAAATACGGAACGGCTCTTAATGCTATTCGTGAAGAAGACTACTTGCTTGTACCAGCAAGCGCATCTTTAACGTGATCGTTATGAACAATGATTTCTTTGAAAGAATAAGCACCAGTTTTTGGTGATTTATTCATTGTAATAACTTTCGAATATTCTTTTCCTGTACCCGTTTTTAGGGTTGCAACTACTTTCTTTGCCATGTCTTTAAAATTTAATGATTGAATGAATGTTAGAATGATCGAGTATAAGTCGGTCTTTCAGTCAATCTAGCTCAATTATTTTATCTCTTTGTGTACGGTTACTTTTTTCAATACTGGATTGAATTTTTTCAATTCTAAACGCTCAGTAGTGTTTTTACGGTTTTTCGTAGAAATATATCTAGACATACCCGGCATGCCACTAGTTTTATGCTCTGTACATTCTAAAATAACCTGTACTCTGTTACCTTTTTTTGCCATTTTATTTATTATTATAGCTGATGGGTATCAGCAAATGTTATTACAAATATCCTTTTTTCATGAAACGATTAATCGCCTCAGAAATACCAATTTTATTGATGGTTTTAATAGCTGAAGTAGACACTTTTAGTGTTATCCAACGATCTTCTTCAGGAATATAAAATTTCTGAAGTTGTAGGTTAGGGTAAAACTTGCGCTTAGTTTTAACGTTCGAGTGAGAAACATTAAATCCCGACATCGCCATTTTTCCGGTTAAATCACAAACTCTTGACATGACTTTTTTATTATTTGATTATTTCGCTGCTTAATTTTTTTAAGAGTGTGCAAATATCTGAATAATAATTGTAAAGAACAATAGTGGCGAGGAAATATTTTTATATAATTCGCTAAATATCTGCCCGATTGTAAAATTGATGCAATTTGAAAGTCCTATTGTTTATTATTTATTTAAATTAGCAACCAACAAAACTTAAACTTACAATGCAGATTACATCTTTTGAGCAATACGAAGCCGATTATAAAAAGAGCGTAGAGAACCCAGAGCAGTTCTGGGGAGAAGTAGCACAGAACTTTCAATGGCGCAAACCTTGGTACAAAGTCTTATCGTGGAACTTTACCGAACCAAATATCAAATGGTTTGAAGGCGCAAAATTGAACATTACAGAAAATTGTTTAGATCGTCATTTGGTTGCCAATGGAGATAAACCGGCCATTATTTGGGAACCTAACGACCCTGAGCAAGATAGCGTAACCCTTACCTATAAAATGCTGCACGAACGTGTGTGTCGCTTTGCCAATGTATTGAAAAGAAACGGCGCTAAAAAAGGCGACCGCATCTGTATCTATATGCCTATGGTGCCAGAATTGGCCATTGCGGTATTGGCCTGTGCCAGAATCGGTGCTGTGCATTCAGTGGTTTTTGGTGGTTTCTCTGCCAAATCTATTGCCGATAGGATCAATGATGCAGCCTGTAAATTGGTGATCACCGCCGATGGAGCTTACCGTGGCAACAAACAGATTCCTTTAAAAGATGTAATTGACGATGCCTTGATAGGCTGTCCAACAGTAGAGAAATGTATCGTTCTAACCCATGTACGTACCCCTGTTTCGATGTTGAAGGGCAGGGATGTTTGGTGGGAAGATGAAGTGAAACACGTAAACGATGTTTGCGAAGCAGAAGAGATGGATGCCGAAGACCTCTTATTCATTTTATATACTTCGGGCTCTACCGGTAAACCAAAAGGTGTGGTGCATACTTGTGGTGGATATATGGTCTATGCAGGTTATACATTTGCCAATGTATTCAACTACCAACCAGGCGAAGTGTATTTCTGTACGGCAGATATCGGTTGGATCACAGGACATTCTTACATTGTATACGGACCACTATCGCAAGGGGCTACCTCATTGATATTTGAAGGGATTCCAACTTTTCCAACTCCATCTAGGTTCTGGGATGTTGTAGAAAAACATAAAGTAAATACCTTATATACCGCACCAACCGCCATCCGCTCTTTAATGAGTTTTGGCGATGAACCTTTAAACGGAAAAGACCTCAGCTCGATCCGCGTATTGGGTTCTGTGGGCGAGCCGATCAACGAAGAGGCTTGGCATTGGTTTGACGAAAAGATCGGACATGGCAAAGCACCAATCGTAGATACCTGGTGGCAAACCGAAACCGGAGGATGATCATCTCGCCAATTGCAACCGTTACACCAACCAAACCAAGTTTTGCAACTTTGCCATTGCCTGGTATACAACCAATCTTGGTTGACGAAAATGGGAATGAAATTGAAGGAAATGGTGTAAGTGGAAACCTTTGTATCAAGTTTCCTTGGCCAGGAATGTTGCGTACCACTTATGGCGACCACGAACGTTGTAAACAGACGTATTTCTCAGCTTATGAAAACCTTTACTTTACTGGCGATGGCTGTTTGCGTGATGAGGATGGTTACTACCGCATCACAGGTAGGGTAGATGATGTATTGAATGTTTCGGGCCATAGGATCGGAACTGCCGAAGTAGAAAACGCGATCAACATGCATGCCGGGGTTATCGAAAGTGCGGTAGTAGGTTACCCACATGATGTTAAAGGACAAGGGATTTATGCCTTTGTCGTCTTCCCAGAGATGCATGGCGATGTAGAACTGACTAAAAAAGATATCCTACAGACCGTAACCCGTGTAATCGGTGCCATTGCAAAACCAGATAAGGTATTGTTTGTATCAGGCTTGCCTAAAACAAGATCGGGTAAGATCATGCGTACGATCTTACGTAAGATTGCCGAAGGCGATACGAGTAACTTGGGCGACATCAGTACTTTGCTGGATCCAAATGTGGTACAGGAGATCATTGAGGCTGCCAAAGCATAAGATAGATTCCTAATCAAATAAAATATAGAAAAAGCGACCCTAGGGTCGCTTTTTTATTTGGTAGAAGAAATTGAAAATTGTAGGCGGCCAACTGGCTCTTTGTTAAAATGGGCAGTATACCAATCGCGGAGCTCAGGTGTTTTAAACTGTTCATCGCTATTTACGCCTCTGATCAATCGTTTAGCAGCTTTGGTGCCGTTTACACCATTTCTAGCTTCGAAAAGTATGTAATCCACTACGATGTTGTCACTAGGTTTTGGTCCTTTGTAGGCCAGTATCGAGCCATCCTTTCCAATGATGAATGGTGCTTTTCCATCTAATTTTAAGATGCTACGAAATTCTTCGGCCGAAGCGTTGTTGCCAAGTTGATAGCCGTTCGAAACGGTGTCTGAGCCTACATATAGGTTGGCAAACACCACATCAGGATATTTGGCAAAGCGCTGTTGTAGGGCGGCATAAGATTTTTCCTTATCAGTAGTAGGTCTATTGTTTTTGTTTTCCCATACATAGAGATAGACGGTTTTTCCAACAAATGCCTCGTTGAATAGTTGTTTTTTGCCATGGGCATCTATCAGCTGCATGCCCGAGATGTTGGTATGGGTATAGTCGTTGTAATCTTTTACAACCAATTTCGCTAGGCCTTTAACCATCATGGTACAAGAGCTGGTCGTCAAATAGAGCGGAAGGATCAATAGGTAAAGTAATTTTTTCATCATAACGGTTATGTTCTTTTATTGATGACGGTGGTGATCGAAAAATGGTTGCACGTCAATCAAACAAAAGCTTAGCAGTATTGTTGTAAACTTAAATAACCTATGTTGAACATTAAATATCAAAGCTATGGACAAGTTAGAATGGCAAGGAAAATGGAACGAAATCAAAGGAAAAGTTAAACAGGCATATGCTGATCTAACCGATGATGACCTTAAACACGAAGAGGGTAAAGACGATGAACTGTTGGGTAAGCTACAACAGAAAACAGGAAAAGGAAGAGAAGAACTGGTGAAGTGGATCAATTCGCTCTAACGTATATTTAAACAGAAAAATGGAAGCGGTTACTGTAAAAGGTAATCGCTTTTTTTATTGGATGACATTGTTATCCATCAGCAACAGGTATTAAAAGCTAAGCGGTGGCTGTTAAGCGTGTTAGCCTCATTGTAAATTATGAGTTAGATTATGAGTGCTATATGTATTAATCAATATTTATGGTTAGATTTAGAATCTCCTTCTAATGAACAGCCCTCATAAACCTAAGTAGTAGCACCAAAATGATGAAAAAAGCATTTGTCTTTTTATCCTTGATCTGTTGTTTAGCTTACCTGATGCCTTTGTATGCCGACGACCAAAAACCCGGCGTTTCATTTTATTACAGGCAACTCGACAATAGAAATGGCTTGTCTAACAGCGCCATCAATGCCCTGCTGCAAGATAAGGACGAACTGCTTTGGATCGGAACATGGGATGGGCTGAACCGTTATGATGGCGCACATTTTAGTGTATATAACCACAATATAGACAAGGTTGAAAACAGCATTGGTAGTAATGTGATCCAAACCATCAGCGAAGATCAATTGGGCAATATCTGGATCAACACCATCGGTGGGATTTCGAGATACCAGAAAACTACAGGTAAGTTCTACCGTTATTTTTATAAAAATACAACCGCAAAAAAAGTTACGGAAAACGAATATAAACTAGCCATCAATGCACAAGGCGAAGTCTTTTGTTATGCTGCAGATGGTGTATTGAGCAAGTACGACCCTGCAGCTGATAAATTTGTAAGCTATCAAAAATTTACAGGAAACCAGGCCATTGTAAAGATGCAGTTCCTGAACCAACAGCTGTGGTACCTCACCAAAGATGAAAAGCTATGGCTAGCTGAAACCACAACAAAAGGATTGCAGACCGTTAAATCCTTTCAATTGAAAGATGGGGTCAACAATTTCTTTGCGGTTAACAATCAGGTCATCTTCAGCTCAAATTCAGATGACCAATATCTAATCGGAACTGATCTAAAAATGGTCCAACTCGACATGGGCAAAAGAAAGCTCAGGTCAATTGCCTATTACCAATCCAATTACATTGTAGCTTGGGAAAACCAAGGTATTGGGGTGTTTGATGCCAAATTTAAACCTACTTCTTTTTTAAATGAAGAAACCAAAAGGTTGGCCAATTCTAAAGTAACTACCTTAAATGTAAGCAAAGATAGGGTACTGTGGATCGGTACCGATGGTAATGGATTGATCCAGGTCTATCCAAAAGACAATTATTTTGGCCTAATGACCAAGATGGGCGGAAGTAACATCGATAAACCCATTAGGGCATTTGCCGAAGACCAAGGCAACTTATGGGTAGGTACAAAAGGCAATGGGGTATTGATCTTCAACAACTTTTGGCAGGGTGGTGCAGCAAACACAAAACCCCAAAGGATTGATATGAGTACTGGTTTAGAAAACAATTCAGTTTTTGCCATTAAAAAAGGGATAGATGGATTGACCTATATCGGTACCGATGGTAAAGGGATTGCGGTATACGACCAAAAAAGCAAAAGAACAATCAGTTGGAAAAACATTTTAGGTACGGATAAATTGCCAGATTTTAGGTCGGTGTATGCCATTAGCCAAGATCGCGATAGTGCCATCTGGTTAGGGACCAGTGGTTATGGTCTTATCCATTTAAAACTTAACCGAAATAGCAACCAATCTTTATCTGTCAAGAGCTTTAAGCAATATTATTCTTCGGCAACGGAGCAGAATGGCCCAGCAAACGACATCATTTATGCCTTGGTCAAAGGCAAGGACAACCGTTTATGGATTGCCTGTAGGTACGGGGGCTTAAGTGTACTTGATCCTAAAACCCATACTTTTAAAACGTTTAAGGCCTTTGGTTATAAAGGCAGTCTGTCGCATAGCGATGTCTTATCTCTATTTTACGATAGTAAAAACTGCCTTTGGATTGGGACAAGCTATGGGCTGAACTACCTGTCGCCCGCCGAATCTTTAAAAGACAAACCTACCTTTGGAAAGATCACCATGGATAAAGGCGGTCTGCCCAATAATACCATCCATGCCATACAAGAAGATGGAGAAGGCAACATCTGGCTCAGTACCAATAAAGGTTTGGCCAAACTTAACCCCAGCAACAACAGCATTGCCAATTATCAGGAAAGTGATGGGCTACAGAGCAACGAATTTAGCGATGGGGCAGTGTTCAAGGCCGCCAATAATTACCTCTTGTTTGGTGGTATTTATGGCTTTAACTATTTTATGCCAAAAGACATTACCGAAAATACAAGGCAGCCTAACCTATTGATTTCCGACCTGCAATTGGGGGGTAAGGAATTTGAGAACAACCAATACCTGATCATCAAGGCCAAACAACATACCTTTTCTGGTTTTGAGTTGGAAAGGAAAAGCAATTTCTTCCAGTTTTCGCTCAATGCGCTCAACTATTTCAATGCGTCTAAAAATGAGTTCGCCTATAAACTGAAAGGCTTGGACCAGACCTGGCGTTATACAGGTACCGATGGTAAAATTGCTTATTATAATATTCCACCAGGTAATTACGAGCTTTTGGTACGTTGGAGCAATGGAGAGGGGGTTTGGACCAAAGATGTAGTGGCTTTGTCGCTACATGTAAAGCAGTATTTTTGGTTAACCTATCCTGCTTATTTTGTCTATTTGATCTTGCTTGTCATTTCTGGCTATGCCTTTCATGTGTACAGGAAAAACAAATTGGAGATGAGCTTTAAGTTGGAGCGCGAATCTTTATTTAGACAGAAAGACGAAGAGGCCCATCGACAAAGGATCAACTTCTTTACCAATATCGCACACGAGATCCAGACACCACTTACGCTGATCCTAGGTTCTGTAGAGCATTTTATGCAACAACAGCATATACTGCAAAAGCCAATGGACAAAAGTTATTTTCTTTCCTTGATGCACCAACACACCGCGAGATTGACCTATCTGGTGCAACAGCTGTTGGAGTTTAGAAAAGCGGAGGCTGGTTACCTTAAAAGGAACGACGATTATCTGGACATCACCAAAATGCTCTATAGCCTTACCCAATTGTTTATTCCGGCAGCCGAGCGAAATGAGCAGCATTTTACCAGAAACATCCAGTCAGAGATTACAGGTTTTATTGATAAAGATAAGTACGAAAAAATCTTGTTTAACCTACTATCTAATGCTTTTAAACATACTGGGGCAGGAGCCGATATTGTATTTACGGTCAACTACGATGCCCATTCGCAACAGTTGGAAACCGTTGTGGCCAATTCCGGTTGTACCTTAAAAGAGGCTGACCTAGAGAACATCTTTACAGAGTTCCATATCGAAGGCAAGAACAAGTTCGAAAAGTTTAGTACAGGGATTGGTCTGGCATTTACCAAAGGATTGATCGAAGTTTTGGAGGGTACCATCGATGTTGCACTGAATGGAGAGTGGATCTATTTTACGGTGAGGTTCGACCTCAAAACAAATATCAGCTACCAAAAAGATGAAGTAGTGGCCTCGGCCCCATCTTACCTGTTCGAGTCGATCTTAAAACCTTATCAGGATTTTGTGATTGAAAATATCGAAGAAAGCAATAAACACGCCTTGATCGACGACTTACAAGACAAAGCAGAATACAGCATCCTGATCGTAGAAGATGATGTGGCCCTGCGGTTCTTGCTAAAGAACATCTTAAAAGACCAATACAATGTGTACGAAGCCGAGAATGGCCTAACCGCTATCAACTTTCTGAAAAACAATACCCCAGATATCATCATCAGTGATGTAATGATGCCCGATATGGATGGACTGGAGTTCTGTAAGTATGTGAAAACAGCCCCTGCCACTAGCCATATTCCTTTTATTATGTTGAGTGCAAGAGATGGTGAAGAACATAAAACAGAAGGTTACGAGACTGGGGCCGATGCCTATATCCCTAAACCTTTCCACATCAATTACCTACAGGTACGGGTAAGGAAGCTGTTGGACTACCGCAACCGGATGAACAACCTGATCAAAGATGGGAACATCAATAACCAGTTTATAGATGCCGATCTGGAGCAGGGCGATAAGGAGTTTTTAAATGCCTTGGTGAAAGCGGTGGAAGAGAACCTGTCTGAACCAGATCTGGATGCGGCAAAATTAGAACAGGCCTTGTCCATTAGTAAGATGCAGTTGTACCGCAAGCTTAAGGCCATTGCCGGAATGACACCTTCTGAATTTATCAAGCGAATCCGTTTAAAACACGCAGCCGTCTTGCTCCAAAATTCGAAACTCACCGTGTCCGAAATTTTCTACCTCACAGGCTTTAACAACAAATCCTATTTCTTTAGGGAGTTTAAAAAGATCTATCATTTGGCACCTAACGATTACAGGTTGAAACAACATACCGGTATTGCCTCTACAAATGTATAATGATTGAAAAAGGCTTATTTAGGTATGTTTTGCAACAATAGTGAACTAAAATGTTATTATAGTGTACTACTGTAGCAGGTATGCTCCTCTATATTTGTCTTAATCAAATATAAATCAGATGAAAAAAAACAAACGTATTTATGCAGCGTTGGTTTTGTTGTTACTCGTTATAACCGGCTTTTCTGGTTATGCGCAAACAAAACTGACTGGTAAGGTTACAGACGAAACCAATCTGCCTTTGCCAGGTGTTGTAGTAGCACAGACCGGCACCTCAAATAAAACCACCACAGATGCCAATGGGGTATATAACCTTATCCTGCAAAGTGGCACACAAAGCCTAACCTTTAGTTACATCGGCTATACCAGCGTAACCATTAGTTACACAGGTGCCAACATAGATGTTGCCTTGAAGTCTAGTTCGCAGGCCTTAAATGAGGTAGTGGTAACAGGTTATACCTCGCAAAAGAAAAATTCGATCACAGGTTCGATCGCCACCGTAAACATGAACGATTTGAGCAAAACGAGAATTGTTGATGTAGCGCAAGCCTTACAAGGACAGGTAGCAGGTGTATTTGTTGCGGCAAATACAGGAGCCCCAGGCGATGGGATCAAGTTAAGGATCAGAGGCGAAGGTACATTGGGCAACAATGACGTACTCTATGTGATAGACGGTGTACCCACAAGAGATATCTCTTTCCTTAACCAAGCCGATGTAAAATCGATGACGGTTTTAAAGGATGCTGCAGCGGGTGCCATTTATGGTTCTAGGGCGGCAAGTGGGGTAGTGGTAATTACCACCAATAGCGGTCAGGTAGGTAAAGCCAATGTCAACATCGAATATTTTTCGGGTTTCCACCAAGCTACCAATCTGCCTAAAATGCTCAATGCCGACCAATACCTTACCGTAAAGGATATGGCATGGCACAATACTTTAGGCAACTCGGCTACTGCAATTAGTCCGTACCAAGCTGCCAGAAGCAGAACAGATTTGGCCAATACCGATTGGTTGGACGAATTGTTTGAAACAGGCCATTCTAAAAACCTTCAACTTTCTACCAGTGGAGACTACTAAAGATGTACAATACCTGATTTCGTCTGGTTACTACAAACAAGATGGTATCGTAGTAGAAAACCATGATGTGTACGAAAGATTTAACTTTAGGGCCAATGTAAACGCCAATGTAAGTGAGCGTTTTAAAGTGGGTACAAATCTTCAGTTGAGCTATGCCAAACAAGACAAACTTTCTTCGAGTGGTGATGTACCGGGAGTAATCCGCCATGCTTTATTGAGACCACCAGTTTTGGGCGTATTCAAAAATGTAAACGACCCAACCTATTCGGTCAACAATCCGTATACGGACTTGCCATTTTATACAGGCAACAACAATGGTTGGGACAAAAATTTCGAGTTCAGTTCTAACCCGATTGCCATTGTACATTTTACCAACGACAAGAGAAACACCTTCCAAACATTTGGAAATCTGTATGGAGAATATTCATTTTTGTCAGACAATTCATTGAAATTCAGGTCTAACGTAGGTGTAGATATCAGTTTCTCGCACAACAAGAACTTTGCACAGAACTTTGGCGATGACAACGACAATAACCCCGACGAGCTTTATCCAGGAATGGGCAGAAACAACAAGCCCAACAACCTAGACGAGAACAGGGGCCAGGTAATGAGCTTTACTTTTAGCAATACCTTAAACTACCTTAAAACCTTTAACCAAAAACACAATGTAAACCTATTGTTGGGTACCGAGACGATTTCTAGCAAATCTGCAGCAATTGGGGGTAGCAGACAGAATTTCAACAATTCAACTCCAGCTTTCCAATACCTTGATTATGGCAATACAGCCAACCTATACAATTCGGGTTCGGCCAGCAGTTTCAATTTGGTGTCTTTCTTTGCCAACGGAACCTACGATTTCAATGGTAAATATTTCGTAACTGGTACTTTAAGGGCCGATGCTTCTTCACGTTTCGGACCAAATAACAAATGGGGCTTCTTTCCTTCGGTATCAGGAGGTTGGTTGGTATCTAACGAGAACTTCATGAAGGATGTAGACTGGTTGAGCAGCTTGAGATTAAGAGCAAGTTGGGGCCAGGCTGGAAATCAAGAGATTCCGAACAATGCCTACGAAACCTTGGTATCACAAAGTGGTGGGGTAGTGAACATTGTTAGATATGGTAATCCAGATATCAAATGGGAAACCGTTACACAGACCAATTTTGGGATAGACATGGGCATCCTAAAAAACAAGCTCTCTTTCTCAGCAGAATACTTTGTTAAAAAAACAGACGATATTCTATTGACCGTAGGCTTGCCAGCAGTGGCAGTAGGTGTAATTGAAAGAACATTTGTAAATGCTGGCGAAGTGAGCAACAAAGGTTTTGAGTTTGCCCTGAACCTTCAGAACAACGACCATCAGTTTAAATATAACATCAATGCCAATGTGGCTACCCTAACCAACAGGGTAAATAAATTGCAAGAGTTTGTAAAGAATATTTCTGATGATTATACCCATACCAAAACAGAAGTTGGCCAGCCGATCAGCTCTTATTATGGCTTGGTATTCGATGGTATCTATCAAAATGCAGCAGAAGTAAATAGTCATTTGTTCTCTAATCCCAATGGTACTTTACCCGGCGATATCAGGTTCAAAGACTTAAATGGTGACGGACAGATCAATGCAGACGATAGAACATTTATCGGTAATCCCGTTCCAAAATTGACTTATGGATTGGCTTTTTCATCATCCTATAAAAATTTCGATTTCTCTTTCTTGGTACAAGGTGTACAGGGCGTAGATCGATACAATGACCTGAAACAGATCATCAATTTCGACAGTCGTCCGTTTAACTCGATGACCTCTGTGTTGAACAGCTGGCATGGAGAAGGTACCAGCAACACCCTACCACGCGTTACATTTAACAACAACGGCGGTGGCAATGTTTCTAGTGTCTTTGTAGAAGATGCGTCTTATGTAAGGTTAAAGAACATCGAATTGGGTTATACCTTCAAAGTTCAAAAGATCGGCTTTAAAAACGTTCGTGTGTATGCTTCCGGACAAAACCTATTTACCATTACAGATTATACCGGCTTAGACCCAGAGTCTACGTCATTGATTGATAAAGGAACTTATCCGCAATCAAAAGCATTTATTGTTGGATTAAAACTTACTTTATAAACAACCATTAATAGAATAACATTATGAAAAAATTATCAATAATGGCGCTGATGCTTGTGTTTTTAGCATTGGCTGGTTGCGAAAAACAACTTACTACAGAGGCTGTTGGCCTAACCACCCTCGAGCAGGTGAATACTACGCCGAACTTGAGTACGGTAGAAAATTCTGTCAATTCTTCTTATCAATTATTGTCTAACCGCCTTAATATTCTGGCGCAATGGGATTGGGGAGGAGGATTGGTATTCCAGAATGACCTTGTGCTGCAAGATATCGCTTCAGACGATGCAGAGAAAAAATGGAGCCCTGATGGCGACCAACCATGGATGGACGATATCAACAACTTTACTTTTACCTCTACCAATGGTGGCCCAAATGGTTTATGGAAATACGATTATGAGGGCATCAAAAGATTGAATATTGCCATCGAATTATTGACCAAATCGGATATTGAAGCCATTACAGGCATCACCCCTGCAAGGAAAAACCAGTTATTGGGCGAAGCCTATTTCTTAAGGTCTTATTATTATTTTTCGTTGGTCACCAACTTTGGTGATGTGCCTTTGATCTTAAAACCCGTAAAAACCTATCAAGAAGCATTTGATGTTGCCGTTAGGGCAAGTAAGGCTACGGTTTTCGATAAGATCAAAGCGGTCCTGGCAACGGCAAAAACCTTAATGCCAAATTCGAAATTCAGCTCTACCACAGAAAAATGGAGAGTATCTAAAGGTGCAGTAATTGCCCTACAAGCCAAAGCTGCTTTGTATACGCAAAAATGGGACGATGTGATTACTTTGGTTACTGAACTACAGAACTTGAATTTTTATAGCCTAAATGCCAATTACTTTGACAGCTTCAACTCTGAGTTTACAGACAATGAAGTGATTTTTGCCTACGATCATCAGAGTAATACCAATCCTAGAAATGGAAACGGAATCTGTGCACCATTGGGCTGGGGCTTTTTTGCACCAAGTACAGATTTCTTGAATGCTTTTGAACCCAACGATCCAAGAAAATTATTGACGGTTGACGTAACCAATCAGAACCTGAATAAGATCTTAGGTAGTTTAAATGGTGCAAATAAAGGCAATGACGATGCACCAAACAACAAAATCTATATCAGATTTGCTGATGTTTTGTTATGGAAAGCTGAAGCCTATATCGAAAAAGGAACTTACCCAGAAGCGATTTCGATCATCAACCTGATCAGGGCAAGAGCCAGAACTTCGGCCACTGCCGATGGTTCTGTAGTCCCAGCTGGTACCTTACCAGATCGTCCGGCCTCAACCGATAAAGCCACCGTAAAAAATTGGCTGATTGCGGAGAGAAGAGTAGAATTGGGTTTCGAATCGCAGAGAATGTTGGATCTGAAAAGATGGGGTATTGCCAAAGCTGTGTTAACGGCAAAAGGTAAAAACTTCCAAGACAAGCATAACCTGTATCCATTGCCTCAGGGAGAGATAGATGCATCTGCCGGAACCTTGACACAAAATCCAGGATATTAAATTTTGGTAACCAGGTCAACTGGTCTGGTTACCTCTTTTTCCATTTGTAAATTGAGCCACATTTTTTGTGGTCGTGCAATCCTATTCTATAATATATGACTACAGCTATCGCAGAACGTTTTGTTCAGAACCCCATATTGGCACCAAAAGACCTACAGCCGAGTAGGGCAGGTTTAGAAATTGCCTGCCTATTAAACCCAGGGGTATTTACCTTTCAAAATAAAACCTGGTTGTTGATCAGGGTGGCCGAACGCCCACAGCAAAAACCTGGGGTAATTTCTTTTCCGGTACTTAAGGAGGGGGGGATTGAGATGATCGAGATTCAAGAGAATCATCCGATCTAATTGCCACAGATCCAAGAGTAATCAATTATAAAGGGGCCGATTACCTGACTACACTTTCGCACCTGCGTTTGGTCTGTAGCGATGATGGTATCCATTTTCATCAGCCAGAGGGCTACCCATTGTTACAAGGAGAAGGAGAGGATGAAGCCTTTGGAATAGAAGACTGCAGGGTGGTGCTGATCGAAGGGACTTATCATTTAACTTTTACGGCAGTATCTGGACATGGGGTGGGTGTAGGTATGCGGACCACAAAAGATTGGAAGACCTTTGAAAAACAAGGAATGATGATCCCGCCGCACAATAAAGATTGTGCCATATTCGAAGAACGCATCAATGGTAAATATTATGCCCTGCATAGGCCAAGTAGTGTAAGTCTGGGCGGTAATTACATTTGGTTGGCCGAATCGCCAGATGGCATCCATTGGGGCAACCATAAATGTTTGATCAAAACCCGCAAAAACAAATGGGACAGCAAACGCGTAGGCGCCGGAGCAGCACCGATCAAAACGGCAGAGGGCTGGTTAGAGATATACCATGGTGCAAATGCAGACCATCAATATTGTTTAGGTGCTTTTTTAATGGACCTGAACGACCCCTCAAAAGTAATCGCACAAACCGATGAACCTATTATGCAACCAGAAGCAGATTACGAATTAAGTGGATTTTTTGGCCATGTAGTTTTTACCAATGGACATCTGGTTAACGGCGATGAACTTACCATCTATTACGGTGCAGCCGATGAGTTTGTATGTGCCGCCAAATTTTCAATCCAGCATATTTTAGCTCATTTAAAATATAACCATGCTACATAAACTTAAAACAGAAATAGCCCATTTTAAAAGTCAGTCGTATAACTTTAGGGTGTTAACATTAACCAATCTAATTTATAGCATTGTACTACCCGTTATAGATATTTTTGTAGCAGCCTATGTCATGCGCAGCTCAAATGATCCTGTAAAAGTGGTGGTCTATCAATTGACCATTTATACAGGTATACCGATTACCTTTTTCATCAATGGCTACCTCTTGCGTACCTTCTCCATCAAAACACTATATTCATTAGGGATGATGTTAAGTGGTGTTTCGATGATGATCATGATGTCGCTAACCACACTAGATACCATGGGTATTGGTATTGCTGGTCTGATCATGGGCATGTCTTTTGGCTTTTATTGGGCAAACCGCGATTTTTTGGCCTTGGCCATTACCAATGACGAAAACAGAAACTATTATTATGGATTAGAAACCTTTTTTTATACCATCATTGCCGTTGTTATTCCCTTTTTGATCGGATGGTTCATCGAGCTTTCTTCAAAAACTGGCGATGTAAACATGGCTTATAAAGTAGTAACAGGTTTGGTTATTGTCATTACCATTTTGGCGTCGGTCATGTGTTTCAGGGGTAATTTTACCAATCCTACAGAGAAAAAGTTTGTCTATTTCAAATTCGATCCTTATTGGTACAAACTGTTAAGATTAGCCACTTTAAAAGGCTTGGTACAAGGCTTTTTGGTTACTGCACCAGCCATGTTGATCATGTTGTTGGTAGGCAAAGAGGGAGCCTTAGGTACTGCACAATCTGTAGGTGCCATTATTGCTGCGGTAGTGATGTATATCATTGGGCGTAACACTACCCCAAAACACCGTTTATATGTTTTTGGTACAGGTTTGGTGCTTTTCGCCATCGCGGCCGTAATCAATGGCGTATTGTACAACAGTACTGGCGTGATCTTGTTTATGCTGTTCTTGTTGTTGGCCAAACCATTGTTGGATCTGGCTTATTTCCCGATCCAATTCAGTGTAATAGACATCCTGACCAAAAAAGAGAAGAGAAGTGAGTTTGCCTATATCTTAAATCACGAGGCAGGTTTGTATATTGGACGTTTAACTGGTGCAGGAACCTTTTTGGTATTGGCCTATTGTTTCTCGGTAGAGATCGCTTTGCGCTATGCCATCATTATTGTAGCCATTTTACAATTGGCTTCATATTGGGTAGCCAAAGACATTATCAAACAAGGGAAAATAGAAAATATAGACGATGCCCCAATTTTAAATAACGAAGAACCGGTTATTGGTTTACCACTTACAGATTAGATAAAGGCCTCAGCGAATTAAATAAATTAAACAGATGAAACATAGATTTAGCACCTTCCTCTTACTTTTTTTTGCACTTTCTTTTGGTGTTGCACAAGCACAGGTTAAGCAGCTCAACCTCAGCCGGGTAGACGAAATGGCCGACTTGCCACAGCCACTCCAGATCATTGATTGGAAACAACTGAGCAAACAGTTTGACAAGACCATTTATGATTTTAAGGCCAAGGGCGAATATTGGCCTATGGTATGGATGGAAAACAACAACAATAACTTTAAACAACCTGTAATGGGTATGTATACAGCGGTTGGCGATGTAAGGCAGGGTCTGCAACACAACAAGGGGATGTTCCACGAAGCTTTGGCCAATATGGGTGCGGTGTTGGGTGCCAGTTTAGTAGGGATAGACAAGAGCAACCAAAATGGAATGGACTTTACAGCCATGCTGAAGAACTATTTTAACAGAGATACCAAATGGAACATCATGATGAACAATACTGCACCAGAAGTAGCTTTATTGGGTGGTGGTTATGGAAGGGATTGGTGGTATGATGTTTATCCAAATGTGTTGTTTTATGCAATCTATGAGAAATATCCAAAACAGAAAGATTTCGATTGGATCGCCAAGAGCATCGCCGAAAAATTCTATAAGGCAGATTCGATCCTAAATGGCAACTACAATTATTCTTACTTTGACTATGGGCAAATGAAACCGATGAAAAACCAGATCTGCATGCAACAAGATGCTGCGGCTGGTCATGCCTGGGTTTTATATGCAGCCTATAAAAAGTTTGGCGACAAGCGCTATTTAAAAGGGGCCATCAGCGCCATGAATGCCTTAGAAAGCAATACCATAAACCCAACCTACGAATTGCTGATGCCATTTGGTGCTTACCTTGCAGCAAGAATGAATGTAGAAGAGGGAACCAATTTTGATGTACACAAACTGTTGGGCTGGACATTTGACGGAACTGCAGTTTGCAGAGAGGGTTGGGGCGTATTAACTGGCAAATGGAATGGCTATGATATTTCTGGAATTGTTGGCAGTACGGTAGACCACGAAGGCTATGGTTTTTTAATGAATACTTTTGACATGGCCTGGCCTATGGTACCTATGGTAAGGTATCAACCAGCCTATGCAAATGCCATTGGCAAATGGATGTTGAATGCAGTGAATGCCTCAAGGTTGTTCTACCCACAATATATGCCGAAAGAACACCAGACCATTCCCCAGTTTGCTGCGGTTACCAAAGGAGTAATCGCCTACGAAGGGATTGCCAAAAGCTCAACATTTGATACCTTGTACAAAGACCTAAAAGCACCTGTTGCCCAAGGCGATGGACCAAAATGGGTGCCAGGTAAAAACCCCGCGGTTAGTCAGTTTAGTGTATATGGCAGTGGTCATGTTGGGATTTTCGGTAGCATTGTAGAAAAAACAAATATCGAGGGAATCTTAAAGCTAGATGTACTGGCTACAGACTTTTATAGAAACAAAGCCTATCCAACCTACCTGCTCTATAACCCTTACCCCGCAAGTAAAGTAGTGGGTTATAAGGTTAAAAGTAAAAAAGCCGTTGACCTTTACGATGCCGTATCGCAAAAGTTCATTGCTAGAAACGTAATTGCAACAAAGAACATCACCATAGCTAAAAATGCATCCGTGTTGATGATCGAAACTACAGCTGGTAGTAAACTGGTCAAAGGGAAAAATGGATTGTCTGCGAATGGAATTATGATAGATTACAATCAGGTAAAATAATGTTACTTGCTATATTTTGGTTAGATGCATCGCTTAGGCGGTGCATTTTTTGTTAGGGTCAATCTTGATCAGTACATCCTATAGCTATTGTAGGTTACAATACTTCATTGTAGGGTTATAAAGGCTTAATGCAATCTTTGCGTAGGAATATAGCAAGGAAGAAATATAAGATGATATACCGGAAATAATATTTCATATGTCCCTAAAGCTTTCGAAGTTTATAAACAATGGGTATCAAAAGCACTGCCACATTTAGAGAAATACCAGGCCTGCGCTCCAGATGATGAAACATTGACCTATATCATCAACCTCTATAAAAGCATAAAGGATACTGATGTTTTGGTTAAACTCGATGCCAGATTGAAAACACTGGGCGCAAAATGTGTAGATCTGTTAGACGACAAATAAGATTTGTGAAAAAACGTTAAAATTAATAACATACCCATCCAACCACCTCGCTTTTTAGTAATTTGGGACACAATTTTTAATCTAATGAAAAAACGACTCCTCCTATTCAGCCTTGTTCTCACAGGGTTATTTGGCCTATCAGCTTTTACCCTTAGGGACGATCCCTTTACGGCACTGCTGAAAAAGCTCGAAGAATTTGCAAAGAAATACCCACAAGAGAAGGTACATCTACATCTGGATAGACCTTATTATGCCGTTGGCGATGATATCTGGTTCAAAGCTTATGTAGTAGATAGCCGGACCAATATGCCAAGCACAATTAGCAACATCCTTTATGTAGAATTGATCAGCGAGCAGAATATAGTGGTACGACAGGCCGTACTACCAATGCACGAAGGGATTTCGTGGGGCGACTTCAAATTGGCCGACGGCCTTGCCGAGGGCAATTATCGGATCCGTGCTTACACGCAATGGATGAGGAATGCTGGTCCCGATTTCTTTTTCGATAAAACCATTAAGATCGTGAATACGGCCCCTGATCGGGTGGTTACAAAGACTACTTATCAAAGCGGACAAGAAGCCCAAAACATCATTAATTTCGCCGACCAGTCTGGTAAACCCTTTACAGGCAATACGGTCAATTACCAAGTGGTGTTGGAAAACGGGATCAGTACCAATGCAAAGGCCACTACAGATGCCAATGGAAATATTAGCATACCGATTGTGCCGGGCAAAACGGATGTAGCCAAAATGGCTAAGGTAATTGCCACCCTCACCTTAGCCAACAAACAAAAAGTAACCAAGGTGATATCGATCAGAACATCGCCAGCGAGCGTTGATGTACAATTTTTGCCCGAAGGCGGTAGTTTGGTACAAGACCTGCCTAACCGGATTGGAATCAAGGCGGTGAATGCTGAGGGACGTGGCGAAGATGTGAGCGGAACGATCATAGATGGTGATGGTACTGAGATCACTACTTTCAAAACGACCTATCTGGGTATGGGCAGTTTTTCGCTGAACCCGATGTTGGGCAAAACCTACAAAGCGAAGGTGCAGTTCAAAAACGGAACGAACAGATTGATAGACCTACCAGCTGCCACAGCCAGTGGTTATATCTTGAACATCAACAATACAGACAGTGCCAAGATGTTGGTAAAGGTGATGAGGAGCGAAGGATTGGTGGCCAAAGGCGAATTGCGTTTGATTGCCCAACAGAACGGTAATGTTTGTTTGGAAACAAAAGTGGCAGCAAAGATCCTGGTTAACCTAAGCGTACCAAAACAGACCCTACCTTCGGGTGTGGTAACCTTTACCCTGTTTACGGCTGATGGTGTTCCGGTTGCGGAGCGCATTGCCTTTATACAAAATCCTGCTACCCAACTTAGGGTCGAGGCACCAGGTCTTAAGCCAAGCTATGCCAAGCGTGCAGATATGAACCTTGGCCTATCTGTAGCCGGAATGGATACCAAAGGTAGTTTTTCGGTGGCAGTAACCAACGAATCGATCATTACCCCTGATCTGGACAACGAAAGTAATATCCTAACAAGCTTATTGCTCTCTTCAGAGCTGAAAGGCTATATCGAAAAGCCAAATCATTATTTTCTAGATAATAGTGCAAAAACCCGTGCCGAGCTGGAAAACCTGATGTTAACGCAAGGTTGGCGGAAAATAGACTGGGCCGCATTAGCGAAAGACCAGTTGCCAACCATTCCTTTTCCAGCTGAAAAGAACCTAAAGATCAGTGGTATATTGACCGATAGAAAAGGGGTACCGACTGTAGATGGTAAGGTATCCATCTTCTCTTCTACCAATGGCCTGTTCTCTAATGCAGTGCAGACCGACGCACAGGGGAAATTTCTTTTTGATGAAATGGACTACAACGATAGTACGCGTTTTACCTTACAAGGCAGCAATGCGAAGAAACAAAAGAGCTTAAAGCTAAAATTGGACATTGTACCTGATCAGGTGGTAACAGCGAACCGTAATATTGGCGATTTTGAGACAGATATCAATGGTGCGTTGAAAGACTATATTGATAATGGCGAAAGCTATTTCGAAGACCTTGGTAAACGTGGCCTGCTCAGTCGTACGATCATGCTTAAACAAATAGAAGTAAAGTCGACCAGCACAAAGAAAAAGGTGCCTGAATATTCGGCCAATCTAAATGGTCCGGGTTCTGCAGATGCAGTGGTTACAGAAGACGAACTTTCTACTTCTGTAACCTTATCTCAGGCCTTGGCAAAGGTAATGGGTATTTATGTATCAAATGGCTCGGTCTATTCTATCCAGGCCAAGTTTGCCACAATGGGCAGCGCACAACCCATGAGCATCATTTTAGATGGATTGGCATTGAGTAGAGATTACAATATCGACCTGATCAATGCAGGTGATGTAGAATCAATAGAAGTATTGAGGTCAGCGAACAATCTGGTAATCTATGGCGTTTCTGGTGGTTCGGGTGTAATTATCATTACCACCAAAAGAGGCGTAAGGAAACGTGTTCCAGTAACGGTAAGTGAGATTGATTCGAAGATCACCTATACTCCAAAAGGTTATCAGGTAGCCAGACAGTTTTATGTGCCTAAACATGAGCCAGGAACAGAACAACAGCTAGATCTAAGACCGCTTGTTTATTGGAATCCAAGCCTAACCGCGGGAGCTGATGGAAAGTTGAACTTAAGCTTCAGCAATTCTGATCAGATTGGTACCTATAGAATAGTGGTAGAAGGTGTAGACGATAAAGGTAATTTGGCCAGACAAGTATTTAAATACCAAGTCAATTGACCCCTAACAATCAGCGGATACTTCTAAAAGAAGTGTCCGCTAAATCAATTAGCCTTTAGTTGCCTTTTACTTCAAAGAACTGATCAGCATATACCACTCCTTTGTTAGAAACACCCTGAACAACAACCCTAAACTTTCCTTTGATATCACTCGTGTAGAAACTGAGTGTGGCTTCTTTGCCTGTTTGGAGTAGGGTGGCATAGTTCCAATAGAGGGTTGAAAAGAAAGCCGGTTCTAATGGTTCTTTGTAATCATTTAGATAAAACTCTTTATGAAGGTGTATGCCATTGATAGGATAAAGAAATTGTTTTTCTTCAGGAGAAACAGTTGTACATCCTGCATAGAAAACAGATCTCCCACCGCTCGCATACGTTTTTCCCGCAATGGGTTGCGTATTTGAAGGATCACCAACATGGTTTGGACAGTTTAAGATATTGTAACGACAAACATAATCTCCACAAGCATTTGAGCCCTGCAAGCCTTGAGTAAAGTTGAAACTATTGTCTTTTTTATTCGTCACAACAATCTCTTTTAAACGGATAGTCTTTTCGTCTCCTTTGATGACCAGTTCCGAGTTGTTCAATAATGTAGAAGGAGAGATTGAGGCTTCAGTCAATAATTTTTTTGCCTCTTGTTCAGCTACTTTGAGATAAGGGTCGTTAATATTGATCTCATAAGCGAGCTTGTTTTTGTCATTGACAAACAAAAACATCTTTTTACCAGCATCAGCAATCAATTGTTCGTTTTGGATGTCAAAGCTCCCCTTGTTTGCCGTAGGATCAATTCAATTGAATTGCCTCCCATAGTGCCCACGGTCATTTCTTTTCCCAATTCTTTTTTGTTCCGGTTAACCTGCCCTTTGATTTTAAGGCTGTCCATATCCTGTGGTATAGCTTTGTCCGTAGCCGATTGTAGGTCTGGCCAAGTATATCTTCTCCACCCTTTTACCAATAAGATTTGCTCCATGTATTCTTTGTCGGCATAAGCATTACCTTTTACATTCAATGGTAAGGAACCCAGTTCTTGGTTGAGGTAAGTGTAACTTTCGATATCCGTTATCTTTTTGAGGGCCAATCTATTGTCTTGCACACAGGCTATAGAAACCACAGCTTGTTCCTCCATTTCGGTTAAATTGAGTTTTAACTCTACTTTTTCTCTTTGTTTGTAAACGGCTTGATCGGTGCTCAGCTTAATTTTTTGACTAGGGTTATAGTGTGCAAAAAACATCCTTTCGGCCAAGGGTCTATCCAAACTGTCGGTAATGGTTACGGTATTCAATCCTTTTGGTACCTCTGTAAGTGGTATTTTGATCACTCTTTTATTGTATTCCATGTCAAATGGAATGTAAAGAAAACTCTCTCTAAAATTATGTACACGAATGGTGATATTGCGGGTATTGTTACTGGACAAACTGATCCTTAAAGTATCTTGAGCAATTGCATTTGAAATGTCCATCACCAATCCTTTAACAATAGGTTTGGGTAGGATAAAGGTGCTATCGGCCAAACCAGAATGGACCAACTTTACGCTATATTGATGTGCTTGGTCAGCTACCAATTTAAATTTACCAATGCCATAACTGCTGGTTTCAATAGTGTCTATTATTTGATCATCTTTAAAAAGAAAAGCCTTTAAAGAGAGCGGTCTATCCTGTTCATCCTTTGCTTCCCAAGCGATTTTTGAGTAGAGCCCATTGATCATGTTGCCTCCTTCGGGATAGAATTTTACACTGGCCTTGGCTTTTGGTTGCGGTATTGGCATGTTAATGAAGGTACTGTCTTTTCCGTAGTTCAGTTTTACATAGATATTGGGGTCCTTCAGCTGCTTTTGCGGTGGAAGACTGATCAACAATTGACTAGAAGCATCAGTTTTTGAGGTTTGATACACATTGCCATATCGATAGCTTACTTTTGTGGGCTTCGGCAAGAACGACCCTTCTTTAGAAGTTACAGAAAGTAAAAGTTTGTTAGTGCCATTTTGGGCATTGGCCGATTCCATCAGCTTCATGTTGGCTTTAAATGAAGGATCGATATTGGTCTTAATGGTAATAGCTTGAAAAAATACAGCCTCTGGTTTGCCTTTAATGGTAATATCTGTATGGCCCAAAAGATGGTAATCGCCAGTTAACAAAGAATCGGGCAATAACATATTGCCAAAAGAAATCCCGTCTTGCATTAGAAATCGATCTTGGACAACCACCGAGCTATCAATGTCCCTGATCAGAGAAACTGATAAGATTTTATGCTTGTTGATGTCTTTGATGCCAGATTTGAGTAGATAGCCAGTAAACCAGATGGTTTCATTGTTGGCATATACATTCTTGTCAAAGTGTACAAACAGACTGCCAAAGGTTTTAGATTGTTTATACCATTCCATCTTTTCGGCCAAGGGGTCTTGTGCAAAAGTAGTAGCGGTATAAAATCCCAATAAAATACAAAAGAGAAACAAGCGCATCTGATAAAGTTAATAGATCAGTGTTCAAATCCAAATATGGATCACAGCTTGTTCCGTAATGTTGTTGATATGAAAACCGTTTCAACAAAAAAGCGGATCCGTTTCTGGATCCGCTTTTTTATAAGTTATAATTAAAAGCAGAATTGGATTTAGTAACCAAATAACTGCTCTAGGCTTAAGGTAGTTACCGCGCCAAATTTCTGCATATCTTCTAATTTTACTTTTTTATCAGAAGCTACGATCAGATAGGTATAAGGCTTGTTCGCAATTTTTTGCTCATGGAAGCTTTTGATGGTTGCGAAATTGATCGGTTTCAGCTCTTTGTAAAGATCGATTCTCGAATCATGGTCATAGCCTAATTTTTTATCCGCAAAATAAGCATAAAGTACACCATCTTTTGTAATACGGGTAGTTTCTAAACCATTCAATACATTGGCTTTTGCACCATCAAAAGATTTATCACTTTTTGGCAATACATTTAACAATTCGTTCATCCCGTTTACGGCATCCGTCATCTTATCAGCCTGGCTACCTACATAGGCAACCATGTTGTACTGTTTGTCTGCCCTATCTGGAGAAACATAAGTTGCAAAAGTAGAATAGGCCAAAGCTTTAGATTCCCTGATTGTTTGGAAAACGATAGAACCCATACCACCACCAAAGTAGTTGTTGAATACTTGAATCTCGGCCGCATCAGCTTTGTTGTAAACTCCAGTATTTCTTAACCAACGGATCTCTGATTGTACCATGTCGTAATTTGCAAAATATACCTTGTTTGCATCCTGCGTAGTGTAGGTGTACACTTTTGCAGGTGCCGCAGGTGTAAACTCTTTAGGTAACAAATGTTGTTTTTTAACATCTGCGCTAAAGCTAGCCAGATCTTTTGGACCATAATAAGTAATAACGTGTTCGTAATTATTCAGGTTATGCAAAATGTAGATCAGGTCTTCCGCTTTGATGTTCTTCACTTCTTCATTGGTCAACACATTGTTGAATGGATTTAAACTGCCATATTGCGCATAAGAAGTCAACGCATTCATCATCTGACCTTTGTTCAACTTATTGTTTTCGCGGGTTTTTAAAATGCTGCTCTTCAATTCTGTCAACGCTTTTTCGTTTGGTTTAACGTTGGCAAAGATGTGCTCTACCAAACTCACGGCCTTGTCAAAGTTTTCTTGCAGACCGCTGATGTTGATCGTTACCATTTCAGCACCAACACTTAGGTTATACGTACAGGCAATATTATAGAATGCCTTACTGATTTCTTCCGCACTATATTTATCAGTACTTAGATAAGGAAGATAAGAAGAGGCATAAGGCAATAACTTATAGTTGTTCGAGCCTAGGTTAAACCTATAGCTCATCCTGAAGATACTGTTGTCGTTGTTTTTAGTAGCCAATACTTCCGCAATACCAACTTTACCAAAAGCGATATCTTTTTGGTAATCTAAAAATTTAGGCGCAATTGGTTTTACAGGTGCATCAATCACACTTTTTACAAATGGCGAGGTCAGGTTTGCATTGGCATTGATCGGCGTAATGGTCGGTTTTTCAACTTTCATCACATTTTTATCTTCACCTTTATGTTTAAAACCAATCACATAATTGTCTTTGAAAAATTCTTTGGCAAAGGCAACAACCTGTGCTTTGGTAATTTTAGCGGTAGCCTCAATGTCGCCTAAGCTTTTGTCCCATTTGGTACCTCTGTTCAATACAAATTCAGTAGATAGACTTTCAGCTCTGTTACCATTGCTGTCAAAAGCCTGCAAGAAACCTAATTTCTGGTTGGCCACGATTGCTTTTAAAAGCTCATCATCAAAAGCACCTTGTTTCAGCAGGTCGATCTGCTCCAATAACAATTTAGAGGCTTGCTCTAAGGTCTGTCCCTGTTTTGGTTGTGCCGTTAGGTTGAACACACCATAATCTTTCATCTGTTGGTAACCCGCACTAGCTCTCAACGTTTTTTGTTGTTTGTTAAGGTTAATGTCGATCAAACCAGCTTTACCATTGGTCAAGATGCTGCGGATCAGGTTTAACATCAAACTTTGTGGAGAGTTTTCTGCATAACCACGGTAATAGATGTCTACCATTTCAGCACTTGGTCCATACACATCAACCTGTTGGATCTTGGTCAATGGTTTCTCTGGAGCAGGATTGTAAAGTGTAACTGGCTTTGGAACCATATAACTGAAGGTTTTGTCAACCTTTTTGATCATCTCATCAGGATTGAAATCACCTGTGAAAATAGCCGCCATGTTATTTGGCACGTAATACTTGTTGTAATATTTTCTGATCTCTAATAACGATGGGTTTTTCAAGTGCTCTATGGTACCAATGGTAGTCTGTTGACCATAATTATGTGTTGGGAAAAGCAATGCAGACATTGCCTCGTCCAATTTATTGCCATCATTATCCAATCCACGATTTTTTTCTTCATAAACCGCCTCTAGTTCTGTATGGAAAATACGGAAGATTGGCTTACGGAAACGCTCTCCTTGTATAGCCAAAAACTTGTCTACAGAGTTTGAAGGAAAATCTTCGTTGTATACCGTCTCTTCGTACCAAGTATGGGCATTAGAAGAATTGCCGCCAATACCAGCAATCATTTTATCATACTCATTCGCGATAGAGAAATTAGAAGCTTCGCCTGAAGTTTTGTCAATCTCTTTATAGATCTCTTTGCGCTGCGCCGGATCGGTTGTTTTGTTGTACTTTTCGTAAAGAGCATCAATCTTATCTAAATAAGGTTTTTCTTTTGCCCAATTGGCCGTACCAAATTTGTCGGTTCCCTTAAACAAAAGGTGCTCCAGGTAATGCGCTAAACCCGTTGCATTTTTAGGGTCTGTATTACTTCCCGCTCTAACGCTCATACGGAATTCGATGTTCGGTTCTTTTGTGTTAGGTGATAGGATTACAGTCAACCCATTTTTAAGCGTGTAAAAACGTGTTTTCGATGGGTCGTTGGTTACATACTTGTAGGTGTAACCCCCAGCTGTTGCTGTTTTCCACTGATAGGTAGATTGAGCAAATAAGTTTGATCCTGTAACTAATAGACAGACAAACAATAGTAATTTGTTTTTCATTGATTTATATGGTTTTAGTGGTGATGAAGCTAGTTGAAGGGATAGTAGTTTCACCTATAATAAGTTATGAGTCAAATATAAGTGGATAGCTAACACATTTCCTAAAAAATAGCCGAAAATTATATTGTCCCGATTTCAAGTGCTACCATAATTTCTCGTATTTTTACCATTATGAACAAAAACACTAAGAAACCCACCATTTTAGTGGTTAATGATGATGGAATAACCGCACCAGGATCAAAAGCCTGATCGAGGTGATGCAGGAAATCGGTCATGTTGTAGTGGTTGCACCCGATGGTCCTCAATCTGGAATGGGGCATGCCATTACCATTGGTAAACCACTCCGTTTTGATAAAGTAGATCTCTACCCAGGTGTAGAAATGTACAAATGTTCAGGTACGCCTGTTGACTGTGTAAAACTAGCCGTAAACAAAGTTTTTAAAGGTCAGAAGCCTGATTTGTGTGTGTCTGGGATCAATCATGGACTAAACAACTCGATCAATGTGATTTATTCAGGTACCATGTCGGCAGCAGTTGAAGGCGCTATTGAAAAAATTCCTTCGATCGGATTTTCTTTGGACGACTTTTCGCAGGAAGCAGATTTTAGCCATTGCAAAAAGTTTATAAAGAGCATTGCGTTACAGGTGATTTCTCACGGATTACCAGAAGCTACTTTGTTAAATGTAAACTTTCCTAAAGGTGCAGACCTAAAAGGCATCAAAATCTGCAGACAGGCCAATGCAAAATGGGCCGAAGACTTTGAAGAAAGGACAGACCCTATAAAAGACCTTATTATTGGTTAACTGGGGTTTTTGAAAACTATGATAAAGGTGAAGATACAGATGTTTGGGCCTTAGATCATGGATATGTGTCTGTTGTACCTGTACAATTTGACCTGACCGCCCACCATGCGATCCGATCTTAAACAGTTGGGAGTTTGTTGACGGAAGTGCTACAGATAGCCCTGCACATCAAACTGCCGGACCAGATGGAAATAGCTTAGGTTAAAATGAAGCAAAAGATCGCAAACATTAAAAATACAGTTTGGAACGGTGCGGGCATTGGATTGATCGTACCTATTGTTCCGGGTGTGTTGGTTTGGTATTTAATGCAAAATGTAAAAGCCTTGCGCCATGCAGACCTGCTATTGATAGGCTGTATTGCCATTAATGCTTTCTTGATGAACTATTTTTTCAAGCTCAACAAAGAAAATATTGGAAGAGGCATTTTAAGCATCACGTTTTTATGGGCTTTTGTCTTCTTTTTTTATAAGGTTTTGTAGGGTAGTCGGTAAGTCCGAAGTCGAGAGTCAGAAAGTTAGAACTACTGACCAATGAACCAATGCCCAATAAACCATTGAACTAATAAAAATGAAATATTACTTGGTAGCCGGAGAAGCCTCTGGAGATTTGCATGGGGCCAATTTAATGAAGGCCTTAAAGTTGGAAGATGCACAGGCAGATTTCAGGTATTTTGGTGGCGATAAGATGCAGGCAGAAGGAGGGGAGTTGGTGAAACATTATGCCGATATGGCTTTTATGGGTTTTACCGAAGTGCTACTCAATCTAAGAACAATCTTAAGCAACCTCAAAAACTGTAAGGCAGGTCTAGTGGCCTACCAACCAGATGTGCTGGTGCTGATAGACTTTCCGGGATTTAACCTTAAAATGGCCGAATTTGCCAAAACACAAGGCATTAAGGTCTGTTATTACATCTCGCCAAAAGTTTGGGCATGGAACCAAAAACGGGTGTTGAAGATCAAAAAAGTAGTAGACGAGTTGTTCTGCATCCTTCCGTTTGAAGTAGATTTCTACAAAACATGGGGAATGGATGTTCATTATGTGGGCAACCCGCTGTTAGATGAAATTGCACAGTTTTCTCCAGTACCTGAGTTTAGGAAAAAAGAAGAGCTCACCGAACAAAAGATGATCGCCTTATTACCAGGCAGCAGAAAACAAGAGATTGAACGTTTACTGCCCGACATGTTGAGCATCACAGCACAGTTCCCCGATTATCAATTTGTAATTGCCGCAGCACCAACATTTACAGCAGACTACTACCAACAATACATTGGCAATAAAGAGGTAAAGCTGGTTTTTGCCCAAACCTATAACTTATTGCACTATGCCCATGCTGCATTGGTCGCTTCTGGTACCGCAACACTCGAAACGGCATTGTTTAAGGTGCCACAGGTGGTGCTATACCGTGGTGGAGCAATATCTGTTGGCATTGCCCGTTTAGTGATCAAGATCAAGTTTATTTCGTTGGTCAACCTGATCATGGATAAAAAAGTAGTTACAGAGCTGATCCAACAAGATTGCAACAGCAAAGAAATTGCAACTGTTTTAGCCTCAATTGTAGCAGGAACCGATAGAGAAGCGATGTTGAACGATTACAATACGCTTGCTGAAAAGATGGGAACGGCAGGCGCATCAGAACGAACAGCAAAATTGATAGTTAATTTTCTAACTTTATCGAATAAGTAATTATGAAAGCCCTTTCTATTAAAGATATTGCACTCAAAGCCAATGTATCCATTACAACGGTTTCTTTTATCATCAATGGCAAGGCCAAAGAGAAAGCCATTAGCGATGCAGTGATCAAAAAGGTGCAACAGATCATTATCGACAGTGGCTACAAACCCAACCAGATCGCCCGGAGTTTAAGAACGGGTAATTCTAACATCATTGGCTTGATCATCGAAGATATTTCCAATTCCTTCTTTTCTAAGATCGCTAGACTGATTGAAGACAAAGCCTATAAAAAAGGTTACAAGATCATTTATTCGAGCACCGAGAACAATGTAGATAAAGCCAAGGAGCTGATCAATATGTTCAAGTCTAGAAAGGTAGATGCTTATATCATTTCGCCGATCAAAGGGATCCAGGAAGATATCCAGATGTTGTTGAACGACAACAAACCTGTCATCTTGTTCGACAGGAATTTACCCGAACTACAGACCAATTATGTAGGTGCAAACCATTTTGAAGCCTCTTACCAAGCAGTAGAACGTTTGATCAAAAATGGTAGAAAGAATATTGCCTTGGTTACCATTGATATTGATGTAGAACAGATCTTGGAACGTTTTGAGGGTTACAAAAAAGCATTGTTAGACCATAACCTGCCTTTTGCAGAGCAATTGGTGGTGAGTATCCCTTTCCATCAAGAAGAAGAAGAAACGGCTAAACAGATCGAGCAGCTTTTGAAGAATAAAGATATTGATGCCGTCTTGTTCGCAACCAACTATCTGGCCATCAGCGGGCTAAAAGTGCTTAAGCAAATGGGTAAAAAGCTCGATGAAAACTTTGAAGTGATCGCATACGATGACCATGAGGCTTTTGAATTACACACCCCAAGCATTTCGGCGATACAACAACCATTAGAAGAAATTGCAGAGACCATCATCAAATTGATCTTGACCAGATTATCTTCTAAAATCAAGCTTCCAGACGAACAAATCATTATTCCAGCAAATTTGATCCTGAGAAAATAATAAGTGGCAAAAAGATGTTGTAACAACAGATTTGTTTTTATGTATCATAAAAGTTACATTTAGGATTATGTCTTTTTCAAGACTAATAATTAATATTGATTTACTAAAACGTTTTACTTAACTACCCTCTTTGGTAAACCTGTGGTTGTTTTCAACCGTCATCAGGTTAAGGTTGAGTTATTTGTTTGGCGATAAAAAATGATGCTACTGGTTTGGGTAGTTAGTAAATCGTTTTAGTATTTCATCAAATCATCATTTGATGGTCTATTTTGCTTGTAACTAACCAATATAAATATATGAACCCAAGTAGAATCATGGATTTTTCCATCCAACCCCATTGTAGGCACACTATTAAAAAATTAACCCAAACAAGCAACTTATTCTAATCAAATTATTATGAAAAAACGGCTATTTTTATTAGTCATAGCACTAATCAGCTTCATTAACGTAATGGCCCAGACCAGGGTCTTAACTGGTACTGTTTTAGATCAGGACGATAAAAGTCCATTGGTTGGCGCATCAGTTAAAGTACAGGGAACAGCAAACGGAACATCAGTAGATGCAAAAGGGAATTTCTCTTTAAATATATCAGGTGCTGTTACTTTAGAAGTAAATTATCTTGGCTACCAAACCAAAACGGTTCAAGTTAATGCAGACACCAAAACAATTGCCATTACCTTAGCCTCTGAGTCGGGCAACCTTAACGAGGTTGTAGTAACCGCATTGGGTATTGCCAGACAGGCAAAAACATTAACCTATTCAACACAGACCATTAAAAGTGATGAGCTGAATGCGGTAAAAACACCCAACGTGATCAACAGCTTGAACGGTAAAGTTGCGGGTGTGCAGATCAACCGTACTTCTGGTGGTGTGGGTGGTGCAGCACGTATCACCATTCGTGGCGATAAGTCTACACGTAACTCTCAACCTTTATATGTAATTGATGGTATGCCAATCACCAACCCAACAGAAGGTGCAAAGGTAGATATCTACAGCTCGATGCCAGATAATGGCGACATCTTGAGTACAATGAACTCAGAAGACATCGAAAGCATCAACTTTTTAAAAGGTGCAGCCGCTACTGCTTTATATGGTAGTGCTGGTAGTAACGGTGTAATTTTGATCACCACCAAAAAAGGTAAACAAGGTGTAGGTAAAATCGATTTCTCTAGCAGTGTTACTTTCGACAATGTTTTTGGAACGCCAGTACTACAGAACAGCTATCTACAAACAACCACGCCAACGGCAACTGATGCAGGAAGCAAAGAAAGCTGGGGCCAAAAAGGTGCTTCAAAAAACCATATCGACGATTTCTTTAACCAAGGTTCTACCTGGATCAACAGTTTGAATTTCTCATCTGGTAACGATAAATCGACCAATTTCTTTTCTTACTCAAACACTACGAATAAAGGAATTATCCCTACCAGTAAATTTGATCAGAACAACTTGAACTATAGAAATTCAAGCAAGTTTTTCGATGATAGGTTAACGTTGGATGCGAATGTGATGGCTTCTATCCAAAAAGTAGAGAACAGGGTTAATCCGGGTATGTACTTTAGTCCATTGTTGGGATTGTATTTGTTCCCAAGAGGATTGGACTTCGACAATTACAAAAACAACTACGAATATTTCTCTCCATCGCGTTACTTAAACGCACAAAACTGGTGGAACATCAATCTTGATAAAGGCTATACTGGTGGTGATGATCAACAAAATCCATATTGGGTGTTGAACAGAAACAAAGTGAAGACCAACAATAAGAACATCTATACTTCAGCCGCTTTAAACTATAAATTAACAGATTGGCTAAACGTTCAGGCTCGTGGTAACTATAACTACTACAATTCTGAAGCGCAAAGAGATGTGTATGCCACTACCCAAGCTACGATCAGTGGTGTAAATGGTAAGGTTTACCACAATGGTTTCGAATCGAAAACCTATTATGGTGATTTGATCTTTATGGGTAAAAACAGTTTGAATGACGATTTTAAAATAGAATATACCGCAGGTACATCGATTACGGATATCAAAAAAATCAATACCACAATCGAGAATGCCAATCTGTCTTATCCGAACTTGTTTACATTGTCTAACTTGATCTTTAACGGAACAAACGACAACGGCCGTCACTATAGGATTGAAAACCACCATATCCAAACACAATCTATTTTTGCAAGCGCACAATTTGGTTACAAAGACAAATTGTTCTTAGATGTTACTGATAGACAGGAGTGGTCTTCAACTTTAGCATTTACCCCAAAACAATCTTATAACTACTATTCGGTTGGTGCCAATGCCATCCTTTCAGAATTGGTTAAAATGCCAGCAGGTATCGATTTTGCAAAGATCAGAGGTTCTTATGCAACAGTAGGTAACGGTATTGAAGACAACAGGACCAACCCTCAGCCAAATATCGATGCAGGTTCTTATGTAAGTCCAGATGGTTCTCCAGTTCAGGATCCAAGATATTATTTACGACCAGAGATGAACAATACCATAGAGTTGGGTACGGAATGGAGATTCTTCAAAAACCGTTTGACCTTAGATTTTACCTGGTATAAATCAAACATCAAAGGACAGTTCTTAAAAGATGTAACCTTGCCTCCAGGTGTGGCTGCAGGTACAAAAGGAGATATTTCTGGCGGTAACATCCAGAATACTGGTATCGAGGCTATTTTGGGTTACAAATTGATGAACGAAGGTGCCTTCAAATGGAGTACAACCCTAAACTTCAGTACCAATAAAAACAAGATTGTTGAATTGTTCCCATCGGCATTGGGTGTAGATCCTAATAGCTTACTTACCCTTGTAGGTGGTGGAATGAATTACCTTAAACAAGGTGGCTCTTTTGGTGATATCTATGGTACAACCTTCCAACGCGATGCACAAGGACGTATCTTGGTTGATGCACAAGGTGTGCCGAGCCGTAACGAGACCAAATCTTATTTAGGTAATCCTAACCCTAGAGCAATCTTGGGATGGAGCAATAATTTCAGCTATAAAAACCTAACCCTAAGTGTATTGGTTGATGGCAAGTTTGGTGGTAAGGTATTGAGCTTATCTGAACCGTTTTACGATTCGTACGGAGTAAGTCAGCGTAGTGCAGCTGCTCGCGATGCAGGTGGTATCAATATCCCGAATGCGGCAACTGCCAATGGCGCAGCATGGACCGGAAAAACCGATGCCCAAGCCTATTACACCAAAATAGGTGGAAGAAACGAAATTGACGAAGCCTACATATACAGTGCTACGGCAATCCGCTTAAGAGAATTATCATTATCATACCGTGTTCCTGTAAAAGTTAAGGGTATCAGCAACCTTACCTTAAGTGCAATCGGAACCAACCTCTTCTTTATTAAAAAAGATGCACCATTTGATCCTGAGCAGGTTTCTGGTGTATACGCAGGTGGTGTTGGCGTTGATGTATTTGGATTGCCAACTTATAGAAGCTTTGGCTTTAGTTTAAAATGTGGTTTTTAAAGATTGAATGATCATGAAAAATAAGATAAAAATTTTAAGCCTTACAATGGCGGCAATGGCAGTATTTGCCAGTTGCAAAAAAAACTTTGAAGAATTTAATACGAGTTTATCAGGGCTTACAGATGCGCAGCTAAATGCCGATTATACAAAAGTGATCGGCCCGATGAAAGAGGTGCAACGCAACCTGATCAACCAGACCAACTGGATCTACCAGTTGCAACAGAACTTGAATGGTGATGTGTATAGTGGCTATTTTATGAGCCCAACCACTTATGGTGGAGACAACAACACCAATTATTTTATGAAGGATGGTTGGAACGACAGGACCATCATGAACCAGTTGGATGATGTGATGCAGAAAGTAAAGAGTTTTGAAGACGGTACCAAAGTATATCCTTCAACAACTTTTAACTACAGTTCTGCCATGCTTAACATCTTAACTGTAATAGAGGCCCAAAAGGTTTCTGATATACACGGACCTGTAATCTATAGCAAATTTGGTAAACCAAATGCTGATCTTTCTGTAGACTACGATAGCCAACAAGCAGCTTATAACAATTTCTTCACCACCTTGGATAATGCTGTTGCAAAATTGAAATTGGCAGCCAACTCTGGTGATGTAACCGCCATGAAAGCTGGCGATATGGTATACGGTGGCGATGTAAGCAAATGGATCAAATTGGCCAATACGTTAAGGTTAAGAATGGCCATCCGTATCAGATATGCAGATGCGGCTACAGCTAAAACACAAGGTGAAAAAGCATTGAACCCTGCAAATGGTGGCTTGATCGAAAAGAATGAAGACAATGCCTTTATCAATTATGGTGCAGGTCACCCGATCAACGACATCATCAATTCTTGGGGCGATTGTAGGTCAGGTGCACCGCTAGGAGCAATCTTAGGTGGATACAATGACCCTCGTTTACCTAAATACATGGCTCCGGCAACTGATGCAGCAGTAAGTGGTCAATACATCGGTATCCGTAACGGCATTACCTTGGTAGACAACGACAGGTATAGAAGTTATTCAAAACCTGTTGCCCTTTCGGCCAATGGAGATTATTTTAGCGGCTCGAACGGAAAAGCAAGATTGGCTTGCGCTGCCGAAACCTGGTTCTTAAAAGCGGAGGCTGCCTTGTTGTTGTGGACCAATGCTGGCGATATCCAGACCAATTACGAAACCGGGATGAAAGTTTCTCTAGACGAGTGGGGTGTGGCTGGCTCGGCTGTTGCTTATCTGGCTGACGATACCCATACGGCTAAGCCTTATATCGATCCTAAAGCCGTAGTAGCAGGTCAAAATGATATTTTAGCGGGTAGCCCATACTTAAGCAACATTACCATTAAATGGGATGCAGCGGCAACCGACGAAAGAAAGTTAGAACGCATCATTACCCAGAAATGGATTGCCATCTATCCTGATGGACAGGAAGCCTGGTCTGAATTTAGAAGAACAGGTTATCCGAAACTTTTCCCTGTGATCAACAATGCAAGTGGGGGTACGATCTCTACCACAGCATTTATCCGCAGGTTACCATTCTGTAGCAAGTTTATCAATAGTAACCCAGGTGGTTACCAAAGAGCTTTGGCCACACTTGGTGGACCTGACAACGGAGGTACCAAACTTTGGTGGGATAAAAAATAACAAATATTGAATATCGGCTGGATCGGGTTTGCCTAATCTAGCCGATCATTTAAGTTCATTACAACAAGCTGAGCTTCTGCTATTTGTTCTATATATTTAAAAACTATTGTTTGCACACCACATACATCTATCACGTTACCTTTCCAAAAAATTATGATGCCATTTAGATCAATCACCATTAAGCCAATGTACAAGCAGCTCAAATTGAGTGTTACCGTTGTCTTACTTACAGCGCTTACCCAGTTTGCTAACGCTCAACAAAATACCAACAACAGTTTAACAAAATATGTAGACCCATTGATTGGGTCGGCCAAACATGGACATGTGTTTGTAGGTGCCAACGTGCCTTATGGAGCTGTTCAGCTTGGTCCGAACAATATATTTGAAGGTTGGGATTGGTGTAGCGGTTACAACTATGCCAGCAATACCATTACAGGTTTTGCACATACACACCTTAGTGGAACAGGAATTGGAGACCTTGGTGATATTTCCATTATGCCAACTACGGGCAAACTGGTATTGGACAAAGGGCAGAAAGACAACCTTAGTAATGGTTATGTCTCTACCTTTTCTCATGAAAAGGAAACAGCCAAAGCAGGGTATTATAGCGTTTGGTTAGATAAATATGAAATCAAAGCAGAACTTACCGCAACAGAAAGGGTAGGTTTTCATCAATATACCTTTAAAAAAGATGCAGAAAATCCTCACCTGATGCTGGATCTGGTTGAAGGGATTGGTTGGGATGCAGCAGTCATGTCGCAAGTGAAGTTGATTGACCCACAAACAATCGTAGGATATAGAAATTCTAAAGGATGGTCTACAGACCAAAGGTTGTTTTTTGTGATCAAATTGTCGCAACCAGTTAAGAACATTGCCCTATACGATGGTCCATTGCTAAAGAATGGCACTGATGTTACAGGAAAACAATTGAAAGCTGTTGTTAATTTTCAGGCCATCCAAAATGATGTCCTGCAAATTAAAGTAGCTATTTCTCCTGTAAGTGTAGCAAATGCCATATTGAACCTCAATACCGAGCTACCAAGTTGGGATTTTAAAGGCACCATCAAAAAAGCAGACCAAAAATGGGAGAAGGAATTGCAAAAAGTGAGGATCGATGCCTCCAACAATTCGAAGAAGATCTTTTATACCGCACTGTACCATACCATGGTGGCCCCATCCTTATTTAACGATGTAAATGGCGATTACCTTGGTACAGATAAAAAAGTATATAAAAAGGCTACTTTTAACAATTTGACCACTTTTTCACTGTGGGATACCTACCGTGCCGCACAACCTTTGTACACCATCTTGCATCAAGAGAAAGTGAGCGATGTAGTCAACTCGATGTTGGCCATTTATAAACAACAGGGCAAATTGCCGGTTTGGCATTTAATGGGTAGCGAAACCAATACCATGATCGGTTACCATGCCGTTCCGGTTATTGTTGATGCCTATTTAAAAGGTTATCGAGGCTTTGATGTAAAATTGGCATACGAGGCGATTAAACAATCGGCCATGCAAAAAACAGATGGGATTGACTATATCCAACAATTAAAGTTTATCCCTGCCGATAAGGTGAACGAATCTGTAGCCAAGGCGTTGGAATATGCCATAGATGATTATTGCATTGCCCGTATGGCCAAAGTCCTGGGTAAAACTGCGGATTACGAATATTTTACTAAAAGAGCCAAGCTTTACGAACTCTATTTTGATCCGCAAACGCAGTTTATGCGTGGCAAATTGGCCAATGGAAATTGGCGTACGCCTTTTAGTCCCTTTGCTTCCAAACACCGCGAAGACGACTATACCGAAGGCAATGCTTGGCAGTACATTTGGCTGGTACCACAAGATGTAGAAGGATTGGTTAAACTATTCGGTAGTGAAAAATCTTTTGTCACCAAACTGGATTCTTTGTTTACCGTTCCTTTTCAGTTTGGAGAGGAAAGTTCGCCCGATATTTCTGGGTTGATCGGGAACTACGCCCAAGGCAATGAGCCTGGGCATCATATCCCATACCTATACCCTTACGTTGGCCAACCTTGGAAAACCGCAGACCTGATCAGAAAGATCGACCGCGAATTTTTTACCGCAAAACCAGATGGTTTGTGTGGCAATGAAGATGTAGGCCAGATGTCGGCTTGGTACATCTTCTCTGCCATGGGTTTCTATCCCGTTAACCCTGCCAATGGGGCTTATGTTTTTGGTTCGCCTTTGTTAAACGGTGCTACCATTTCGTTGCCTGCCAATAAAAAATTTGTGATCAAGGTGATCAACAATAGCGCAGCCAATAAATACATCCAAAAGATCGTACTCAATGGCAAGCCTTACACCAAATCCTACCTCATGCACCAGAGCATTGTAAAAGGAGGTAACCTACAGATTTACATGGGTAACCAACCCTCGCCCACATTTGGTGTAAATGCCAAAGACAGACCAGTTTCTAACATGAATTAATTACCAAAAGCAATAGACAATGAAGATGATAAAAAGTGCTTATTTGTTTTTGGCCTATACCTTGGTTTCCCTTTTCATGGCCTTGCCCGTAGCAGCACAACAAAAATACGAGCTCAATTCTGGTTGGACCTGTGCCAATATCAATAAGGTAAAAGTAGGTGGAGCGCAGCTATCCAGATCAGATTATCCGGTAGACCAATGGATGAAAGCTACGGTGCCGGGCACGGTATTGACCACCTTGCTGGACAATAAAAAAGTACCCGACCCATTTTATGGGATGAACAATAAACTGATCAAAGACATCTACCATACCGGAAATGCCCATTACACTTATTGGTTTGTAAAATCATTTGACCAAGTGGCCAAAGGCGATGAACAGATCTGGCTTCAGTTTAGGGGTGTAAACTATAAAACAGAGATTTTTTTAAATGGCAAAAAGGTAAATGCACAAATACATGAGGGCATGCACCTGCGTCAGCAATATAACATTACTTCCTTATTGTCGGCCAATGGCCATAACCGTTTGGCCGTATTGGTTTACCCACCCGATTTTCCGGGGGATTCCAACGGTGGGCAAGGTGGTGATGGTACTATTGCCAAAGGACTGACTACCCAATATACCGCAGGTTGGGACTGGATACAACCGATCAGAGACCGTAATACAGGTATCTGGGATAAGGTAACCATCGAAAAAACAAAAGTGGTAAATCTACAAAACCCTCATGTAGTTACACTAGTGCCGGGTAAACGTGCTGTAGAAGGCGCACAGCAACCTGCCACGATCAAAGTATCTGCCGAGCTGATCAATACCAGCACCAAACCCGTTTCAGGCACCTTGGTGTTGACCATGGCTGGCAAAACTACCCAGACAAAAATTACGCTACCTGCCCAAAAAAATACAGAAGTACAATTGCCGCAATTGCTGTTGACCAACCCTAAATTGTGGTGGCCAAACGGTTATGGCGAACAAAACCTCTATCCAACCAGGTTGCAGTTTATTGTTGGGACAGCTGTTTCTGACGAAGAGAACCTAAATGTAGGTGTAAGGCAGATTGAAACTGCTTTTAATACCCATACACAAAGCATGGAAACGACCATTAATGGGCAGCGACTTTATCAAAGGAGGCAATTGGATCATTTCTGATGCCATGTTGAGGTTTACACCACAAAGGTACGATGCCGAGATTCGATTCCACAAGGAAATGAACTTGAACCTGATCAGGATCTGGGGAGGAGCGATCACCGAGCGTCCCGAATTTTATGAAGCCTGCGACAAGTACGGTTTATTGGTTTTCCAAGATTTTTGGTTCAGTGGCGATTGTAATGGTCGATGGTATGATCCACTTAAAAAGGAAGACCAGTGGGCAAGAAGAAAATATCCAGACAACCACCAATTGGTGTTGACTGCTGCAGCCGATCAGATCAAAATGATCAGGAACCATGCATCATTGGCCTATTGGTGTGGGGGCAATGAATCACCCCACCCGATGATATCCTTATTCCATTAAGAGACGAGATTTTGCCAAAATTGGATGGCACCCGTACCTTTATCGATTTTTCTAACAGCGATGCCATGTCGGTAAATACATTTGGTGGCAATGGAGATGGCCCTTATAACATCCAAAACCCGAAAACATTTTGGACCAACAGAACTTTCCCTTTCAATTCAGAAATCGGGTCTGTGGGTACAGGTGATTATGAATCGTTAAAAAGATTTATTCCAGAAGCCAATCTTGTTGCACCACACTATCCCAATAAGGTAGATTCGGTTTGGGAGTACCACAGATACATTGGCTACGACCAATACATCAAACCTTATGGAGAAGCCAAAAATGTACAAGATTTTGCACAAAAGGCCCAGTTGGTCAACTATAACCAGTACCGATCATTAATGGAAGGTTTTTCTGCACACATGTGGGATTGGTATACCGGTTCGATCATTTGGAAGACCCAAAACCCATGGACGGCATTACGCGGACAGATGTACGATTATTACCTTGATGTAAATGCTGCTTTATATGGATTGAGGTCGGGAAGTGAACCTTTGCACATCATGTTGAACCCTGCTGATAGCATCATTACCGTAGTGAATAACCATTTTGTGCCCAAACGCAATTTGATGGTAAAAGCTACCGCTTATGATATGGCTGGCAAGGCTTACTTTTTGGATCAGATTTTTTACGAAATCAACCCCGCTACAGTTAAAAAATGCTTTTCCATCAAAAATGCGATTGAAAAACTGAAGCAGAAAGATGGGCTGTTTATCCAGCTGTCTTTGTTGGATGAAAAAGAGCAGGTATTGAGCGAAAACTTTTATTGGCTTGAAGACGAGAACGGTATCTATACTGGCCTACAGAAAATGGACAAAACAACCTTGGCCATCCAGCCTACCGTTATCAGTAACAACAGATTGGCCGTTAAATTAACCGCACCAGCAAATCAACCTGTCGCATTTTTTACACGGGTGTCGTTAATAGATAAGCATACAGGAAAAAGAATATTACCAGCGTTTTACTCGGCTAATTACATCAGTATCTTGCCAGGGACTTCGCAAATGTTGAATATAGATTGTAACAATGTTGATTTAAAGAATTGTGCAGTAGAAGTTTACGGTTGGAATGTAGATAAAATAAGTAAGGCCATACCCTAACGTAATTTAAAAGCAAAATATAAAATTGGTTTTATGTTGCTGAAAATCAATGCTTTTACGGTTGACTGACGTTGGTAGGTTGAATAAGGTCAAATAAGAAATGCCTTTGTTTTACCAACACTTTAGCAAATAGCGTGTCATTATTGCTTGAAGCGAATGAGAAGGCTGTTTTGCTTAATAATTGATACTTTTGGTTTAAGGATAACAAGATATAGAATTAGAAGATAAACATGAGTAGACCTGTTGTATTAGGGGTAGATATTGGCGGTTCGCACATTACGGCCGCATTGGTAAATTTAGAAAATGGAACCTTGATTGAAGGTTCTATTAAACGTAGCGCAGTAGATTCAAAAAAAGATAAAGAAGAAATTTTAAGTGCTTGGTGCAAAGTCATCAACAATGCATTTGAAGGCTCGGTAGAATTAAGAAAGATACATCGGCATTGCCATGCCCGGACCATTTGATTATGAGCATGGGATTTCGCTGATCAAAGAACAAGATAAATTCAACGACCTCTACCAGGTCAACATCAAAAAAGAACTGGCCAATCGTTTAGGGACCCCATTAACCCACATCAATTTTGTGAATGATGCTGCAGGTTTTATGCAGGGCGAATTATTTAGTGGAGCCGCAAAAGGATATAGCAGTGTATTGGGCTTAACGTTGGGAACAGGTTTAGGCTCGGCAATTTCCATCAATGGCTCTGCAACAGATGCCGAACTTTGGAACTCGCCCTTTAAAGATGGTATTGCCGAAGATTACCTTTCTACCCGATGGTTTGTAGGGCGTTACAAAGAACTAAGTGGAGAAACATTGACAGGCGTAAAAGAATTGGCCGATAGGGTAGCGCACGACAAATCTGCCCAACAGGTATTTGTAGAGTTTGGATATAGTCTGGCCCAATTTTTAATTCCCATTATCAAAGAAAATAAAGCCGAAGTGGTTATTTTAGGGGGCAACATTGCCCAGGCCATTGAACTTTTTTGTGTAAGTTTAAGCGAAGAACTACAGGCAAATAAGCTGATCATTCCCATTAAACTATCGGTATTAAATGAACATGCATCATTGATTGGTGCAGCAAGTAGTTGGGACCTAAACAGACAACAAACAGAAAAAATAACAAACGAGCATTAAAGCTGGTTAAATCAAGATAGATATGAAAAGAAGAACATTTATACAGAATACAAGTTTGCTAGGTGCTGGTGTACTGGCATCTAAGTTCTCGTTTGCAGCCGCACCTGATTTTCCGGTAGTAAGGGTTGCTCTAGAAAAGCGCCATTTTACAAGTGTTGCGGTAGACAATGCCATTAAAACCTTTCAGGCCAATGTAGCCGACAAAGAGTTGGGCTGGTTGTTCGAAAACTGTTTCCCAAATACTTTAGATACCACGGTAACTTATAGCTTACAGAATGGCCGACCAGATACCTATGTGATTACTGGAGACATCGATGCCATGTGGATGCGCGACAGCTCTGCACAGGTTTGGCCCTACCTACAGTTTGCCAATGAAGAAAAGAAGATCAAAGACCTGATTGCAGGCGTAATCAATCGTCAAACCCAATACATCTTAAAAGATCCTTATGCCAATGCCTTTTACAATGACCCGAATAAAATAGGCGAATGGAAAAATGATAAAACAGCGATGAAACCAGGTGTGCACGAGCGCAAATGGGAAGTAGATTCATTGTGTTACCCTATCCGTTTGGCCTATAACTATTGGAAAAAAACAGGGGATAAAGCACCATTTGATGGCGAATGGAAAAAAGCCATAGAAGCTACCTTAAAAACATTTGTAGAACAGCAACGTAAAACCAGTAAAGGTCCGTACCGTTTCCAACGCGAAAGTCTGTATCCAACAGATACACTTTCGATGAATGGTTATGGTTTTCCGGTAAAACCCATAGGCCTGATCTGTTCTTCTTTCCGCCCAAGCGATGATGCCACCATCTATCCATTTTTGATCCTTCTAACTTTTTTGCGGTAAGTAGTTTGAAACAAGCTGCAGAAATGGTGACTGCCCTACACAACGATAAGATCTTGGCCGATAAGCTTACCGCATTGGCTACAGAAGTTGATGCAGCCCTAAAGAAGTTTGCGGTTAAAGACCACCCGATCTATGGCAAAATGTTCGCTTTTGAAGTAGATGGTTTTGGTAGTGCCTACATGATGGACGATAGCAACGTACCCAGCCTATTGTCTATGCCTTACCTAGGGGCGATCAAAGTAGACGATCCAATCTATAAAAATACAAGGCGGTTTATCCTATCGAGCGATAACCCTTATTTCTTTAAGGGTACTTTTGCCGAAGGGGTAGGCGGTCCGCATATTGGTCCGGATATGATCTGGCCAATGGCGATCACCATGCAAGGCATGACTTCTGTAAGCGATGCAGAAATCAAAAAATGTATTACCATGCTTAAAAATACCCATGCTGGTAAAGGTTTTATGCACGAGAGTTTCAATAAAGATAACCCGAAAGATTTTACACGCAGTTGGTTTGCTTGGGCAAATACCTTGTTTGGAGAGTTTTTATGGAAGGTATACAATGAAAAACCACACTTGTTAAAATAAACCATAACCTAATATCACATGAAAAACCTCTTGCACGTTGCCCTGTGTTTAGTATTGGGTGTAGGTACAGCCAAGGCACAAAATCCAGAAGTGTTTAAAGAAAAAGGCTATACCTTAAACTTTTTAAACAACGACCAGAGCTTTGATCCTGCCTTAAAAAAACGGATGGTAGCCACCTTTTTTAAGGTATATCCAGTATTGGCCAATGCCTATAACAAAAACACGGCAAAAGAGGTTACTTTTAGTATAGACACGGCCTATAAGGGAGTTGCAGCAACAGGTGGGGGTAAAATTGTGTATAATCCCGATTGGTTTAGGAAACACCCCGGCGATATTGATGTAGTGACGCACGAAGTAATGCATGTGGTACAGAATTATGGCAGAGGAGGCGGACCAGGTTGGCTAACAGAGGGCATTGCAGATTATGTACGCTATAAATATGGAGTAGATAACGCAGGAGCCAATTGGTCATTAACCCCATTTAAGCCCGAACAGAGTTATAAAAATGCCTACCGCATTACGGCAAGGTTTTTAAATTACCTCGAAAAAAGTAATCCTGGCATTGTAGTGAAACTAGATGATGCCATGCGTACACATACCTATAAAGATACGATCTGGACCAATCTGACCGGAAAAACGGTAGACGAACTTTGGACTGCCTATGCAGCCAACCCAGGCACTTAACAATTGATATCCGCTCATTCAATACAATTTATAATGATCAAGAAATTACTTACACTTACCCTAGTTTTTGCCGGTTTAGGTCTATCTGCACAAACTGTAGGTAAGATTACTGATCCGGTAGAATGGATCAATCCGTTAATGGGTACACAATCTAAACCAGACCTGTCTAATGGCAATACTTATCCCGCTATTGCGGTGCCATGGGGAATGAATTTTTGGACGCCCCAAACAGGTAAGATGGGCAATGGCTGGGCTTACCAATATGATGCCGACAAAATCCGCGGTTTTAAGCAAACGCACCAACCATCGCCATGGATGAATGACTATGGACAGTTTGCCATTATGCCCGTTACCGGTAAATTAAGATTTACCGAAGACGATCGTGCCAGCTGGTTTACGCATAAAGCAGAGATTGCCAAGCCCTATTATTATAGCGTATACCTTGCTGATGCCAACGTAATGACAGAGATTACCCCAACAGAAAGGGCTGCACAGTTCCGTTTCACTTTCCCTAAAACAGATAGTGCCTTTATTGTGGTAGATGCTTTGAACAAAGGTTCGTACATCAAGATCGATTCCTGCTGAGCGCAAAATTATGGGATACACTTCAAAATATGCCCGTGGCCCATTGCCAAGCAATTTTAAGAACTATTTTGTGATCTATTTTGACAAAGACTTTTCAATTTCGAAAACTTGGTCGGGCAATAAATTAAACGATACCGATCTAGAATTGCAAAGTGACCATACAGGCGCCATAATTGGATTTAAAACTGCAAAAGGAGAGAAAGTACATGCCAAGGTAGCCTCTTCATTTATCAGTTTTGAACAAGCAGAAATCAGTTTAAAAAGAGAATTGGCCAAGGATGGTTTTGATGCCACTAAAGCCAAAGCCAAAGCCATCTGGAACAAAACCTTAAGTAGGGTGGCAGTAGAGGGGGGTACGGTGGATTAGACCAGAACTTTTTACTCGTCACTTTATCGGACCCTATTTTTCCCTAACAAATTATACGAACTTGATGCCAACAACAAGATCGTACATTGGAGCCCCTACAATGGGAAGATATTGCCAGGTTATATGTTTGGAGGCACAGGTTTCTGGGATACTTTTAGGGCCTTGTATCCTTTCTTGAATCTAGTTTATCCCGACATCAACAAAGAGATGCAGGAGGGTTTGATCAACGATTATAAGGAGGGTGGCTTTTTGCCCGAGTGGAGCAGTCCTGGTTTTGCCGACATCATGATCGGTAACAACTCTGCTTCTGTAGTGGCCGATGCCTATATCAAAGGGATGCGTGGTTACGATATCGAAACCTTGTGGCAGGCCGTTAAACATGGAGCAGATAACGAAGGCCCGATGACAGCCGTTGGCCGTAAAGGCGTAAAGTATTACAACGAATTGGGTTATGTACCATACGATGTAAAAATCAATGAAAATGCTGCCCGTACCTTAGAATATGCGTATGATGATTTTGCGATCTATCAATTGGGTAAAGCTTTAGGCAAACCTGAGAGCGAGATTGGCATCTATGCCAAACGTGCAATGAACTATAAAAATCTTTTTGATCCTTCTACTGGTTTAATGAGGGGAAAAAATAAAGATGGAAGTTTTCAATCGCCGTTTAGCCCTTTTAAATGGGGCGATGCCTTTACCGAAGGCAATAGTTGGCACTACTCTTGGTCTGTTTTTCAAGATGTTGCAGGTTTGGCCAAACTGATGGGTGGAAACGAAAAGTTTGTGAATAAACTGGATTCTGTATTTATCCTGCCGCCGATATTTGATGACAGTTATTACGGAGGTGTGATCACGAAATCCGTGAAATGCAGATTGCCAACATGGGCCAATATGCACATGGTAACCAACCCATACAACACATGATCTACCTGTACAACTATGGTGGTGCCCCTTGGAAAGCACAGTACTGGGTACGCGAAACCATGGACAGGATGTATAAAGCTACACCAGATGGCTATTGCGGCGATGAAGACAACGGACAAACCTCAGCTTGGTACGTATTCTCGGCCATGGGTTTTTATCCGGTTACGCCAGCAGTAGACCAGTATGTAATTGGTGCGCCATTATTTAAAAAGATAACATTGAACTTAGAGAATGGTAAAACCGTAGTGATCAATGCACCAGCCAACAATGCCAATAACAAGTATGTGGGGGGCTTAAAGGTTAATGGAGTGACTTATGATAAAAACTGGTTAAGTCATTCAGCCCTGCAAAAAGGGGCGGTATTGGATTTCAGTATGACCGCAACACCCAACAAAACAAGAGGTGTAAAAGAAAGCGCTTTCCCCTATTCCTTTTCTACAGCAAAAAAATAAAATCATGCCTTGCAGCTTTACAGTAGCCATTGTAAAGTTGCGAGGCTGTATTGTTAAATAACAATGCTTCAATGTAATATTACAATTTGTCCATTTGAAGAACATATGCTTAGCAAAAAGACAAAAAAGAGGGTAGCCTTATGGTTACCCTCTTTTAGTTAAGCACTTTTATGCGAAGCTATTTCTTCCAGTTTTGTCCTCAGTTCTTCAGGATTAAAAGGTTTCGATACATAATCGTTAATGCCGGCCTCGGCTATTTTATTTCTTACATCTAAGGCTACAGACGCAGTTAAAGCGATAATAGGTACGTTAGATTTTACAGTATCACTGTAATTCCGGATGATACTCGAGGCTTCGTATCCATCCATGATCGGCATGTGGATATCCATTAAGATCAAGTCGTAGTTGTTTGTTTTGAAGGCCTCAACAGCATCCGAGCCATTGCCCGCAAAATCTGGGGTGATATTCCATTTGGCCAATAGTTTTCGCATCAATAAAGTATTCATCTGATTGTCTTCGGCAATCAGAACTTTTAAACTGCTAATGTCCATGTCTTCAATGCTTTTGTTGTTCGGTTCTATAGGTATGTTTTGATCAAAGATCAAATGTTTTATAAACAATTTCAAAAGTAAATGATGTGCCCACATTTACCTCGCTTTGTATGTTAATATTACTTTCGTGTAACTCTAGCAGGTTCTTCACAATAGACAAACCCAAGCCACTGCCGCCATAGTTACGTGTGGTACTGGTAGAAGCCTGCGAAAAAGATTCAAATACCATTTGTTGCTTTTCTGCCGGAATCCCAATCCCTGTATCACTCACGCAAAAATAGAGCCTAATATTCTGGTCCATTTTTTCTTTTACTTTGATGGTAAGGTTGATCTTTCCCTCTTTGGTAAATTTTAGGGCATTTTCGATCAAGTTATTTAAGATCTGGGTAAGCCGAGTGGGGTCGCCTATTACGCCTAGGTCGTTTAATTCACTGCTGCAATCTAAAGTAAAACCTAAGCCTTTTGCTGCGGCTCTGTTTTTAAATCCTGCAAAAATATTGTGGATCAAGCTGTAAACCCCAAAAGGTGTTTTTTCAATGTCTACTTTTCCAGACTCTATTTTGTTGATATCCAACACATCGTTAATCAGGCTTAAGAGGTTGTTGGCAGAAAATTTAAGGATATTCAAATTCTCTTCCTGATCTTTTCGGGGATTGTCTAAAAGTAACAGATTGCTCATGCCAATTACCCCATTAAGTGGGGTGCGCAGCTCGTGCGAAATGGTAGAGAGGAAATTGGTCTTTGCCTTAGAGAGCTGTTCTGATACCGTGATGGTTTCCTGTAGTTTTTCGTTGAGCTTCTTTTCTTCAGCCTGTTTGATCTTTAGTTGTTTGATGGTGTCGTTAAAAGCATAAAAAAAATGATGTTGGATGTAGATGATCAATAAAAAGTTGAACACAAAAACGGTCAAAAAACTGTAGTTGTCTACCTCTATCTGGTTGTTGATGGTCAGCATCGCCTCTTGCCCATAAAGGGCAAAGTTGATTCCCATAAAGAGAATGCTGAGCAACGAATAAAATACCCCCCATTTAATTCCCAAAAGGTAATAGCTCATCACCACCAATAGCAACATAAATTGCAGGGAAATGATTTTGATACCTTGCAAAAAGATGAACAAGTTAGACCAGATCAATACCGCTACAATAATACAGGTAAGGTGGGCCACCAACTTCCATTTGGGTGTTTTTAACAATACCCATATCAGTCCGGCCTGTGCCAAAATGATTGTTACAGAACGGAAAAACAAGAGGTATTGCTCATGGATATAGAAAGAAGGAAGGGTAAGCAACAGCACAATCAGGCTTGCAGAAAGACCGTGGGCCAAAAATCTTGCCCTTACCATATTTAAGGGATCGGGGTCGTTGGCTAATATTTTTGTAATGTTTTTATCAATATAACTTATTCTAAACATGTAACTAAAGTAGGAGAGTGAAATGCAATATACGCCTTAATTTTTAGTTAAATAAAATGAGAGAGCGGAATTTATGAGCTATTTTGTCTCTTGATAAAGATCACTAAAGAGATTAAAATAAAATTTGCAAGCGTTAAACTTTTAATTACTTTTGCATCCCACACCTGGGGGATTAGCTCATTTGGCTAGAGCGCTTCGCTGGCAGTGAAGAGGTGATCGGTTCGAATCCGATATTCTCCACCTAAATTTCCCATATGGGAAGAAAAGTCCAAAATTTTATTATGGCAATCGAAAAACACCTTTGGAGTATATCTAAAGGTGTTTTTTGTTTAACCGGAACTATAATTCTTTCCCAATTACTTTACGTTTATTACGTCTTTTTGGGATACCAAGTATGATCTCTGCGAGAAATTTTTTTGTTAAGTCTTCTTCTTTCTGGATAAACTCTGGAAAATGTAGCTTATGTATTTCCGTAATCTTTTTTGATAGGTCTGAAAATTGTTCGAGCTTGTTATTGAGCTTGTCTACTTTTTCAACTAGGGTAACTAATATTTCATATAAAAAATTGATAGATAGCTAATTATGGTTTTCGAGTGGTTTGATTTCTTCTATGGGAGGTTGCATTAATGTCTTTATCTACAAGATTAATTCCAAATAATTTTACCCATATGGGATAAATTATGATAATATAATAATGAAATAAAATTGATGTTTGAATTAGTCTTTATAAAAATTCATTCTTAGAAAATAATAGTGGAGAATAATTTATTTAACACAAATAATAGGGCATGAAATTATTATGATAGGAACGCTATATCAAGGGCACAAGCTACCTTTTATTTATGCAAGGAGTTTGCAAATTGGTGTAAATGCGTTGAGCTAAAAGCAATTCTTAGTTGGACAAGGGCTACCTGATATTCTCAAAAATATCGGGCGGCCCTTGCGGGCAATAAGGCTGGGCATCCTCTAACATCATTAGTGATATAATTCCTGCATAAGTGTTTTGATAGCGAAATCTTAATTAGACATCATCGCCTGGATCTCCAGAATTAAGATTATCGGCTACAGAATTTGAAGAGGCGCTATTATCTGCAGTCATGTAAACTTATATTTAAGTAAACTTATATAAAAAAAACTTCAATGCACTAAAACACATATGATATTCTTTTTTGAACCAACTTATATTCTCATTAATCTATTTAAATTATTTTAAGTTTCATATTTTTTCTATTTTGCGTACAATGACAATTGACGACTCTAAAGTATCTGTTAAGGATATGCATACTCTTCACGAAATTTTTACGCAAAACAACTGGTTTTCAAAATCTGGTCAGGAACAGGCTTATAAAAGCTTTATGGACATGCTAGTAAATTTTTCAGACGAGCAAAAAAATCTTATTTTGGACTTAGCTAAAAGATATCTTTGGATTGGCTTCAATGAATATTTTCAAGCCATTTTAGATCAACTAACAATTGTTGAAGATGCAAAATTAGCTTCTTGTGAAAAAATTATTGTATTCCCAATCGTTAAACCAAAGGATATTGGTAAGGCCAAAAGTTCAATGCCCTTTTTATATATGTTTCGATCGGTTACTTTTGCAGGTAAGAGATATGAACACATTAATTTTGAGGTTGTTGATAGTTATACTCAAATAAAAAGGATCAAATTTGGCCCCAAGGACTTATTGTTTTTAGTTGATGATTTCGTAGGCTCTGGAGATACCCTAAAAATTACTGTTGAGGAAATTTTGAAAAATGAGACGTTAAAGGCGGAAGTAATAAATGTTTTAACGCTAGTGACACAAGCCGAAAGTTTATCGAAAGTGAAAGAGCTAAAAATATCATATTATAGTGCACATACAAGAACCAAAGGAATATCTGACTTTTATGCTTCTTCTGAAATTGAAGCAAAAATTTCAATCATGAGGAGCATCGAGGATTTTATTCCTAAAATCGGTCAATATTCCTTAGGTTATAATAAATCAGAGGCTTTAGTTTCAATGCATAGGACACCAAACAACACTTTCCCGATTTTTTGGATGAGCTATAGAAAGGGTGGTAAAGTTTATAAAGCTCCATTTTTAAGATGATAAACGAAAGACTATTATATATCTTATTGACAATCGTAAAAAAGAACGGCGATGTTAGACAAATGTTAAAGGAGGGTGTTTCCTTTAAAGAAATAGGCGATCTCATAAATACCGGTCTTGAATTAAAGTTATTAGTGTTTGTTGATGATGAGATTAAACTAACAACAGCAGGCAAAACTAAAATTAACAAGGAATGGGTTAATTTTAAAAGCACTAATAAAGCGGACTGGATTTTACCCGATGTGAAAAATAAGATTAGCAAGATGGGAAAAAATGATATATATTTACCTAACGAAAGAGAACTTACTTTTTAGATATTACGCTGTGTGCCAGCGTCGGGGCGGTGATTCATCGGTCCTGTATCAGAATGATCTTTCAAGCTATTGCGTTTAGCATGAACCAAAAGTTTTTCCTCCCCAAGGCAGAGCCTCAGGGACCCCTCCAAAACATTTTGTTCCATACTAAACGCTTTGTTCTAACGGGCTCGGGCTTTTACCGAGCCCTAATGAAATTTAAAAGATGACTTTTGACAATTACGAACACCTCTTCCGTTCAAAGGCTTCTAAAGCTGGTTACTCTGAGGAGAATGTTCAAAAGTGTCTTAACTATGCAAGACCTCTGATTGAAAACAATCTTCCAGTTATTTTCAATACCTCAAATTTGTCGGTTCTGGTTGGGTACAGGAAAAATTTCATCAAAAGAGCGGTACTTTACACTGATTATTTCTATCGATCTTTCCCAATTAAGAAAAAAAATAAGAAACCAAGATACCTTAAAGAACCTTTACCAAGCTTAAAGGAAATACAGATTTGGATACTTGAAGAACTATTATATTCTATCCCAGTTAGTAGGTTTGCAAAGGCTTATGTACAGAAAAGATCTCTATTAGACAACGTTAAGTACCATAAAGGAAAAGAAACGGTGCTCAGTTTAGATATTAAGGACTTCTTTACAAACATAAAAAGGCCATCAATCGAACAAATTTTCCAAGGGGTAGGTTATTCCTCAAATGTTGCCAATCTTCTAAGTAAGCTATGTTGCTGTGACGAATATTTACCTCAGGGTGCTCCAACTAGTCCCTATCTATCAAATCTATACCTAAGAACATTTGACTCGCAAGTTTCAAAATACGCAGTATCTAATAACTTAAGATACACAAGGTATGCGGATGATATCACATTATCAGGTAAAATGGATATAAATGCATCAATTGAATATGTAAATACTGAACTGTCAAAACTTTCCCTCAAGTTAAATAAGGAGAAAGTAAAAGTTATGGGACAGAACGTACGTCAAGAAGTAACAGGTATTGTTGTAAATGATGCTATCCAAGCTCCAAAATCATATAGAGACAAAATTAGACAAGAGATTTATTTTATAAAGAAATTCACTCTAGAAGGGCATTTAAAAAACACCAAGAATACTAAGTCAAACTATTTAAGGCACCTCCTTGGTAAGGTTAATTTTGTTTTACAATTAAATGATGGGGACAAGGAAATGGTTGATTATAGTGATTTTCTTAAGGCGGAATTAAAATCGAAACCTGAAGCTTGAGATATTAGCTCTCATAGCTAATTGACCATCTGATATTGAAAGAAGGGGGATGGAAAGGTTATATTCTTAATCACTATCCTAAAGGAACATGTGGTAAACCTTCGATGACCTGTGTAAAACAAATTTTCTATAATCTCTAAAATATAATTTTATACTAACCCTCTCTATTAGACACTAGAGTTACTGGGATGATCAATTCCTGTCTAAATTGCTTTTCTGATAGCCTCTTTAATATTTCTTTTTTTTTTAATTCGGGTTCATAGTATTAAATACGGTGCTAAAGCCTATTGTCAATTAGATTAATCGTATCGGTTATGAAATGACACAACTCCGTTTCGTTTATGGTTGCAGGGTCAACTCCTAGCGCGACATAATCTGGCGTTGGTTCTCCGTGGTGTGGCTTGCATGATATGTTATTGATCAGTTTTAGTAAATCAATTACATTCCGTGTATTGCTGTCCCGAAAAGCTACGCCGGTAGTAGTAAGATGAGTGATTATCCTTCCAAAGGTTTGGTCATTTTGTGGGATTTCCCTCAACTGGCGGTGAAATTTGAAGCGAATATGCGCTTCTAGAACATTACGCAGCCAGCCCAAAACAATATCTTTTTTTAGAATATCAGGATGCTGGAGAAAATCTTCTAGTTCTTTCAAATGTTTGAAATAATCATTTTCTACCAGTTTATTAAGGTCGAAATCCTCAATTCCCGAACTACCTGTTTGATAGTTCTGATAGATACGCAACGTTTTTCGGTCAACGGCGGCAACTCTTTTATAAATCTCGTGAAGAAAATATTCATTATGGCTAAGCACAATAATCTGCTTGATTTGTGGAAGCAGGTTGTGAATAAGTTGAACCGTATACATCCGCCTATTACTGTCGAAACTAGATAGCGGGTCGTCAAATATTAATATCTTATCAGCCTTAGCTGGATCAATATCAAGTTTGGACAAAAAAAATGCCAGCGCAATGGTACTTTTATCCCCTTCGCTTAAGCAATCTTTTACATTGTTTTGCTGACTTGCATCGAAAGATATTTCCTGCCCATTTAGTGTTAATTTATAATTTACTTTATTTTGTGTTCCTCGACCTTGAGGGCCAACATGCACTACATTATCTATCAGAAATGGTGTTTTGAATATATTGTGTAAATAATGGTTGATCGATCTTTGTATGTGGTAAAGAAAGCTTGTGCCGCCAGTTGCTGTTGTTGGGCAAGCGCTGTATAGGCTGTTTCCAAACCCTTAAGTGTACCACGTTCTGTTTGAAGTTGGATACAAATGGCAGCATTGGTAGGTTCAAACCTCTTTTTGATACGTGTAAGTTCATTTAATTCTGTCTGTGCCTGAACCACTGTCTGAATTCCAACCCTAAAAGTAGTAATGGCTACGTTTGCTGATGCAACTTGCTGATTATGTGTTGTTACGGCACTGGTTATTGTCGTTATCTGGTCTTCGAAATTACTTAAGCTAGTTGTGTTAACGGCCACAGATGGATTTGCTATTTTTTGCTGTACTAAGCTAATGACGTTTGCAAGCCCATCACGCAAAACCTGTGCATCATTTATTATCACTGTTAACGGTTGGATTGTTCCGGCAGCAAGGTGCGTTGCCCAGGAGGTGATCCGACTATTATTGGCATTTGCAATACTTTCTATACGCTGTATCTCAACATCCAAGTTTATTTCTCCCAGTTTTTGAAGATGCCCTTGCAATCTAGCTAAGTATTCATTAAATATGGCGTTAAATACCTCGGTATAAGCATTGATAATATCCGTTGGCGTATCTAACGACTGCTTACAAAAGGGACAGTGGGACGGCTCGCCACTCTCTGTTTGACTAAGACGATATTTGAATCCCTTATTCAACCATGCTTTGGGCTCAGCGATTCCATGTTCTTCCAAATTTTCGCAATGCTGATCGAAGAGCTGCTGCAAACTTTCATCTTGAAGACTTTGCATTGTTGTTTGAAGGTCATTGAGCAATGCCTGAAAATCAATATTAAGGTTGATTGCTGTTTGATTGCTTAATAATTGCAGCGTTTGAATGACTGCATTTGAATTAGCGTGGGCTAATGATGCTGTCGCAGCGGTAATCTTCGCATCTATATTTATTGCCTTATTTGGGCTAATAGCCAGGAACTGGGTAAGCATACTTTGGGTGAGCCCATTAGCCACAGTCAAAATAATCTGATTTTCAAGGCTCGTTTGTGTGTTTCTCGAATTGGTTTTATCAGTTTTATTTTGATCTAGCTGCTGTTGAATTGCCACACCTTGTGCACCTATAACGAATTGATGTAGTTGCTTTTTATGATCGTCGTTAAAACTGCAACCTGAATAGATGTTCTCGTCTACAAAATGTATATCGAAAATTTCAATATTGGCATATTGTGAACCCCATGAATTGGCAGTAAAGACATGAGCGATATTGTTTGTCGTACCGTTTGGCCGTTGAATTATCCTCACACCTTGAGGCGTCATCGAACTTATCGTTTTTCGCTTTGCTATTCGAGTAGGGTCGTTTTCTGCCAAAGAGCGGAACACCGAAGAAATTGTCGTTTTTCCACTACCATTGTCAGCATAGAAAAGAGTTAACTTTTTGAATGCGACATCTCCGCTGGCCTGGTAATTTCCAAATTTCCCGATAGATACGAGGCTTTCAATTTTATGAATCATAAAGTTTTAATTGGTTGTTATAAAGGTAGGTTAATCCATTTAACTAAACAATTAGCATTCTCTGGCTCCCATTGTCTAGGCAACGCCTATGCTAATTCTCATACTTACCGGTAATTACATAAAATTTGTAAATTTATAGCAATAGAAATGTCATGAAAGAAACCATTATCAATCTGATTGAAAACGAAAGTGAGAATACAAAGTTGGATTTTAAGCTAGAACAGTATCCTATTGGAAAAGGCGATAGCAAGAAAGGTGAATTTTTAAAGGATATATGCGCATTCGCGAACCTCAGCAGCAAAGAAGATAAGTTTATTATTATAGGAGCTGAAGAAAAAAATGGAATGGCGATTGGTTTTAAGCCTATTAACGAATTGCATGACCAAGCATCTTACCAACAATTTTTAAATCAATATATAGAGCCCGAAATAAATTTTGAATACAAAGAGATTATTCACCTAGGAAACCGGTTGGCTTATTTCAGGATATTTGACAATAGTAAAGGGCCTTATTTATTTAAGAAAGAATATAAGGATACGTATCAGAAAGGAACCATTTACCGAATCGGCACCGGGTTTGTTAGGACAGGTACATCCACACGAGAATTAAGGCGCGAGGATTTAGAGAAAATATATGCTGGCCGTTCTGCCGCCAAGGACCGTAGCAATGATATAGATTTTGAGTTTTCACTGTGGGGTTTCAAATCTTCAGAACTTAGTTATGCCGGTTATATAAAACACTTACGGGTTGATGCAAAAAACCTATCAAACACCTCTATCGATTTGGATGTTGAGGCCAAAATTTATAACAATAAACGTGTTAGCGCAAAGTGTGCACAAGATGAGGAATATAAATTGTACAATAATAGCCGCGATAAAAGCTTGTTCGCTTACACACCTCATTTAGATAAGATGATGCCTCCATTTGTTATTAAGGATATGAATGTGGAGTTTAAAAATCATGGCGATTATTCTATTTATGAAATCACTCCAAAAAAAGGCACGCACACAGCACTTCGTGTAAAGCAGAAAGGTATACAAACTGACATCTTTAATGGTCAGATTGCGCTTGTTTTCTCAAAGCCGGCAGATATAAAAATTGAAATCACTGTGAGAAGCAATGACTTTGCTGATGGACCGAAAACCTTTTCTTTTGTTTTACCGGAAGACGAGATTAAAGAATTCCTAGAATCAAGAGACCTCTAGGATACTGAAAATTATATTGATAAGGATTCCTAAAAACGACCTATTCCAATAAACCCTCCAAAATTGTTCCAATTAAGTCCCGCCTCCAATTATTGAAGTTATGGCTGTTAACAATAAAACCGATCAACTTTTACGCTTTATTTCGCCTTGGTTCTTTCTAAACATGTAAATCATCTCTAAAGTAATTCTAGTTTTCCCTCTTGTCGCCTAGCGAAACTACTTGTTAGAGGAAAATATTGCATACATTCCAATGTAAACTTAAATTACTGATATTGAGCTATTCGTGGTAATTAATTGGATTTAAGCAGCCAGAAGTCAGCCAAGCCACTTGCGAAGAATAATGCTGTTTCCAGTAATTGAAGATGTTCTAAATGCTATTCTGAAAATATTGTCCCTGTTCAACACCCTTTATTTAATATGCTTTGAAAAGCCCTTTAAATACCTGCGATGGTAAATTAAACTTGGTAAGCATATTATTGAATAGACAAGGTTTTTTACATAAGTTATGGCTATAATTATCGATGATAAATAAAAAATCATTTATATTACCTATTTATGATTTCCAGTATTTTATCCAGTATTTTACCGCCTTGTTAATTTCCAGTTCATCTATCGTTTTAAGTCGTTTTATTTTTAAGCAATATTCATAGGATACGCCTGGCACCATTTCAAGAAATTCTAAGTATTCCTCTTTATACAGCTTTAATGCTTCATTATATTTCCTACGCATCCATTGATATTTTTTCATGATGTGTTTATCATCCTTGAGATGAGAAATTGCTATTTCATTAACCGTAGCGAGTCGAACACTATTCAATAAATGAAACATTTGTTCAGATGAAGTAAATTCTCGACACTCAGGAGTATATAAAACAAAGTAATCTATATAGTATTGGCCATCTTCGTCCTCTTTAACAACCTCTTTAGGAACTTTGAAAAAAAATGCACCATGTATTCCCAATACCCACACTACACAATCATCGATAAGCCTTTTCGCAAGCTTTTGGTCAATTATAATCCTCGGAAATATTGCGTCATTTTTTTCACGTGTATACGCGTCAATAAGGCCTGGGCCAAAGATAATGGATTTAGTATGAATTATTTTTCCGACTGTAATTGCACCCCTACAAAAAATTCCCCTGTCTGCTAGAGTGGCCTGCATCATTTTTACAAAATGTATTAGCCGCGAGGCATCATGCTTGTCGTTATACTTCACTGAAATGACTATGGTGTCTGAAAAATATGTAACAACCATAGATTGTGGCTTGTAATCATTTACAACGTCACCGGAGAATTTCCCTTTTACAGTTATATTGAAAATCTTATAAACTTCCAATACCCAATTAATCCTTGGCTGGCTAGGTCTTCCATTGGCCATAATTGTATCATCAACAATTTGTTTGAATCCTAAAATGTCGATGTAAGCAATTACGCGTCTTTCATATTTTAACACCTCTTTCGGCATAACTCTAATATAGCGATTTGTTGAGCAAATGAGATTTTATAGCATTAAATTCCTATCGCTCTCAAAAATGCGGGTCGCTTAAAAATTTCGATATTAACGAATTAATCCACTGGTAATCAATTTTTTGTGATTATCGTATCAACGGAAATGATTATTTGTTGAATGGAAATACAGGGGAGTTAGGAAATTGACAATCAACCTACGGTTATGGACTATCTATAAAATTAATTTGCTCAAAAGATTGCCAAGATTTCAATACACGATTTTTAGACTTTACTTTTAAATACCGTTGCGTTTTGATATTTTCCCAAATTATAAGTTTGTCTTCAACTTTTTTTATAGCCCTAATATCTCCATCTTGCGAGATTACAAACCCGAAAGAATTTGGATTATGCCAACAAAACGAAATCATTGATTGATGTCTTGTTCCAAACTCCTTTGTAGATCGTTCTATTAATTTTGATTTTCTTATTATGGCATTATCTGCTTGGTAAACTGTTTCGGGAGGGTCAATTTTTTTAATAACTCCTCCGAAACCTTCAACATCAAGTTTATTATTGAATATAATTAGACCATCCACACAACTTTGAGAAGCTATGAAGCGAATAGCACCTTTTAGTTCGTTTGATGAAGATTTTAAGAGTTCTTCGAAAATTTTTGACATTTGATATTTACTATTGTCGATTGGTGAATCTCCAAAGTCTTGAATTTGTTTTAATAAACTCTCGTTACTCTTGGTGGTGAGCGCAAAATGGTAAATAACATGGCTTAATCTACCATATTGAATAGGATACTTAATTTTTATCTCATCGAAATTATCGGTAATTAAAATTGCTCCTCCATGATTGTAATTGCGAACATGAATAAGTAATCTTGATATTGCACTTCTCCATACATTAGTCAGCAAGTTTTGATGTTCTAGATGGATTTTACTATTGAACCTAAAACTACCAAGGTCTTTCCTTTGATATTCAGTTCTACTTTTTATTGATTGAGCAATAGGACCGGACCTTAATACATCTAAAAATTCAGTTACTAGAACATTATGTTTTAAAGTCGCGATTAGGTCAAATCTATATATAACTGCCAAATTACCAATTCCTGTGATAGTTGCCTGGAAAATACCGGCTTGATCAGGCTTAAAGTCCGTTTCATGGTTCATGTAACTTTGTGTATGAAGTGACTGGTCTATCATCCCATAGATTTGTAAGTTATGAGAATCATCTGCAAATACGGCTAGTGAACTACTCCATGGATCTGCTGCTTTTGCTAGCTTAACCAAATTCTTAATGTTAAATTCAATTGGCATATCAAATTTTGCAAAACGCCACTCATCACTTAGTAAATTTTCATTAGTTGGATGCCACCATGAGTTCGGATTAAAATAAATGATATTGACTTTGATCATTTCCCCTTCTTCAGTGTTCATGCTTGCATAAAACATCACATCAAATAATTCTTCTAGTGTGGGAATTGATGGTTTATTCTTCTTTTTAGTCTGTTCTAAATATTTGAAGACATACATCGCAAGTTCCTTAGGTTTGGCGTGATAGCTATTCATAAGTAAGATTTGCTTAAAGCTAATAATTTCAAAATAATTTCGAACACTTTTTAAACTGTGTTTCCGTAAACGTCTCCACCTTGTTTCGTTCCAAACTGTCTCGCCCGATACAGTCTTTTCTGTTTTTGTTTTTATTTTTGGCTTGAATTAATGACGAGCTATTTCAGGACAAGATATTTATCATTATTCTTTGTAATTTGAGATTGAAAAAATCGATAATCGTTGTAATACAATTATTGTTTATTAATATTTATTGATATCTTTACTTGGCTGATTATCAATTGGTAATATGAAATTCTACTTACCGCTTCTCACTCTGCTCTGCTTTTCCAGTCTGGTATTCAGCCAAGACTGTCCCCCTGCTCCTAAGGGTGGGTCAATAAAAATCTGTATTCCACAGACAAAAGCTCAGAGCCTGAAAATCAAATATCGAATTGGAGGATGTGATGGTTGTAGCCAAATAATAGTTGTAGATAATAATATAATCGACACGTTATAGATATAAAATGTGGCTTAGAATTAGTTTTAATACTGTTTTTTGATTATCTTTAATTTCAATAATTAATAAAAAACTCAGCCAAAACTCAGCCAAATTACCCAAAATGATAAATAAAAAACCGCTCTTAGAGCATCAAAAACGGCGTTTGAATGAAGCTATTGAGGCGATATCAAGTCCGATATTCTCCACCTATTATTTAAATGCCCTTAAATTAATTTTTAAGGGCATTTTTATTTTATTTCAATAGAAAACAAACTACCCAGAAACTAACATCTTTTATGGTTTACCGTACCGCAGTGATCAAAACAATGACTTTATTTGGCAATTGAACTAAATTTAACCGTATGACGAAAAGAACAATTTTAGCATTGATTTCCTTGCTGCCCTTAGCAAGTTTTGGACAAGCATACTCCGAGCCTAATAATTCTGGTATAGGCAGTGTGGTTGGCATTTTATTAGGTATTGGTATTTGTGTTGTGATATTCATGGTACTAAGACAGGCGTTTCTTTGGTATTGGAAAGTCGAAGTGATCATCAAAAAACAAGATGAACAAATACAATTGCTCAAAGGGATATACAAATCGATTGAAGAGAATAATAGATTGACACAATCTCAAATAGAATTAACTATAGGTAAAGAAGAAAATAAAGTCTAAGATTAAGCCTAGTTAAGGTCCAGCTTAAGTTGTCAATCCTTAGTTGTTCTGTATGGCGTATAGCTAAAGTTGCTGTTGTCTACCAATATATTTTTAGTTTTGTCGAGAAAAGGAAGCAAATTATCATCCGCTTTGATAAAATATAAAAATCTTCGAAATTGGAGGTCTATTTGATTCATACCATAAGATATAAGGCAGACACAAACTGCTGTTCGAACTGAAAATAGCAGTGTTGGAATACAGTTTCTCCAAACCGTCCGCGACTGCAGTGACTTTATAGGAAAGCACAAAACTAATCAAATCTTTATGATGCCGTTTTTGCTTAGTAAGGGGTCATAATATAACTCCTAAATATTAAATCAGAACCTTTAAGGCTTAGCCTTCAGCAATATCACAATATTGTTCAAAAAAGTGTATTTAAAGTTGTAGGCTTCCTGATTATATTGTAACCCGTTTATCAGCCAGAATAGGAATTTGAGGTCTTAATGTCGGTGAGCTTTACAAAAAAAGATGTGCCATTCCTGAAATAACTTCCAGTAAGTTGATTAAGGGATATTTTGAAGATAGTGGAGATTTGGTTTATCCATAAAGTAGGATAAACCAAATTCCATTAACCCACCTCATTAGGAATGTTAATTTCCAGATAATTAAAATGAGCACTAAAATCGACAAGACGAGGTTAAATATTTTGTTACTGCTGCTAAGTTGCTTAGAGGCAGTGTAAAAGTTTTTTATACTTTATGTTAGATTATATGAATTATAAGGTATGTGAAGCGATTCGGTCTAAATAATAAGCAAAGGCTTGTTGCAAAGTGAGAATATCAGATGAAGCTTCATAGTGTGATGAAAAATAATTTGCTCCCGCCACTGCAGCATTTTGATAAATAGAGAAGTCACAAGGTTGGTATGAACCCCCATAAGTTGATGGAACATTATTAAATGCTTCTTTGGCCTTGACACTTCCCAATACAGAACTGGCAAGATAGCCAAATGTTGCGTAAATCAATTTGTCATTACTGCCATAACCATAAGTATTTAAATCAGCTAATACATACGAGCCATTATAATCGTAGTCATGGTAATTTTGCACTTTAGCATAGATCTGCTCCAGAACACTTCTGTCCATTTGCCTTAAACCAGGATTAAAATGAAGAATATTATTAACGTCGAAACGATTAGTAGAACAAGTAGTGTAGGAGGCTTGCGGACCTGGAACGTTATACTGAGATGTATCAACTTGTACCCAAAATTCTTCTCTCTCCATAAGTCTTCTATAAGTTGACAATAAAAGCCCATCACAATAATACTCAATCTGTTCTGTAACTCTTAGACCTGTAAGTGTATCGTTATCATGATAAATCTCTACAGTCCACCTTGTTTGATTGGTTTCAGAGCCACTACATGAACCTGACATGACTTTCGTTCTAAAATCTTTTCCTTTAAGTTTTAGCTCTTCTTTTGTGTTTTGCGGCTCTTTTTTACAGGAGATGAAAAATAGAAAGGTAGGAATAGACATAAGGATTCCAATTGATAATAGTTTTTTTAATTTCATATCTTAAGTGTTTTAGGTTTCCCTAATTTATATAAAATCTACTAATAATTTAGGTATTATTGTTCAGAATTCCCTTTAAGATTATTTTTTTAAGCAAAAGGGTAGTTTATAAGGTGTTATCAATTATAATTAGCCACTATTTATTTTGTAATATCTTTGTTGCTTGTTTTTTAAGCGTAAGAATTTCATTTGAAGAGACTTTTATTGGAGTTTCTATAATTTCATTAGCAATATTGATAATTTCTTTTTCCCTGTTGGTCGATAAATAGAATTTCAGTAGATAATGCTTTGGTTTAAACATTCTAGGTAATATGTGGTTTGCCTTTACATAATGTTTTTCAGCTGCGGCCATATTGTTTATATTTTCATAACATTGTGCGAGTAAGAGATTTGCATCTATATCATAATCTTCAATTCCTGATTGTTTTAATAATAGGATACTCTCTTTAAAATTTCCATCTTTAAATTCTTCTGCACCCCAGTCATACAGATATTTATTATCTAGTTTTCGGTATGAATTTAAGAGGTTATTATACATGTTGTTCGCTTCAGTTTTTGGACTGTAATAAGAGATAAAAGATAAGATTGCCCATAAAAAACCTATATAAGTAGGAATATAAAAAAGTGCGCTTATCTTTCTTTTAGAAACCTCATCTTTCGTAAACAAACAAAAGAGAACGATAACGATAACAAATGAATGAAAAGAATGTAGGGTATAAGAGGTTGAAGAGATTATAAAAACAAGGAGGGTAGATGAAATTAACAGCCGATTTTTTGATTTTAGAATAGAATAACAAAGAAACATAAGAAGAAAAATCATTTGTATTCCCCCTTCTATAATAAATTGAAGTAAGTCATTAAAAGCATAATCGTTAATGTCTGCGAGTAAGAATTTAGAATTAAAACTGCTCTCACTTATAATCCTGGATTGAAGTACTGTATATTCTTGTTTGAAATTTCCCAATCCGATTCCAAGTGGGTGTTCTTTAATCAAGCTCAATGCATTCTCCCATATAAATAACCTACCAGTTGCAGAGGCAATTTTATTGCCAATTAAGAAATAGGATAACAAAGCAAAGCCTCCGATTAGAAAAGCAAATAATAAAGCTTTATGCTGTTTATAAATCTCACGGAAGTTTAATTGACATAAAATAAAAATACTTAAACCAATAACACTTGCTCGGGCTTGGTTAACTACACAAATAATAATAATGCAAATAATAATGGCATCTACAGCCCTGTTAAGCCATGTGTTAGTAAGGATGTTCTTTTTAATATGGTATAAGAGAGGAACAAATAAGCAGATGTAATTTGAAAAGTAGGTAGAGTTAAAAGTACCTCCATTTATATTATTTAACCAAGATGTAGATAAGACAGATTTTGCTAAGATGATGGATAGGGCAATGATAAATAGGATAGAGAGTTCCTTTTTAAGTTTTTGTGTAAGATGGTCTAATCCCATTACAACTCTTACTGGCAGGTAAATCAAAAATACATAACCCACATTTTCAATATGGCTTAAATCACTTCTATGGTCATAATTTATAAATGTAATCAATAGAAGGTTGACCGTTATTATGAAAAAAAATATGTCATATTTATTGATCCATATTTCTTTTACATAGAGAAAACAAGCCACAATTGCCATCCAAAAATAGACAATAACTAATGTATTGAACTCTATTTTGTAAGCGTGGTTGATTAAGGGTTGAGCATGTAATATGGTAAATAAAGACACCATAAAAAAAAGTAATAATAATACTTTGGAAGAGAGTGTAGTTTCCGTCATATGGGGCTTGATTGATTTGGGAAGTTTCTTCTAATGAAGCAACTAAAAATTAAATAAATTATGAACTTGAATAACATAGCAATATACTGCTAATAGTAAAACAAAAAAACTAAATTCTACAAAGGAAAAGATATATCTTCTATAATTTAAGATATGCATGGTCCAAGAAAAAATAAATCTTTTGAAAAAAATATAAAGCTCTTAGGGGCTTTTTTAATTTGTAAGCCGTATTTTTACAACAATATGGAAACTCAAAAAACAGATATATTCGATACCGTTGCCCAGCGCCTACAAATTGAAGGTTTTAACATCGTAAACCGCGATGAAACCCGTCCTTGGGGTGGCTTTTTTGTAATTGATGAAGCACAGGCACAACAGTTTGCAGATACTTATTTTGATGGCTTAAATGTTGATAGCCTTAAAATTGGTGGTAAATTGAGTCCGAAAATCTTAATTGTAGCTCCAAATACACGCCTTTCATGGCAGTATCATCATCGTAGGGCCGAGATCTGGCAAGTAGTTACAGGTACTGTGGGTATCAAAACCAGTCCAACCGACGAAGAAGGAGAGGTAAAAGAATACCATCCTACAGATAGGATCAAATTACAACAAGGTGAGCGTCACCGTTTGATCGGTTTGAACGATTGGGGCGTAGTTGCCGAAATCTGGCAACATACCGATGCCGAAAATCCATCAGACGAAAGTGATATCGTTCGTGTACAAGACGACTTTGGAAGATAATCCGCTTTTTACAGTCAGCTATCTATATGCGCAAAACTAGCTACAGTAATTATTTCTACAACAATTGTAGACAGGCTACTGCATGGATTGCTTTAATCAGGTTACCGTATCAACGGATTTACGGACCTTTAGAATCAACAGAAAACTAAACTCGTTCAAAATCCGTTTATACCTTACACAGTCTTTACATGATCATCTTAATATTCTTTTTAGCCCACTGGTTCTTATCGTTATTTAGCCAAACGTTTTTTCTGCACCGTTACTCTTCGCATAAGATGTTTAAGATGGAACCCTTCTGGGAAAAATTCTTCTACCTTGTGCTATTGATTTCGCAGGGCTCTTCTTTTTTAAATCCGAGGGCATACGCCATTTTACACCGGATGCACCATGCTTATAGTGATACGGAGAAAGACCCACATTCGCCACATTTTTTTAAGGATGTGTTTGGGATGATGATTGCTACAAAGAACATGTACATGAACTACCTACACTTTAAAATAGAACCAGAACCTGCATTTAGGGGCAATTATCCTGAGTGGCCAGTAGTAGATCGCATTGGCGATTCGTGGATCCTGGAGAATTGGATGTGGTTTGTTCTACATTGGATTTTACATCATTTTTGCCAACCATTGGTGGATGTTTTTATTGTTGCCGATCCACTTTTTGATGGGACCTTTGCATGGAGCTATTGTAAATTGGTGCGGACATAAATATGGTTATTCCAATCATGATAATGAAGACCATAGCAAAAACTCGCTTCCTTGGGATTTTCTGTTGATGGGCGAATTGTTTCAGAACAACCACCACAAAAAACCAAACAGTCCAAACTTTGCCACCCGTTGGTGGGAGTTTGATCCTACCTATCCAGTAATGAAGGTATTACATTGGATGCGTATCATTAAGATCAGAAAAATCTAAAACCAAAGCTTATGATCACTACCCTAAAAATTGTCTTTTCCGCCCTTTTAATTTGGGTAAACTATGTAGTGGTCAGTACCAGTTTAGAGAGTTCCCTATTTAAGGAATGGGATTTTCTGGGGTCTATCCCCTGGATGAGGGCCACCTTATGGGATTTCTATGCCAATATCTTTATCATCACTTTGTGGATGTTTTATAAAGAAAAATCTGTGTTTCTTAAAATCCTTTGGCTGATTTTATTCGTATGTTTAGGTAGCATTGCAACCTGTTCTTATGTTTTGATCCAACTTTTCAAACTAAAAACAGGCGAAGGTGTTAAAGAATTATTAAGTAAGACATAAGGCGAAAGATTTAAGGTAGAAGGTTCTTGCTTAGTAGTAAATTACTTATGCTTTACCGTATGCCACAAATTAACGCGCTACTGCTCATTACACTACTCTGTCTAGTTGCCTGCTGTACCATTATGTTTTTGGTTTGGCTATGGGCAAAGAAAATCAAAAATGCAGGTGTTGTAGATGTATTCTGGGCACTCAACTTCCCTGTAATTACTCTGATTGTGTTTTTCCTATCTGATGGTTTTGAAACGCGCAAACTATTGATCTGTGGCATGTTCTTGCTGGCAGAAGTAAGGTTGGGTTTGCACCTTTGGCAAAGGGTAATCGGCCATTTGGCTGAAGAGGAAGGCCGTTACCAACAATTGCGTAAAGAATGGGGAGAAAAAGCCGATCGCAATTTTTTCTTCTTTTTTCAATTTCAGGCCATCTCCAATGTGATCCTGGCCATTCCTTTTTTGATCATTACGGCAAACCCTGTTAAAGAACTTGATATTTTAGAATATATTGGTGTGGCCATATGGACAATTGCTTTTTTCGGAGAGATGATTGCCGACCAACAATTGGCAAAGTTTAAAAAAGACCCAAACAATAAAGGCAAGGTCTGTGATAGGGGTCTTTGGTATTACAGCCGCCATCCCAATTATTTTTTTGAGTGGTTAACCTGGATGGGCTATTTTGTTTTTGCATTAGCTTCGCCATGGGGCATATTGGCCATTATCAGTCCCGCGATTATTTTATACCTATTGTTAAAAGTTACCGGAGTACCAAATAACGAAGAACAGAATTTACGCAGCAAACCTATAGCCTATAAAAAATACCAAGAAACAACGAGTGCTTTTTTTCCTTGGATTAAAAAAGATGGATGAAATGAAATGTAAGATGGGAATGGAAAAGGTAAGATGTGCAGAATGCAAAACCCGTCATCATTTCTCGAATCCATTTTCCATCAAAGCTCTTACATCTTCCATCAATTAACCTTTAGCATATGATTCTTACATCTTCCATTAACCCTTTTCCGTTATATGTGGTACGATAAATTTTTAGAAAACGATCAATTGCCAGATACAGTTTTACGTGCTGGTATTAGAAAACTCCTTAAACAGCGCTTAGCCGATGAAACCATTGGTGATGAGGAATTGCAGCAGCGAAAATTCATGAACTTGGTCAATGAATTGAAATCATCGCCGATTGCTGTAAATACCGCCGATGCCAACGAGCAACATTACGAGTTGCCCACCGAATTTTTTCAATACTGCTTAGGCAAAAACTTAAAATACAGCAGTGGGTATTGGAACCCGGGGGTAAAAGATATTGATACCTCTGAAGACGATATGTTGGCGCTGACCTGTAACAGAGCCGAATTGCAGAACGGACAAAATGTGTTGGAACTGGGTTGTGGCTGGGGTTCATTGTCTTTGTATATGTCGGCCAAGTTTCCAGAAAGTACATTTACCGTAGTTTCCAATTCGGCCACGCAGAAAATATTTATCGACAATGCTGCCAAACAACGAGGAATACAAAACCTCACTGTACTTACCGCTGATATGAACACCTTTACCATTGCTGATACTTTTGATCGGGTGGTTTCGGTAGAAATGTTTGAGCACATGCGCAACTATAAATTGTTGCTGGCCAAAGTAGCCTCGTTCTTAAAGCCAGATGGAAAGTTGTTTGTACACATTTTTACACACAAAACTTTAGCCTATAAATATGAAGTGGTAGACGAGAGCGATTGGATGAGCAAATACTTTTTTACAGGTGGATCATGCCTTCTAACCATTTGTTCTTTTACTTTAACGACGACCTGAAGATCAGCGAGCATTGGGTAGTAAACGGAACCAATTATGGTAAAACATCAGAAGCTTGGCTCAGCAATATGGACAGACATAAAAAAGATCATGCCGATTTTAGCCAACACTTATGGCAAAGCCGAGGCCGTAAAATGGTGGGTATATTGGCGTTTGTTTTATATGGCTTGTGCTGAATTGTTCAATTACAATAAAGGAAACGAATGGATGGTTTGCCATTATCTGTTTGAAAAGGTTTAAGGGATAAGGTTTGGCCAACTTGTCTCAAATCTCATATCGCAATACTCATATCTAATTAAGAATGCAGAAACTAGCAATTATCGGTACAGGAATAGCAGGAATGGGCTGTGCACATTTCCTACATCAAAAATATGATATTACCCTTTTTGAAGAGCTTGATTATATAGGCGGACATACCAATACGGTTACCGTAATGGAAAACGGAAAACCTGTTTATATCGATACGGGCTTTATGGTTTTCAATTACCAGACCTACCCACATTTGTGCGAGTTGTTTAAAGAGATTGATGCGCCTGTAAAAAAAACAGACATGTCTTTTAGTGTGCAATACCTACCCAACGGATTGGAATATTCGGGTTCAAGTATGAGGCACCTGTTTGCCCAAAAACGGAATATCTTTAATCCTACTTTTTTAAAGATGCTGTTGCAGATCAATCGTTTTAACAAAGAAAGTGTAAAAATTTTAGATGATTCAAAATACGTAAATCACTCATTGGGGCAATACATTAAAGAGTTTGGCTATAGCGAAGATATGTTATGGAAATACCTGATTCCGATGAGTTCTGCAGTATGGTCTACACCAATGGAACAGATTTTGGATTTTCCAGCAGTATCGCTGATCCGTTTTTTTAAAAACCATGGCTTTTTAGGACTTGATACCCAACACCAGTGGTATACCTTACATCAGGGAAGTCAGGCCTACCGCGAAAAACTGATCGCACCATTTAAAGACAAGATCAAAATAAACAGCAAAGTAATTGCCGTAGAACGATTGCCAAATGGAAAGGTAAAGGTGACCACAATAAATGGAGATCAATTTGAATTTGATAAAGTGGTAATGGCAAGTCATGCAGATCAAACGTATCAACTCATTAAAGATAAAACCATTGATGAAGAAAGATTGTTATCAAAATTTAAGTACCAGCCCAATAAGGCAGTTTTGCATACCGACCAAAAACAAATGCCAAAGAAAAAACTGGCTTGGAGCAGTTGGAACTACCGCGTAGAAAAACAAGGAGATGTTTTGGTGCCGAGTACAATTTATTGGATGAATAAACTGCAGGGGGTATCTGATGAGGTTGATTATTTTGTATCGATCAATCCTTCGACCACATTAGATCAAACTAAAGTGATCAAGGAAATTGCTTACGAACATCCCTTATTTGACGTACCTGCTATGCAGGCCCAAAAGGAGTTGTATTTATTGAACGAAGCCGGTCCGGTTTATTATTGTGGCAGTTATTTTAAATATGGTTTCCACGAAGATGCCTATAAAAGTGCGGTAAAACTTTGTGAAAAACTATGATAATGGAAGATGTAAGAGGGAAAATGGAGGAGGATGGGGGAATAGGTTTTGAGGCTAATGTTTTTTAGCTTGTTATGTTGGTCAGGATTTATAATCTCGATATTTTTTGCTTTGTCATTCTGAACGCAGTGAAGAATCTCTTTCCATAATATAGATTCTTCGTTTCACTCAGAATGACAAAATTATTTAAATTAAATATGTTCAATTCATCCATTTATTCAGCAAAGGTAATGCACCATCGGCTTGCACCTAAAAAGCATGGCTTTTGGTACAATATTTATCTGTTTTATATTGATCTGGATGAAATAGGGCTACTTGATAAAAAACTTCAATGGTTTAGTTATAACCGTTTTAATCTCTTTAATTTTAGAGATAAGGACCATTTGCAACTGCCTAATGAAAACCCCGATCAAAGCAAAAATGTTAAACAAAACATTAGCGATTATCTTAGGTCAAATCAGATAGAGATTGGCCATGGAAAAATCATGTTGTTGACCAATTTATGTGTGTTAGGCTATAACTTCAATCCTGTGTCATTTTATTTCTGCTTTGACAAGACCGGAGGATCCACTTTGTGCAGTAGCAGAAATCAGCAATACTTATCACGAAATGAAGCTTTTCTTTTTTGGTAAAGACGAGCTGACTGGAAATACATTCAGACAAAAAGTAGAAAAGCTTTTTTACGTATCCCCCTTTATTGACCTTGATACCTTTTTTGATTTTAATCTTGTAATTCCGACAGAAAAGCTTGATATTAAGATAGATGATTATGATAAAGAAGGACAGCGATTCTTTATCAGTACGTTGAAGGGCGATAGAAAACCACTGACCAATGGTAATATGTTGCGCTATTTTTTCTCTATTCCACTGATTCCCTTAAGGGTAATGTGGCTGATCCATTGGCAGGCATTTAGGTTATGGATAAAAAAAATAAATTATCACCCAAAAGCTGCAAACCAACACCTACAAAAAGACGTATATAAACCTTATAAACCAAACTAAGATCAACAGATGTCATCACTCTCTATTACCAAACAAAAAAGCGGATTTTATCAGAACATGGTAATTGCCGCGCTTTGTAAAATGAACAAGGGCTTTTTGCAACTCGAACTGCCCAATGGAGAAAATCTCGAGAATCGGCAACCCAGGTTCGGGTCATACGGCACATATCGTTGTTACTGATGCTGCTTTTTTTAAGCGTGTGGTACTTTATGGCGACATTGGTTTTGGCGAGGCCTATGTAGATGGCCTATGGGAAACAGAAAACATCACCAATGTGATCAAATGGATCATCCTCAATATCGAAAATGCACCCTCAGTTTCTGGAAATAAGGTGAAAACCTTAGGATTGAACTTGTGCAAATGGTTCAACAGGATGTACCATAACAATAGATCGAACAGTATTACAGGTTCTCAAAAAAACATCGCTGAGCATTACGACCTGAACAACGATTTCTTTGCTACATTTTTAGTACTTTTCAATGACCTATTCTGCTGCTTATTTTAAAACGCCAGACTTTTCATTGGCCGCTGCACAGGATGAAAAATACCGTAGACTTTGTGAGCAATTACATTTAAAAGCCAGCGACCATGTATTAGAGATTGGCAGTGGTTGGGGAGCCAATGCCATTTTTATGGCCAAAAATTATGGCTGTAAGGTAACATCGGTGACCATCTCTAAAGAACAACAAAAATTGGCGCAACAGCGAGTTGCAGCAGCTGGTTTAACTGACAAAGTAGAGATTGTGATCAAAGATTATAGAGACATCAAAGGGACTTTTGATAAGATTGTTTCGGTAGAGATGTTGGAGGCCGTTGGGCACAATTACTTGGAAACTTATTTTGCTAAATGTAACCAGGTTTTAAAGCCGAATGGAATTTTAGCCTTTCAGGTGATTACAAGTCCAGATAGTAGATACGATAGTTTGCGCAAAGGCGTAGACTGGATCCAGAAACACATCTTTCCTGGTTCATTATTGCCATCTGTTGCGCAGTTGAACAAAGCAATCAACAATTCGGGCGAGCTGACCATGGTAGACCTAAAAGATCTTGGACTAGATTATGCCCGCACCTTAAAATTATGGTTTATAGAATTTAACCATAAAATAAACGAAGTAAAAGCATTGGGTTTCGACGAACGTTTTATCCGCAAGTGGAATTATTACCTCAACTATTGTGAAGCTGCCTTTGCCATGCGCAACATCAATGTAATGCAGATGGTCTATACCAGGCCCAACAATACAGAACGATAAAAAAAGGCCCATGTTTCCATGGGCCTTTTTTTATATTTTGTCATACTGAACGTAATGATTTATCTCAGGCTAGGAGTTCTTAAATGAGATTCCTCGTTCTTCGGAATGACAAAACGTAATCTAATCTCTTCTTCTATTGCCACCACCACTAAACCTGCGGTTGCCACCACCAGCATTAACGCTTCCGGTACTACCGGTATGGTTGGGCTTTCCACCACCATGATGTGGTTTCTTTTTTGCACCACTCAGGTTCGGCTCACGCTCACGAGGTTCACGTTGGTTGCCTTTTTTCTTTCCTTTGCCTTTTGCTTCAGCAGCAGCCGATAGTAGGCTTTGCCAGCTCATGGCATAAGGATGTTCTTCGTTTACTGGGATTTTTAGACCAATCAATTTCTCAATGTCATCCAAAAACTCTTTTTCCTCACCATCACAGAATGAGTAGGCAACACCACTTAAACCTGCCCTACCAGTTCTACCGATTCGGTGTACATAAGTTTCAGGAATATTAGGCAATTCGTAATTGATCACATGTGCCAATTCATCCACGTCAATACCACGGGCTGCAATATCGGTAGCTACCAATACACGAGTGGTTCTGGCTTTAAAATTGGTCAATGCTCTTTGGCGTGCGTTCTGCGATTTGTTTCCATGGATCGCTTCGGCCTTTACATTGATCTTCATCAAGTCTTTCACCACTTTATCGGCACCATGTTTGGTGCGGGTAAATACCAGAACAGTTTCAATCGTTTTGTCTTTTAATAGATGGATCAACAAGTTTTTCTTGTCGTTCTTTTCTACAAAGTAAACCGCTTGTTGTATTTTTTCTGCAGTAGAAGAAACTGGTGTCACTTCAACTTTTACAGGGTTGGTTAAAATGGTACTCGATAGTTTTTGGATTTCTGTTGGCATGGTAGCCGAGAAAAACAAAGTCTGTCTTTTAGCTGGAAGTTTGGCGATGATCTTTTTCACATCGTGGATAAAACCCATGTCTAACATACGGTCGGCCTCATCCAAAACAAAGATCTCGATATCGCGTAGGTTAACAAAACCTTGGTTCATCAAATCCAATAAACGACCTGGTGTAGCCACTAAGATATCAACACCTCTGTGCAGGGCGTCGGTTTGTGCTTTTTGTCCAACACCACCAAAAATTACCAGGTGTTTTAAAGGTAGGTTACGGCCATAGGCCTTGAAACTTTCTTCGATCTGGATGGCCAACTCTCTGGTTGGGGTCAAGATCAATGCTTTAATTGCCCTTGGGCCTTTAATATTTGTATGTGGTTGGTTTAACAATTGCAACATCGGGATCGCAAATGCAGCTGTTTTACCAGTACCTGTCTGGGCACAGCCCAATAGATCGCGTTTTTGTAAAATAGAGGGTATAGATTGCTCTTGTATAGGTGTAGGTTGTGTATAACCTTCGGTTTCAAGCGCCTTTAAAATAGGTGCTATGAGGTTTAATTCTGAAAATAACAAAGTATAATTTTTTAAATGTAAAATTGCGAAGAAGCTAGAACAATCATTGCTGGAAGGACTAACTTGCGAGTTGCTTTAAATGATAAAGAAATTCTGCTTCGCTGCAAAGATACATAAATTATAACGGAAAAGGAAAAGTTCTGTAGTTGGAAGTCTAGAGTAGGGAGTCAGAAGCCCGAAGTTGGGAAGTAGAAGGTTGTGGGTGAACAGTTCTCAGTACCAATGAACTAATGACACTAATGAACCAATGACACCAATGAACCAAGTATACAAATCTATTTTCTACTCGATGTCTCTTTAAATCTTGTAAAAAACAACAGCGCCAATACACACAAGGCAAAACCAACTACACCATTTAAGCGCAGTCCATAATCATTGCCCGGGTCTTTACCATAAACGGTTAACATGGCAAAAATGGCAATCCCTATAGTTTGCCCCAGTTTAACAAAAAGGTATTTTACGGCAAAGAACATCCCTTCGTGGTTTTCTCCAGTTTCTAAGGTGTCTTTCTGTGCGATATCTGCTAGGATGGCATTGGGCAAAATACCTAGTGCGGCCAAAGGAAAAGAAGCAAAGATGACCAAAATGTACATCTGGTTGGTTGGTGTAAAGGGAAGTTTGCCTAAAAAGAAGATCGTCACAAAAATCAAGCTCAATACCCCAAAGGCAAATAACACCAATGCCTTTTTCCCAAACTTTTTTGAGCCATAATTGATAAAAGGATAAAATAGCAAAGAGAGTACAACCATCAGCCCCATAAACTTTCCACCATCAGAATCGGGTAGGCCGAGCAATACGGTTACAAAATAAAGCAGGCCACTACTCATTAAACTTAAGGCGGTGTAATAGGTGAAATCCGAAATAAGGTAATATTTAAAATTGGAGTTTCTAAAGGTGTTTTTAATGGCCGGCAATAGCGGAATATGTGTGGGTTTGCTCTGCACGTATTCTTTCTCGTTGATAAAGATAACGGGAAGCACCATCACAATTCCAGAAAACAAGCTCAGGCCCCAAATGGTATACTGCAATGCATGGAAACGTTCAGTTACATGGAAAACGGTTTGGATCAGGTCGGCAAAATTATTGCAGAGTGCCCCTAAGATTGATTCCTAAAACAAAGCCTACCTGTTGTAGCGTAGAGAGTTTTACCTTCTCTTCGGGTGTTTGGGTCAATTCGGCCAATAAAGCATTGTAGGGAATGATATAAGTGGTGACAGAGATGAAAAAACCGGCCAGTACCACCGTTAACCACCAAGCATTCTGCAAGCTTTCTCCTTTGATCAAAGGACAGAATACCAAGCTGCAAAAAACAATAGCTGGCAAGATGGCCCATTTCATGATTGGAAAACGCCTGCCTTTTGGATTGGTACTGCTATCGCTAACCGAAGCGATAAAAGGATCATAAGCAGCATCAAATAACCTGCCTGATGCCGCAATAAGAGATAAGATGTTAAAAGCACCAAATACCAATAACTGTGGGATCAATGGAGATAAACCCGAGTTATTTGGGGGTAGGTAAAAATAAGGCAACATCACAATGATCAGATTGGTCATGATGCTCCAACCCATCATCCCCGATGCATAAGCCAATTGTTTTTTAAAAGGTAGTTTTTTGATAGACATCTATAATTTGCCAAGCGCTTGTTCCAAATCAGCAATAAGGTAATCAGCATTTTCTAAACCTACATAAATTCTTATCAACACATGTCGTTTATTGTGTGGGTCAAAATCGGTTTTACTGATTCCCGCACAGGCCGGGAAGACCAAGCTTTCGTGTCCGCCCCAAGAAACGGCCATTAAGATATGGTTCAAACTATTGCAGAATAGCTCTATTTTTTCAATCGATGCTACTTTTAGCACAATGCTGAAAAGGCCGCCACATTTCTTCATCTGTTTGCGTGCCAATGCCAAATCCTTATTTTTTGGGTTGAAAGGATGTAAAACCTGTTCAATTTTTGGATGCGTACTTAAATAGTTGATCACCTGATCAGCCGTTTCACTAATCCTTTCCAACCTGATTTCCAAAGTCCTTAGACCACGTAACAATAGCCAGGCATTTTGTGGGGCCAATGCTGCTCCGATATTGAGGTATTCCTTGTTGAAAATCTTTTCCAATACTTCTTTTTTGCCCGTTAAAACACCTGCAACTACATCGCTATGCCCTGCAAGGTATTTAGTGGCCGATTGTGCAACCAAATCAATACCATAAGCAATTGGTTGCTGGTAAAGTGGCGAACAATAACTGTTATCAATCATGGTTAATATGCCATTGGCCTTTGCAAGTGTAGCCACAGCTTCGAGGTCCTGAACATCGAAACTAAAGGTATTCGGCGATTCGAGGTAGATCAGTTTGGTCTTATTGGTGATAGCCTTTTCAAATTGTTTAAGGTCTGTACCATCAATAAAAGTAGTAGAGATGCCGAATTTCGGTAAAAATTCCTTAAAAAGTTTGATGGTCCAACTATAAGGGTTCTCTACACAGATCACTTCGTCGCCCTGTTTCAATAAGGCCAGTACAGGTACCGTAACTGCGGCAATACCACTGCTAAACACTAAGGCATCTTCTGTACCATCTAGGGCAGCGAGTTTTTTTCTTAAGATATCAATGGTTGGATTAAATCCCCTCGAATACAGGTTGCCCTTGTACTCATCGGCCAGTGCAGCCCTAAAATCTTGTACGGTATCGAACTTGAAATTACTGGTCTGCATAATAGGAGGGGCAACGGCATTAAAATATTGCTCCCTATCTTCTCCAAGTTCATTTAAGATGTAAGATAGATCCATTAGCTTTTGATATTTTCCTTTTTACGGTTAAAGTATTTGGTTACAAAATAGATGACCACAAATCCTGCAAAGATGTACAAACCGTTGAGTGCCGCATTGGGGTCATCGCTATAGATGCTAAAAGCAACAAACAGATAGGCTGCAATAAAGATGATCGGCAGTACAGGATAGAACTTCATGGTATAGATGGTCTTCTTGTCCAGATGTGCTGTTGTTCGACGCAGGTAGAAGATCGCTGCGGCAGAAAATGCCATCCCTATACTATCCAAAAAGATAGTGTAGTTCAATATCTTATCAAAAGTCTGGGCATAAAATATGGTAAAGATGGCAATGATGGTGAAAACCGTTAAGCTCACGATCATCACTTCATTCTTTTTTGTTTTCTTGGTAAAGATGCCGGGTAAGGCTTTTTCTTCACCCATGGCATACATGGCCCGTGGATTACTCAATAAATTAACATTGACGTAGCCCAACACAGAGAAATAGATCAATATGGAAAGCAGCGAAAATCCTGCAGGACCAAGATCTTACCCGCTAAGATGGCGGCAATACTTTCGGCAGATTTCAGTTGTTCGAAGCCAATCACCTTTACATAAGCGTAATTAATGGCCATGTATAAAGTAATGATAATGCCCAATCCAATAATAATGGAGCGTGGGATAACTTTTTTGGCTTCTTTCGCCTCGCCACCAAAATTGATGGTCTGTTGGTAACCACCAAAACTAAAAGAAACAGCAATGAGGCATAGCCCTAATGCTTTTCCATAATCGCTCCAGCTTGGTAAACCACCCGATGCGGTTTTAAAAATAGGGGTAATGCTGGTGGTCTGCTCGCCAAAAAAAACAGCACAGATCAAAGTCATTACCATTACGATCTTGATAACGGTTAAGATGTTCTGGGTTCTGGAACTGGTTTTTAGACCTAAGAGGTTAACGGCATAAAATATAATGATGCTGATCACGGCGATCATCATCCTGTATTCGCCAGTTTGCATTTCTGTAGTTAAAATAACCTTGCTTAAATATTCTGCACCGATCAAGGAAACACCTGCTACTGATGCTGCGTTAGAAACTACAATGATACAGTTGATGGCAAAGGCGATGGAGGGGTGGTAACAGACTGAAAATATCTTGTAATAACCGCCTGTAACTGGATATCTCGAACCAATTTCTGCATAAGTTAAAGCACCACACAAAGCCACAAAACCCCCAACTGCCCAAGCTAAAAAGAATAACTCTGGTATCTGTGCCTTAGCCGCAACATTAACTGGAGTCCTGAAAATTCCCATTCCAATAACGAGGCTGACCACGATCATAGCGAGGTCGAAAAGAGAGAGCTGCTTTTTAGTTTGCATGTATCTAAATTTGAGCTTGGAAGATATGAATTTTAGTTTGGAGTTAAAAGTTTGCAGACCCAAGCAAAAATGTTTATTTGTGGAAACTTTGTGGTTGATTTGCACCTAGATTAGCTTAAATTTGTAATGCTGAATTGTTTTTTGGCCTCATTGCTCAGGATGGCGGGCAATACAGCAAGGAAACAATCTATTTACAGTACTATTGCTGCTGCAGATGAAAATCTGTACCACACGCTTTCTAATATCAATTAAAACATAAAAATATGGCAGAACCAATCTACAACGACGATAGTATACGCTCACTCGACTGGAAAGAACATATTCGTTTACGTCCAGGGATGTACATTGGTAAACTTGGTGATGATCTGCCCAAGATGATGGAATTTATGTTTTGTTAAAAGAGATCGTAGATAACTCTATCGATGAGTTTGTAATGGGTTCGGGCAGAACAATTGATATTACTTTGTCAGATCATAAGGTCAACATCCGCGATTATGGCCGTGGTATTCCTTTAGGTAAAGTGATCGATTGTGTGTCTAAGATCAATACCGGTGGTAAATACGATAGCAATGCCTTTCAGAAATCGGTTGGTTTGAATGGGGTGGGTACCAAGGCTGTAAATGCTTTGTCTACCAATTTTGTGGTGCAATCATACCGCGATGGTAAAACAAAAAAAGTAGAATTTAGCAAAGGTGAAATCGTTGTTGACCATCCAATTATCGATACGACACAACGCAATGGTACCGCGATTACCTTTTACCCAGACGATACCATTTTTAGGAACTACCATTATATCCCAGATTTTGTGGAGAGCATGATCTGGAATTACGTATTTCTAAATACTGGATTGACCATCAATTTCAATAACCAGAAATATTTTTCGGAAAGAGGCTTGTACGACCTGCTTTCTAAATTTAATAAACCCGAAGAAATCCGTTATCCGATATCCACCTAAAAGGGAACGATATTGAGGTTGCAATGACCCACGGACAACAATATGGTGAAGATTACCACTCTTTTGTAAACGGACAACATACCACGCAAGGCGGTACACACCAGGCGGCATTTAGGGAGGCAGTAGTAAAGACCATCCGCGAATTTTATAAAAAGGAGTTTGACGCGAGTGATGTAAGGGCATCTATCATCGCTGCTGTTTCTGTTAGGGTACAAGAACCCGTTTTCGAATCGCAGACCAAAACGAAACTAGGCTCGCAGAACATGGGGCCAGAAGGTCCATCTGTGCGTACGTTCATCAATGATTTTGTAAAGAAAGAACTGGACGATTACCTGCATAAACATGCTGATGTGGCAGATGCGATCTTGAAAAGGATCATCCAGTCTGAGAGAGAGCGTAAAGATATAGCGGGCATTAAAAAGCTGGCCAACGACAGGGCAAAAAAAGCATCCCTGCACAATAAAAAACTGAGAGATTGCAAGGTGCACTTTAACAGTACCCACGATAAAAGATACGAAACGACCTTGTTCATTACCGAGGGGGATTCGGCTTCTGGATCCATCACCAAATCAAGGGATGTAGATTGCCAGGCGGTTTTTAGCCTGAAAGGGAAACCGTTAAATTGCTACGAACTGACCAAAAAAGTAGTTTACGAAAACGAAGAGTTTAACCTGTTACAACATGCCTTGAACATTGAGGATGGTTTAGAGGGATTGCATTATAACAACATTGTAATTGCGACCGATGCCGATGTAGATGGCATGCACATCCGTTTGTTGATGATGACCTTCTTTTTGCAGTTCTTTCCAGACCTGGTAAAGGCCGGACATGTTTACATCTTGCAAACGCCATTGTTTAGGGTGCGTAATAAAAAAGAAACCATCTATTGTTACAGTGAAGACGAGCGTAGGGATGCCATAGAAAAATTGGGAGGTAAACCAGAAATAACCCGATTTAAAGGGCTTGGAGAAATCTCGCCAGATGAATTTGGCCTATTTATCGGGAAAGATATCAGGTTAGACCCTGTGATCTTAAAAGACCAGACTATTAAAAGCCTGCTTGAATATTATATGGGTAAAAATACACCTGATAGGCAACAACATATCATTAAAAACCTAAGAATAGAAAAAGACGAAATAAAAGAAGAAGAAAGGGATAGAAATGAGGCCAATACAGAAACTTTAGATGTAGCCTAATCTCTTTGATTAACTAATGGTTAAAAATCAAGTTTTTTGGATTTAACTTACAAGCAATTAATATTTTAGCTTATATTTGCATATCCCTATTGTTATTGAAATCTTGCCCTCGATGTTTTTTGGGGGTATTAATATTTTTAAATAACGAGCATTTATGCCACTTTCTTCTACAAAAAATCCTTCCACACGTTACGGTCTTATCGTTTTTTTAATATTGACCTTATTTTTGTGTGCTATTTTCTTCTATATCAGAAATAACAAGTCGCAGGAGCTCACCCGTGACATCAATCAACTTGCTGAGTTAAAGGAAGATTATAGTCAAATAGATACCTGTGTGGCTGTATTGTATAATGCAGACAACAATTGTAGATTGTATGCGGTAACGGGACAGCAAGCTTACATCAAACAATTTCTGAGTAACATCAACTTTGTTTCGAAAACCTTAGACAGCATCAACAAAAATGCAGAAGAAGTTGAAAGAACAGCACCAAAGAATATCAAGGGACTGGTTGAACAGAAAAAAATAAGGACAGAATTATACTTAAAGTTAAGACAATTAACTGATAGCCTTATTGATGTTTCTTCAAATATTGACACCACACATTTTGGTTTTAGATTGAATAATGGGAAAGAATTGACCTACAAACAATTTAAAACCATGGTAAGTGTAGATACTATCCATAAAGCTACCGAAGCAAAACCAGATAAGAACTTATTGGGAAGATTGGCCGATGCATTTTCTAAAAAGAAAAGTAAGGCCAAAAGTGCCGATACAACTGCTAAGATGGTTAGAACAGAAACCAAGTTGGACACTTCTTTACAAAGCAGAAATTTCAATAAGCTACAGTTACAGAACATGAACAATTATTTCCGTAACCTGTATGCGGCAAATAATATGCTCAAAAAAAATGAGATTGTTATTTTACAACTCAACAATAAGATTATCACTGAAATCCTGTCTCTTTTACAAGCCTATAAAAACAAAGAGAAAGAATTTATAGCACAGAACAAAGCAGAGCTTAAATATCAAATAGACGATTCTTTTAAAAGTGTAGATGGATCTTTAGTTCTAGCATGGCCTTGTTGTTTATCCTGGTATCAGCAATATTGTACAACCTCTGGAGGACCTATAAAAATGAAAGCGAGCTGATCAATTACAGTCAGAAAGCCTCACAATATGCCATATCTAAAAGTAGGTTCTTGGCCAACATGAGCCACGAGATCAGAACGCCTTTAAATTCGGTGATTGGTTTTTCTGAACAGCTTAGCCAAGGTGAACTCAATGGGCAACAAATTGAACAGGTCAATGCCATTAGAAGTTCTTCTGTAATGTTATTGGATGTGGTAAACGATATCCTCGATTTTTCTAAATATGAAACAGGTAAAGTAAGCTTTGATAAGATTTCTTTTGTTCCTTATGATGCGATAACCGAAGTTTTCAATAGCATTGCCATTCAGGCTACCAATAAAGGAGTTAAACTTAAAAACGAGATTTTATTTAAAAAGAACCACTGTTTCTCTGGAGATTCGCTCCGTTTAAAACAGGTGATCATGAACTTATTGAGCAATGCCATCAAGTTCACGGAAGAAGGTTCGGTTACGCTTAAGGCAGACATTACGTTGAACTCTAAAAAACAAGGGGTATTAAAAGTACAGGTTATTGATACTGGTATTGGAATAAGTGCAGAAAGTCTTGAAATGATTTTTGATGAATTTGCGCAGGTCTATTATTCATCTACCAAAATCAAACAAAAAGGAACGGGGCTTGGTCTTGCCATTTGTAAAAAGATAGTAGAGTTTCAAGGTGGTCAGATTGGTGTGAGCAGTCAACTGGGTCAAAGATCTACCTTTAGTTTTGAAATCCCTTATGAGCTTTGTTCTCAGGACAGCATTTTAGAAAGTAAAAATGTAAACAGCATCGATGCAGAATGGTTGGAAGGGAAACGTATCCTTTTGGCCGACGATAACAAGATGAATATTTTGTTGGCACAGACCGTACTTAAAAAATACAAACTCGTAACCGATGTTGCCTACGATGGTAAAGAGGCATTTGTACTCTTTGAGAAGAATGAATACGACCTGATCTTAACGGATATCCAAATGCCAGAAATGGGAGGGATTGAATTGACAAGAATCATCAGGTCTTACCCTAATGCTGCGAAAGCCAATATTCCTATTTTGGGGGTTACCGCTAATGTGCTACAAGAAGACCGCAAAAAGTACATTGAATCTGGGATCAATAACTTGGTTTTAAAACCATTCTCGGAAAGAGAATTGATTGATAAAATTGCAGAATATATTACAAAGGGCTAAGTTTTAGGCAAATCGACCGTATCTTCAGGATGTTGAGGAGGTAATACACCAACGTTTTTTTCTACCACCACTGTTTTCAGGTGAACCGCATATTTGGTAGGAGCAATGCCCTTGTCGTACTTTTCGGCATATACTTGTGTAAACTCAGCACCAAAGTAGAGAATGATGGAAGTATAATAGATCCATACCAAAATAATGATAATTGATCCTGCAGACCCAAAGACCAGGCCTGGGTTCGATTTTTCTAAATACATTCCAATCAGATATTTACCAAGACCAAAAAGCAAAGCGGTAAAGGCGGCGCCAACCAAGGCAGATTTCCATTTCAAGATCACATCGGGCAATACCTTAAAGATCACTGCAAAAACACCTGTAACTACAGCAAAGGTCAATATGTTGTTTAAGATTAAAATGATGAAAGCAGTAGTATCGGTAATTTCGGGAATAAATTTAGAAAGTTTATTGCCCAGGCTCAACACCAAACTATTGACTACTAAAGAAACCAACAGCAAGAAACCAAGAGATACGATCAATGAAAAAGAGAGTAGACGATTGGTGATCAGTTTCTTCCATCCTTTTTTAGGCACTGCTTTTACTTTCCAGAATTAGATTGATACTGTCTTGTATCTCTGTAAATACGGCGGTTGCACCAATAATTAACACAACAATGCCTATAATCAAAGCAAAAGAGCTTTTGCCAGATAGACTGGCATTGGCCACGAAACTTTGGATCTGAACGGCTGCATCATGCCCTACCAAATTGTTGATTTGTGAAAAAAGTTTGTTCTCAATGGCGTCTTGGCTATAGATCAAACTTGCAGAAGAAATAATGATGATGATCAATGGCGACAAAGAGAAAATGGTATAATAGGCCAGTGCCGCACTTAACTTGGTTACACGGTCTTCTACAAAACCTTTGCCCGCAGCTAAAAATAAATGCCCTGTACTCACTAAAAAGTGTTTGATATTTTTTGCTAATCTGATCATGTATTAAAAAGGATATCCGATACCGATGTTTAAAATAAAGTTTTCTTTACGCCAAGTTTTGCTGCCAAAATCAACCTGGTTCAATACCCAACGTTGCCCACTTGGAAGATAAGGTTTTCTGATAGGGAAGGCCCCATCCAATCTGATTACAAAAATAGTAGCATCTATCCTTAAGCCTGCACCGGTACCTACAGCAAGTTCGCTAAATGCCCTGTTCAATTTAAATCCAGAACCAGGTCTGCCCATATTTGATGTTCCAGGAACGCCTTTATCTTCTTTTCTTAACCATATGTTACCCGCATCTACAAAAACAGCTCCTTGTAAAACACTTACAATTTTAAATCGTAATTCGGTATTCAGCATCATTTTTATATCGCCACCTTGATCAGAAAAAGTTTGGTTATCTGGGACTTTATATGTTCCCGGGCCTAATATTCTCGCTCTAAATGCCCTGATGTCATTACTTCCGCCAGCAAAAAACTGACGCACAAAAGGTAAGGTCGTGCTATTGCCATAAGCATAGCCATAGCCTAGATTAAGTCTACTTGCTAAAATTAGATTCTTATTTATTTTATAGTAATCTCTTAAATCGGTTTCTATTCTTACAAATTGAGTGAGCGATTGGTCAAATAACGTTCTTCTGCCTAAATCATCTTTTGGAACAAATAATCCCCATAAATTTCCCCCAGTTTCAATTCGTCCATTAAAGAAAATATTATTTCTTCTGGATGTTTCCATTTGGTTTGTAAATGTGAAATTGTAATTACTTCCAATAATAAATTGGTTTTCTAAAGATGTTCTTAATATTGGATTCTCAGTAAACAAGCGCTGCTTAGTCAATGAATCGGGAAAACTAGCCCTTACATAATTCACTGATATTGGATTAAAAGTATGTTCTTTTCGAATATTCTCTTTCCAATTGTAGCCAAGCTCAGTTTTAAAAGCATTTAATGAATATTGCGATCGTCTACTTAATAATTGATAAGAAAGCGAGGCAACCGTTTTTGGGATAAATGCGGTAGTTGACTTTGGTTTATAAAAAGGTACAATAAACTGAGGAAAAGTTAGCTTTGCTTCGGTTGTAAACGAGTAAGAATTTAATCCTTTTGAAATGCCACTTACTTGCGTTTCAAAACCACCACTTACGCTCACATCTAATTGTTCTGCACCCCTAAATAAGTTTCTTGTCGTTTGTGTTAATTTTATTTCAGAACCTACAAAATTATTTGATTTACTTGTTCCTGTTACACTAAAACTCAATGAGTTTTTCTTTAAGGGCGTAAGGAAAATATTTAAATTTAACTGGTTGTTCTTAAAGCTGTCAATTGGTAAAAATTCTGCCCTTACATCTCTGAACGCCCCAATGTTAACCATTCTGTTTAGAGATTGGTTATGGTCTTTTCTATTATAGTTTTCTCCTTTTTTGAAGAATACTAAACGATCAAATAATTTCGGTTTAAATGTATTCCGATTATCATAGATGTTAAAATCATTGTATTGCAAAGGCGTTAAACTTCTAAGTACACTGTCTCTTCGTAAATTATAATTTGGGTAAATATTTATATTCTTAATGGTATAAGATTTTAAGCCGGCATCTGGCGCACTTCTTTTAACACTTACATAAAGATCAACTAAGTTTTTTCCAATCGTACTATCTGCTTGTACAATCAAATAGTCTGGACTGAAATAAAAATAGCCACTTTCTTTTAAATCATTATCGATCCGAATTCGTTCATTTTTATAGGTATCCAAATCATAAAAATTACCAACCTTTAGCAGGGTTTTATCTTTGTTGGCATTGATGATTTTAGTTAGCATTCCGGTATCTGGTGGAAAAGTAACACTATTAATTTTGTATCGAATACCAGTATTAGCTGTATATACTGCCTTACCTTTTTTTCCTTTTAAAACAGTATCTCCAGAAACATCTGCCTGCAAATAGCCTTGGCTAATTAAATAACTTTTAAGCACATCGTTATTGTATTTGATTTTTACATCATTAACTAAAACAGGGGCTTCGCCAATTTTATTTTTTAGCCAATTTCCTAAACCTTTTGGTTTTACAGTATCTGCAGCCAAATTGTATAGTAACAACTTCCATTTTATGCCAAGCAAAGATTTGTTTGGTCTTGGTCTGGTTTTGCTTTCTAATGTATTGGCAACCTGTTTCTGATTGTCAATTCTTGCAGAAGAATCTGGATTGATAATAATTTCTGCACCAGTGTATAGATATTGTCCAGGTTTAAGTCGCTTGGTTGTACTGCAACTAGTAAAAACCAAAAAAGCGAATAAAAATAGCGTAGGTTTAATTAACTGTTTCATCTTTTTGTTTCTGCTCTAATTGGTTTTTTATTCTTTTTGAACGTTTTTGAAAAACCTCTCTAAATTTATTGTAATCTACAACTAGGGTAAATCCGAGCCCAGTTTCAATAATTTGTCCTTCAACAATACCTTCATTTTGGTTGCGACGATAAAATCTTAATCTATATCTGCCATCAGCGGATAATAGGTAATCTATATTTACATTACCAGCTATATTCGAAGAACTTTGTCCTGGTGTTTTCGGACCCTCGAGACCAAATGAACTACCAACAGTAACCGTTAAGCGGTCATTCAATAATTTTTTAGAAAGGCCGATTTCTAGATCTGTTTTTTGCTCTAATGAACCGGTAGAATAATCTTCAGAAGAATTTACGCCAAAATTAAGGTCTATACCTTGAATTAAATCTGATGCCAGATTATTTAACTGTTCTGTTAGCAATTTGCTTACACTAGATCGGGCCCATGTAGAAGCGCCACCGCCACCACCAGCTAAACTCTGGAATGGATTGTTTGCAATAAATCTATTCAGCGCCAACAAGGCAAAAACTTGTTTGTTCAACTCATTCTCGTCTCTATTTACATTTTGTAGTTTGGTATAAACAATTCCTTGTAATGCACCACGTTCGTTTTCAGGTAAATCAATTTTGAAAGAGATAGTAGGTTTAAGCAATTCATCTTTCATGTATAAATATACCTGAAAAGGTAATTTTGTTTTAGCAAGAATGTTTTCGGGCTCATTTATTAAATCAATAGGAGCAGCATTAACTTCATATAGAGCAGTTAAATTTACCGTTGCAGCGGTAGGCTCTCCAGTCCAAATAATTGTACTTCCTTTTACAATTTTAAATGGCCTTTTGCCTAAGGGTGCAACAGTTAAACTATATGAACCATCAATTACTTCGTAACGACCTGTTAAACTTATTTTACCGCTTGGGTCTATTGTAGCATTTAAATTCGCATTGCCTTTAATATTTAAATTATCTCCATTTTGAGGGTCAACTACTACGTTTAATTCTGCCTCAGGATCAATAGTAATTGCTGCTACTAGGTTCATACCTTTTAATGTAGACTTACTTATGCTGTCTGGTTTTAGCGCTTTCTCGCCATTAAACGGAGGGGCATCTTTATCTATAAATTCAACAATACCTTCTTGTTCTATTACGGAAGGATCATTTATTGGCAAAGCATAGAAAAATTTAGTCCCTTTGTCAACTTTGATGTTCATGTTCACATCAGGTTGGTTAATATCACCACGAACTTTGATGTTACTGGTAAGATATACGGTACCATAAATCATATCGTTATCTTTTGCTGTTGAATTTATGGCTCTAAAATTATTTGTTTTAATATCTAAACCGAATCTTATATTCTTAAAATCCGAAGTATAAATATTTCCATCAATAATTGCTTTTTTGCCCAATGAATCAATTAAAGTAAAGTCATCAAAACGGATTCCTTCATTATTAAATGTTATTTCTTGAGTGGGCATCGTAAAATAAGAATTGATATAAGCGACATTAAAACCAGCATCATTAAATTTTAATGTACCTAGAATTTTAGGCGTAGTTGGTTCTCCTTTTACGGTAAACTGTCCACTTAGGGTGCCTCTGCCTTGTCTAATTTGCCTCATGCTCACACTTTCTATTTCCCTCAAATCAATTTTATCAATATTTACCGTTAAATCTAAGGTGCTTTTAGGAGCTGTATAATAAAAACCACTTGCTCGTAATTCGTGAACTCCTTTTAACTTGGCATCAACCTGGAATGCATTTTCGGTATTGTTGTTAACCAATAGACTTAAATCGCCCAGCTCATCTTTCTGATAACGGAGTTTGCTAATGTTTAAATTAGCTTCGAACTTAGGGTTTGAGGCCAGGTCTTTTACATCAACCATTCCGTTAATTACTCCACCAGCCAATGTGGTATCAGTTTCTGCAAACTTGGTTAGGGTTTCGATCTGGAAATTCTTGAACTCAGCACGTAAAGGCGAATTTGGGGTATTGTTAATGCTATTGATACTTAACAATTGCTGTCCCTGACTTAAATTGAATTGATTGGCCAAGATGCCAGATTGGCCAAACTGGATAAAGTTTTCTGGCGAAATGGTCCATTTTTCATAATCCAATAATAACTTGTTAGGATCTAGGCTGAACCTGAAATCTTTATTGATAGATTTAAATATACCGGCCAAAACATATTTGTTTTTCCTTTGCCTATCACGAAGGAAGATGTTCAGGTCTAATTGGTTGTTGGCAGCAACGCCCGAAATTTCTGTATTGAATAAAACAATGGATGGACTTTGGATGCTTTTGACCAATAAACTATAGTTCAGTTTTTGTGCTTTATTGTTGATCACCAAACGTGTACTGTCCACATTGTAATCGCCATACACAATCTTAGGAAAGGATGCGTTCAACAGTAAACTGTCCTTTTGGGTATCAATCAGCCCATTGATTGTCGATGGGACAAAAGTGGTTAACTGCGGTACAAAATCGGTTAGGAATTTAGGATTATGGACTTTGATCGCAAACCTAAAGCGTTGGTCTGGAATAGAAGTAACCTCGCCAAACTGATAATATTTATTGATCTGGTTGATTACAGCATTACCAATTTTACTCAATTGGTATTTGCCATCAATTTTTGCAGTTAACAATTCCGATTTTAAAGAAAGTTTGTTCTCCGTAGCTGTAGAAACAGCATTGATCTGGATGGTATCTACATTAAATCTTTTGCCTTCTTTTACCAACTGAAGGCCTGTTGCAAAAATATCTCCATTTAAATAATCTACATCGGCAGTTTGCATGGATGCCTTTATATTGCCCGCAACTTTAAATTCGGTCGTACTAAAATTAAGCTTTTGGAGGTCAACCTGTTTAAGGTTGACGATGCCTTTAACCGCCGGATATTTCCCTGCCAAGTTTACCTCAGCATTTAGATTAAAATTAAGGTTGCTATCGGGCATATTGCTTTTGATCTTCACCAACTGATTGGCATAAGTTCCATTTAAGCTCAGGTTGCGGTAATTGTATTTGTTGTAGGTAGCACTGATCACTTGTGCATTGAACTTTGCATTGATTTTTTTAGGATCTAGACCTGTTCCCACCACATCTGCTTTAACAGTAACACGCCCCAAAGTTGCTTGTTGCTTTAATAATCTGCCCACGTTAAAATTGTTCAAGCTGATGTTCGCTTTGTAGCTTTCTTTCCCTTTTGGCCCTTTCATGCCCGCAACAACCTGTGCAGAACCCATATCGGTTTGGATGTTCAGATTGGTGTTGAAATCACTCATCGAACCTTTAAAGTTACCTCTGGCATTGATCGTATTGGGCAACTCGATACTTGGAGGCAAGGATTTTTTAGGAATGGCCACCAATAGATCGCCTTTGGTCAGGTAGAGCTTTTTGATGTTGAGGTCTAGGTAAGTTTTATTGATATCGGGCAAACCTTTGGCTTTACCGCTGATGTCTATCTGTGTGTTTTTTAACCCACTGATCTGTAGTTGAGGGATATTCAGATTGTTTAAATAACCATTGACGTTGGCATTGATCTTGATCTGCTCTTTACGGTAATCTGCTGGAATGGCATCGCTAAAAAAGACAGCATCCTTTAAACCGATTGTCGTGTTTTTTAAACTTAGGCTTAAACGTACTTTTTCTGGATGTTTAGTCAGATCGTCGATAGATGTAAAACTCAAGTCTGTAGTATTGTTGATACTGGTATGGGGTGTTCTTAAAATAAGATTTGACAATTTGATCTGTTTGTCGCTGTAAACCGCATCGCCCTTTAATTCATTTAAGATAAAGCCACTTTTGTCTTTTAGGGAGCCATTTTTTACATTGGCTTTAATGCCTGATGCATCATAACTTACACCACTGGCTCCTAAATTTAGGCCCATAATATTCAAGTGGTTAAAGTCGAGTCCTTTGGCAGGTTTTGCACCAAGGTTATCAAATTGTACCGTATTGTCGTTAAAGTCTACATTTTTGATCAATAGGGCCAAAGGCGATTTTTCTACAACAACTGTATCCTTTACCTTTTTAAGATTATTACTGGGTGCAGGTTTAAAGGCAAACAGAATTTTAGATTTGTTTAATCTGGCTTCATCTGCCTGATATTTACTGTTTGTTAGGTCTATTTTTAAATTAACCAATCCCAAATCGTTAAGATCTGCAATGGCTTTTGTAGTCGATAGCTGGTCATCATAATTGATTTTTACGTTGCTGAATGCAAAATCCTGTACTTCTATTAGAGGTAATTTACCTTGTTGTTTTTGGGCACTATCTACGCTGTTGGTTAAATGTTGTACCAACTGTACCAGAGATTTTTGCTGGAGGTAGCTGAGTGAAGTATTTTTTAGACTCAATGTTTTGATCACGTAATGCTGTTTGGCCAGATCGAAATCTTTTATTTTAGTTCTAAATTCACCCAGATAAAGTTTTACATCATTGCCGGCAACATCATCCCGATAGGTAATTCCAATATCTTCAAATAGCACTTTGTCTATCCTAAATTTAAGTGTAGAGGTGCTGTCTTGGTTTACATCCTCAGGTTTTTTTTCTTCAGACATAAAAGCATCAACCAAAAAAGAAAAATTGAAAGTGGTATCTGGCGAAATTCGTTTGACATTTGCACGTATGTTTTTTAGCTCAATATTATTCACCTCAACTGTATTCTTCAGCAGTTTGAAAAGGCTAATGTCAACCTGTAGTTTTTCGGCATACAATAAGGTGTCGCCCTTACGGTCTTCGATGTAGAATTTATTCAGCACCACATCTTTCGGCAAGGCTATTTTAATGCTTTCTAATCTTACCTCGGTTTTGGTCTTGTTTTTAAGGTAGGTGATGGCCCTGTCTTTAACGAAATTTTGTACAGCCGGAATATTTAAGGAAAGTGCAATCAATACTACTAGCAAAATTACACTAGCAATGATCCAGAGGATAATTTTTAGGCCTTTACGTAAATACTTCTTCAAAAGGAGATGGATTAAGATGGTAAACTGATGTACTCGCTAAAATCATGCCACCGAGATGACACTCAATAAACAAATTAGGCATAAAAATGTTCATTAAAAACTGAAGTAAAATGTACTGCGTTTATATTACCACAAATAATATGTAAGTTTAATTTATGAACACACTTAATTTTAACATCAGTTATGAGACTTATACTGGTATAGATGAACTTTCGGAAACAGACCAAATGTTATGCAATAAAGCGAAAGATGCATTGGCATCATCGCACTCTCCATATTCTAAATTTAAAGTAGGAACAGCTATCTTGTTGGATGATAATCAAATAGTGTTAGGCAGTAACCAAGAAAATGTAGCCTATCCATCAGGGCTATGTGCAGAAAGAGTGGCCTTGTTTACCATTGGTGCCAACTATCCAGGTGCGGTCATCAAGTCGATGGCAATTACGGCACAGACCGAAAACTTTAAGATCGAAAACCCAGTAACCTCTTGCGGAGCCTGTTTACAGGTAATGGCCGAGTACGAAAAAAAACAAAATAAACCAATCGATGTCTTATTTTACTGTATTGATGGTGCCATTATTAAAGTGAAAGGCGTGAAGAGCTTATTGCCTTTTGTATTTGTAGAAGACCGATTGGGTGGTTAAAAAAGTATGACCACATAGAAACGTTCATTGTTTGAGCAGATTTAACAATGTTTTCTATGTGCCTATGTGGTCAAACTGTTTAACTTAATGTATTAACGTTTAAAGAGAGTATTATTTTTTTAAAGCTTCCCTAACTTTTGGTGCAATCTGGGTGCCGAATATCTCAATAGATTTCATCATCTCGGTATGAGATGGTCCACCAACATCCATGTGTGCTGAAAAACGGGTCAAGCCAAACATTTCTTCCATGGCCAAGATCTTATCAATGGCTTCATTGGCATCGCTGATGATCAATGCGCCATCTTTGCTTCGTCCAAAGTCAAATTGGTGTTGTTGGTAAGGTGGCCAGCCACGAGAACGACCAACTCTGTCCATCTGTGCCGAATAAAGTGGGTAGTAATAATCAGCAATCTGCTTACTGTTTTCCCCAAAAAAGGAATGCATATGTACCCCAACTTCAAATTTAGACTGGTCGTGACCATAGCCCTCGTAAACTTTTTGATAATAATCGAATAAAGGTTTAAACTGTGCTGGCGAACCACCAATAATGGCAAACATTACAGGTAGGCCGAACTTACCTGCCCTTAAAACAGATTCAGGTGTGCCGCCAACGGCAACCCATATCTTTAAGTTGTTATCTACTGCACGAGGTAGGATTTCTTGGTTCACCAATTCTGGTCTGAATTTACCTTTCCAGCTTATTTTTTGCTCCTTATTGATTTTTAAAAGGAGCTCTAATTTCTCTTCATAGAGTTCGTCATAATCTTGTAGGTTAAAACCATACAATGGAAACGATTCGACAAAACTGCCACGACCAGCCATCAGTTCGGCCCTGCCATTGGCAATTAGATCTACTGTTGCAAAACTTTGGTACAATTTTACAGGGTCGGCAGAACTTAACACCGAAACCGCACTGCTTAATTTGATGTTTTTGGTGATGCTTGCTGCTGCGGCCAAAACAATTTCTGGGCTTGATACCGCATAATCAGGACGGTGATGTTCGCCTATGCCAAAGAAATCCAAACCAACTTCATCCATCAGTTTAACTTCCGCTAAAATTTCCTGTAATCTTTGTTGAGCTGGCTGTATTTCGCCTTTTGCATTGATCTGCAGATCTCCAAACATGCCGATACCTAATTCCATAATGTTATATTTTTTAACAAAGTTAGGAGATAGGGTTAGTAAAAGATCTGATGTATGGTAAGAAATGAAGACGGTAGTCGATAAAATTTGAATCATCTTAGACAGCCGAGTTGCAGCTAAGGCTTAGCTTTTCTTAGGCGGCTGAGGTGGTAGGCTATATGGTGTTCGAACCATCTTAGACACCTGAGTTACATCTAAGGCTTAGGTTCTCTTAGGTTGCTTAGGTGGTGAAAAATGATGTTGAATATTAAGTATTGAAGCCGGCCAAGTGTAACTTGATTTTCTTCATTCCTTAATGTTTGTTTTTATAGAACGCACCTTCTCGAGATGCTCATTTTTTAAAAGCGCTGGAGGATTAAATATACGAAATGAACGGTATCCATTAATAGCTGCACAGGTTGGTGTAAGCTAAACCCGATGGGAATGAAAAGAAGCGTAGCGCGTAAAATGGACAGCGGGACTAACGATGTTCAATGTCATTACAGTAGCTTTTCTAACCCGCTTCCTTATCTTCACTGTTGTGGGTTTCACTAGGCCATCAAATCAACAGCTGTTTAAAACTTCTCTTAAAAATTCTGATCACAAGCGTTATATTTACGCATCCCAAATACTTTTATAGCGAATGAGTGAAGAATTAGACAACAATTTAAACGAAGATGCCTTGCCGGATACTCCGGAGAATAAACATTCGGTTATCCCAATTAACGGACTTTATGAAAATTGGTTCCTCGATTATGCTTCTTATGTAATTCTAGACAGAGCGGTACCGCATATACACGATGGTTTAAAACCTGTGCAACGTCGTATCATGCACTCTTTAAAGGAAATGGATGATGGACGTTTCAACAAAGCTGCCAACGTAATTGGGAATACGATGAAATATCACCCCCATGGTGATGCTTCTATTGGCGATGCAATGGTACAGATCGGACAAAAGGACCTGTTAATTGATTGTCAGGGAAACTGGGGCGATCCCATCACTGGCGACAGTGCGGCAGCTCCTCGTTACATTGAGGCCCGTTTATCGAAATTTGCCAACGATGTTGTGTTTAATGCCGATACCACCATTTGGCAATTGAGCTATGATGGTAGAAACAGCGAGCCGGTTACTTTACCTGTTAAATTCCCTTTATTGTTGGCGCAAGGTGCCGAAGGGATTGCGGTGGGTTTGGCCACCAAGGTAATGCCCCATAATTTTGTTGAGCTATTGGATGCCTCTATAGAAGTATTGAGAGGAAACAAGCCCAATATCCTACCCGATTTCTTTACAGGTGGTATGGCCGATTTTTCTAATTACAACGAAGGGATGCGTGGTGGAAAAATCAGGGTAAGGGCAAAAATTACAGAAAAAGATAAAAAGACTTTGGTAATTACCGAAGTTCCATATAGTACCACCACAGGTTCGGTGATCGACAGTATCTTGGCTGCCAATGATAAAGGTAAGATCAAAGATCAAAAAGATCGAAGACAATACCGCAGCCAGCGTAGAGATTGTGGTGCAGTTGGCGCCTGGTATTTCGCCAGATGTAACCATTGATGCCCTGTATGCTTTTACTGCCTGCGAGGTTTCTATTTCCCCAAATACCTGTATCATTAAAGACGACAAGCCACAGTTCTTGTCTGTAAATGATATTTTGGCGCAGAATACCGCGCATACCAAATTTTTGTTAAAACGTGAATTGGAAATCCGTTTGCACGAATTACAAGAGAAGATTTTCTTTAGTTCGCTCTTGAAGATCTTTATCCAAGAGGGGATGTACAAAAATGCGGAATACGAAAATGCAAGCGATTTTGAGGCGGTAGTAACGGTATTGAACATCTTGTTTGATCCATTTAAACCAAGCTTATACAGAGAAATCTTACCAGAAGACTTTAAAAAGCTGATCGATAAGCCGATGAGTAGCATTACCCGCTTTGATGTGAAAAAGGCAGATGAGCAGATGAAGGCTTTGGAAGACGACATCAAAGTGGTAAAAGGTCATTTGCGCCACCTCACCGATTATGCCATCGCCTGGTTTCAAAAACTAAAGGATAAATACGGCAAAGGTCGCGAGCGTAAAACAGAAATCCGGTTGTTTGATAAGGTAGAGGCCAGTAAAGTTGCCTTGGCCAATGTGAAACTGTACATGAATCGCGAAGATGGTTTTATTGGTACAGGTTTACGCAAGGACGAATTTGTTGCCGATTGCTCTGATATAGACGAAATCATTGTTTTTAGGGAAGATGGCAAGTGTATCGTAACCAAAGTGGCCGACAAAACTTTTGTAGGTAAAGGAATCATTCATGCGCAGGTCTTTAAAAAAGGAGACGAACGTACAGTATACAACCTGATCTACCGCGATGGGGCAAGTGGAACGAACTATATCAAACGTTTCTCTGTTTTAGGAGTAACACGCGATAAGGAATACGACCTGACCAAAGGCACCAAAGGCTCTAAGATTTTGTATTTTACGGCTAACCCTAATGGAGAGGCCGAGATCGATCACCGTACAGCTGAAACCACATTCTAAATTAAAGAAATTACAATTTGATATAGATTTTGCAGAAACGGCCATTAAAGGCCGTGCCTCTCAAGGAAATATCGTTTCAAAATATCCGATTAAAAAAGTATTGTTGAAGAGCAAAGGTGTTTCTACCTTATCAGGATTGAAGATCTGGTATGATGAACTACTGAAACGTTTAAATGTTGACGGTAGAGGGAAATACCTGGGCGAATTTGACGGTGACGATAAAATAGTACAAGTGAATGCCGCAGGTTGGTACGAGCTGACTTCTTTCGACCTAAGCAACCATTTTGATGGTGGAATTGTGTTGATGCAGAAATTTGATCCTGAGCAAGTATATGGCTTGGTGCATTACGATACCAAAGCGAAAAATTATTTTGTAAAGCGTTTTACTTTCGAACTGCAACCCGCAGGTAAAGAGGTAACCATCATCAGTGAGGAACCTGGTTCTAAAATGATCTTCATTACGGGTAAACCTGATGCACAAGTACAGATTGATATAGAAAAAGGAAAATCTAAAACACCAGAAACCTTAGTGGTAGATCTTGCAGGCTTGATTGATGTAAAAGGCTTAAAAGCAAATGGCAACCGACTTTCGCAACACGAAGTGAAACAAGTAGCCTTGGTTAATCCAGAGTCTGAAATTGGAACCGTATTGATCGAAAAAACTACAGCTGCTCCAGAAGAGGAAGACGGGAATGAAGAAAAAGAAGGCGCTGTAGAGATGGTAGAAGAAATGACCATTACAGAAGTAGTACCAGAGGTGATAGAAGATGTTGAACTGCCAGAAATAAAACCAGAAGAGCCTGCTGAACCCGTTATAGAGGCGCCTAAAAAGAAACCTGTGTTTAGGGTAGAGCCAGTAGTTAAAACTGAGCCTAAAGAAAGTGCAAAGGGAGCACCTAAACAGGAGAAAGCACCTGAACCTAAGGTTGAGCAGGCAAAAACAGAACCTAAAGCTGAAGAACCGAAACCAGTTAAAAAGATCGATTTGGAAATCACCAATCCTGATGACATCAAAATTGATGACAAAGGGCAATTAGGGTTTTTCTAAAAGAAAAATTCTATAACTAGAAAAGCCACCAATTGGTGGCTTTTGTGCTTTTTATTTGATGGAATGCTTTTCTTCATCCATTTACTAACTTAATTCCAAATTAAAAATTATATTTGCCACACTCAAGGGGTGCTGATTAAATGCTGTTTTCTATTACAGGTTTCAATGAGCTGAGATTATACCCATTTTAAGGTGAAAGGTGATGCAATGAGCAAACCCTCAACCTTAAATGTACCTGATCCTGGATAATGCCAGCGTAGGGAAGAGGTTGAGTTTTACAATGCTGTTTCGCCCCTGCGCAGCCTTTAATTTTTTTAAAGTCTAACACACAAATTGCATTGTAAATGATGAATCTTCAAGAGTGGCTTTCGCTTTTTCAACAACAGTTTATACATACTTCGATCATCGAGTGGATTGCTGTAGGTTTTGGCGTATCAGAAGTACTGCTGGCCAAACGCAACAACATCTGGCTTTATCCAACCGGTATCATTTCTATTTTGCTATCTATGTTTTTGCTGCTTCAGGTAAAGCTATATGCAGAGACTTTGCTAAGCATGTACTATCTGGTAATGAGTGTATATGGCTGGGTGTTATGGAAAAAACGCAAAGAAGCAGGACAGCTAAAAGTTTCGTGGTGCAGCAATAGAGAATTGATTATAGCGGTATTGATCTCTACAATAGGTTTCTTGATTTTATATCTTGTATTAAAGCATTTTACAGACTCCGATGTTCCGGTGTGGGATGCTTTTGTATCCTCAACCGCGTGGGCGGGGATGTGGCTTTTGGCCAAACGTAAGATTGAGAATTGGATCTTTTTAAACATCTCGAATATTTTCGCTATCCCATTGTTGATCCATAAAAAACTGGCCATGTTTGCCGTGTTGACCACCATCCTCTTTATCGTAGCTATTTTTGGCTTTTTAGAATGGAAAAAAATCTATAACCAGAAAAAAATAGCCCTAGCTGCATAACCATGGAAGAGATTTTAAGTAAAGCGGATCAAGCAAAGATCAGACAATATGCTGGTTTGGCAGAGGAACTGGGTGAACTGCATCCTGAGGTGTTGGAGTTGGCCTATCAACAACAATGGTTTAAACTTTTTGTGCCAGAGCAATATGGTGGCCCAGGAAAAAAACTACCTGAGATCTTAAGACTGGAAGAAACTTTGGCAGAAGCCGATGGAAGTTTGGCCTGGACAGTTACACTTTGCAGTGGAGCTGCATGGTTTGCAGGTTTTTTAGATGTTGATCTGGCCAAAGAATTATTTGCCGACCGGAAAGTCTGTTTTGCGGGTAGTGGTGCAATAGGAGGAACTGCCACAGCAACACCTCATGGTTACCTCGTTAATGGAACTTGGAAATATGCCAGTGGTGCCTTACATGCTACCGTTTTCACGGCAAATTGTACATTGAAAAATCCTGATGGTACGGATGTATTAACAGCCGAAGGCAAACCTGCAGTGAAGTCATTTATCTTTAAAAGGAGCGAGATAGGTATTTTGGCAGGCTGGTCTTATTTTGGTTTGGTAGCAACAGGTAGCCATGCTTTTGAGATAGAGAACCTGATTGCACCAGCCAATAGAAGCTTCAAGATCAACAAGGCCATCCAAGTGGCAGACCAAGGATTTGATTATCCTTTTTTGCAATTGGCCGAAACAACCTTGGCTGTGAATAGTCTAGGTATGGCCAAACATTTTATGGAGCTTGTTGAAGAAACATTTTACGCCCGGTCTGGGTTGAAGAGGTATAATGAAACACAGGTCGCTTATTTTGATGCAGAATTACAACGCTGTAAGAAAGAACTAAATGACTTGCGTGAACAATTTTATAGCGCTTTTGATTTATCATGGTACCAATTGCTAAATGATCAAACAATTGATGAAGTGTTGTTGTCGAAAGTAAGTTTGTTGAGTAGACAATTGGCGCATTGTGCACGAAGAACTTCAGATACCTTATTTCCTTATTGTGGTTTGGAAGCTGCCAAGAAAGAAACCACGATCAATAGGATATGGAGAGATATCCATACGGCAAGTCAGCATGCCTTGCTTACATTTGAGCAATAGACTGACTTTAACAAGCATAAAAAAGGCTGACAATTACACATTGCCAGCCTTTTTTGTATCAACGCCGATTGTTATTGATATTGGATATAAATCGGAGCTGGTTTTAGTTTCATCAGTTCTTCAGGAGTCATCAAACGATTTGGCGCTTTCTTCAAGTCGTTTTTATAGAACAATTTAAAGCCTGTAAACTGTACAGGTTCACTAAAGATAAAGTGGCGGTAGGTACCGATTTTTAAATCAGGCTCGCCCCAACCATCCATGTGCATTACAATTTGAACCTCAGGTCTCAACTTGATGTTCTGATAATTGGTTACCATTTTTTTGGTAAACCTATGTACAACAAAAACTTTAGGAGGAAGGTTATATTTTTTAACCAGATCAGCTAAATAACCAGATACATAATTGATATCTGCTGCATCGTAAGTCCCAATCTTTTTGCCTGGCAATGAACCATCTTTCATAGAAAACTCAGGGTCGATACCTAAATGCACGTTTGGCATTTGTAAGTATTTTTCAATATGTGGCAACTCAGCCTTAATAGAACTTAAAGCAACTTGTAGATTAAAAATACGATGGTATTTGGATGCATTTTAGCAATGGCCAATACAGAATCAATTTGGCTATTGGCCATTCTATTGATGTATTTGCCATCCTTACCTGGAGTACCGCTAGCTACAGCTGCAATATAGTGTAGGCCAACCTGTACAGGTGTAGCCGGATCAACTTTCTCCCAATGTTTAACTTCGGCATTTAGGCGTTGCCACATTTCTTTAGGTGCATATTCGCCTAGGGCACCCATCTTTTTAGAGTGTAGGTTACCATAATAAACAACAATACGTTTAAAAGGCAAAATGGCACCATCAATTGGATAAGGTTGTTTTTTCACAGGCCATCTTCCGGTAGTATCGCCATTGGCCAATTTTTTTACCAATTCGTTATATTTTGCGGTATCAACTGGCGCACGTAGATTTTCTTCTTCAACTTTTGTCGAATCAGTTGTACCTGCAGTTTTAGCACTCGCTTTTTTGCCATCAGAAGTGCAGTAGGCAAAAGTGCTAATGGTAACAACACCCATCAGTAAAGCCCCTGCAATTTTAGTAAATCTCATAAATGGATTGTATTAGTTTTAATAATTTAGTTTCAGATTAGTCCAAAAGTACATCATTTCCCAACAGACTTGCTTTATACTTATCAACAGATTAACATTCTGTTCTAAAAATCCTTCACATTGAACAAAATGTAGACTTACCCTAATCTTCTGCAATTATACTATTCTTTATCAAGAATAAAAATCCTCTTTTTTAAGTGTTTAGCTAATATAATTGATTATTATTTGTATTTAGTCTAAATAAACTTTAATATTGCGTCATTATTTGAAATCATTCTAAATAATGTACATGAAAATATATTTACTTTCCATTATCTTTCTTTTATCGCTTACATCTTTAGCTGCCCAAGAGCAAAATGAAACGGTTTATATCAAAGGCAAAGTTATTACTGCCGATGATCAGCCAGCAGCTGGCTTATTGGTATTGATCAAAGGTGTAAAGCGTATCGCTTATACCCAAAATGATGGTTCTTTTAAGATTGCAGCACCTATTGGCAAAAATGAATTGACCATTAAGTCGAGCCTGAATACTTTTGAACAAACGGTACAGATCAATGCCAATTCGGATGTAGAACTATCTACCATCAAGCTTAAGGAAAAAGCAACCGAGTTGAATGAAGTTGTAGTAACTGCCCAATTTGGTCCGCAATCTTTAAGGAATTCTGTTTATAACATCCGGACAATCAATGCTGAGAAAATCAGGTTGAGAGGGGCAACCAATGTACAACAGCTATTGAATACAGAATTTGGCTTTCGCTTTAGCAATGACCTTACGTTAGGTACAACAGATGTGGAACTAATGGGGATGAGTGGTAGGAACATCAAGATCTTGTTAGATGGGGTACCTATGGTAGACCGCTCTGATAGTAGGGAAAGCTTAAACCAGATTGATGTGAATACCATTGAACGGATTGAGATTGTAGAGGGGCCAGTATCTGTAGTTTATGGTACCGATGCGCTTGCAGGCGTAATCAATATCATCACCAAAAATGCTGGGAAATCTTTATTGAATATAGCGGCCAGGGTACAAGATGAAACTGCTGGTAATGAATATAATGCCCTAAAAGGAAGTGGTAACCACATCCAAAATGTAAGTGCCAGTTGGCAGCACAAAGGTTGGAGTGCCTTGGCTGGATTTACCCATACTGAATTTGGAGGCTGGAATCTGGCACCTAAAACGGCATCGCCAGAAGTTGTAGCTGCAGAGAACCGGTGGAAACCTAAGGAGCAATACATGGGAAACACCAAAATCGGTTACAGAAACAATAATTTTAACATCTGGTACCGATTTGACGGATTAGAAGAAACGATTGACAGTAGAGGGGGGATGAATCCCAATAATTACAAGGCAAAATTTCAAACTTATACAACCAATCGGTATACCCAACAATTGCAAACAGAATGGAAACTGTCTGAGCAACTTCAACTGACTGCTGTTGGAGGATATACCGATCTAAAAAGAGCGACAAGGACGGTACAACATAACTTTGTAACCGATACTGAAGAACTGACCACAGAAGCAGGTGAGCAGGATGTAGCGAAATTTAATGCCACTATTTTTAGGGCAACGGCACAATATGTGGCTTCAAAATCTATTTCCATCCAACCTGGTTTTGAGTTCAATAGGGATGCGGCCAGTGGTCAACGGATCAAAGGTGCTCCTGGTATAAACGACTATGCCTTTTTTATCTCTTCAGAACTCAAACCTAATCAATACATCAATATCCGTCCAGGGTTAAGATTTATTAAAAACTCTGTTTACGATGCACCAACAGTAATCCCATCTTTAAATACAAAGTTTAGGGTGAGTAAAAGTTTAGACCTACGCTTGGCTTATGCTCGTGGTTTCCGTGCGCCTGCCTTAAGAGAGTTGTATTACGATTTCTTTGATGCCAGCCACTCGATCAAGGGGAATGAAAACTTAAAAGCAGAAGAATCAAATAGTTTCAATGGGTCATTGGCCTGGGCTGGTATCCAACAAAAAGAGCTGCAATTTCGCAGTACATTGTCAGGTTTCTATAACTTATTTAAAAACAGGATTGATTTTGGCATAGATGCCGCTGATCCATCAGTTACTACCTTGATCAACGTATCCAAATACAAAACTACGGGTGGTTCATTAGACAATACCTTGATCTATAAAAACCTACAGGCCAATGTTGCACTGTCTTATATCGGCAGGTATAACCGTTTGGTAGAGGATGCGATTTCGGTAGAGGTGCCAGAATTTTTATGGTCGCCAGAAGTGGCTTCAAGTCTAACCTATACCTTTCCAAAAATCAATGGAAGCGTAAGTATCTTTTATAAATATGCAGGTTCAAGACCAAGTTATCAGTTGAGTACGGTAAATGGGGTACAGAATGCCAAATTGGTTAAGGTGGGCAGCTTTAGCTGGGCGGACCTGATGCTGAACAAGAACGTGCTTAAATACCTTACCGTCAACGCGGGCATTAAAAACCTTTTCGACATTACTCAATTGACTAATACTTCTGCCTCGAGCGGAGGTGCGCATAGTAGTGGGGGCGCCATACCTTATAGTTATGGACGTTCTTATGTGCTGGGCCTTTCTTTTAACTGGAGTAAAAATTAACTGAATCATATAATTAAAAAATAGAAACATGAATAAATTTAACTCAATCTTGGCCATTGCTTGTTTGGCAATTACGTTTACGGCTTGTAAAAAAGACAGTGTGGAACCCATTATCGTACCACCACCTTCTGATGGAAGTACTTTGACTTTGAATGGATTAATTGGGGCAGAGGCTGGATCAAGCGCAGGAAATAGCGTTTATGTAGATTTCAGTAAAGAAAAAACTACTGCGGTAGATAGATCATCATGGGATTTAGGTTTTTATACGGGTGCCGACTTTAGAGTTGTATTGAACAATAGTGCTAGTGCTGGTGCAAAAGTTTTAGCTGCAACAAGTTTAGCGGCTGTTACTGAGGCAGATGCTGTAGGTTTAACATTAGCTGTTAGCCAGGCAACACCTGATCCTTCAGATTTCACTTATTTCGATGATTTAAGTGGAAGCATTGCAAAAACAGTAATACCTGCAGTTTCTAGTGTTGCTACAGAAAATAAAGTAATTATTTTAAATCGTGGTACAGGTGGTGGTATTGCTGCGAGACCATGGATTAAATTAAAAGTTACTAGAAATGCAACTGGCGGATATACTTTGCAATATGCAGAACTTAAAGAAACAACGAATTTCAAAACTGTAGAGATTGCTAAAGATGCAAATTTCAGTTTCAACTTTGTTTCTTTAACTACTGGTGCTTCAGTAAATGTAGAGCCAGCAAAAGCTGATTGGGATATGGTTTGGGGTTATTCAGTTTACCAAACTAGTTTTGGTGGAGCATTGGTACCTTATAATTTTTCAGATCTGGTTTTCATCAACAGTTTAGCAGGTGTTCAGGCTGCTGAGGTGTTAACGGCAGATTTTACCTATGCTGCATTTACAGAGGCAAATCTTACAAGTACTAAAGTTGTGTTCTCTAATGCAAGAGATGCTATAGGTTCGAAATGGAGAAACACACTGGCTGTGGCTGCTACAGCTACTACGCCTGCAGAACCTGCCGGTGTAAGAACAAATCGTTTTTACCTGATTAAAGATGCTACTGGAAATGTTTATAAATTAAAATTTGTAAGCTTTATCAGTGCTGATGGGGGTACCAGAGGTAAACCGGTAATTGAATATAAATTGGTTAAGAAAGGTTCTTAACGTTCTTAAGTTTATAGTTTATTTGTTTTGTTTAAGAGTAAGGCTTCTGAGGATTCGGAAGCCGCTCTTATTTTATGTCATTGGCATTTAGCAATTGAATAGGATTTGTTTTGATTAAAACAGGTACCTTTAATGGGCTTTTACCACATAGAAGGCTTTTGATATTCTGAGTGTAGCTAAGACCACAAGCAGCTAAGGAGTAAATCGCCTTTTGATGAATTGAGTTTTTCGATTAATATTGACCACATAGAAAGATAGGGCACATAGTGATTCTAGTTCGATATCAAATCATTTAATGCTTTATCTATGTTTTCTATGTTCCTATGTGGTGTCATATGATAACATACTCTTCGAGAAGAATCTGAGCTTATGAATTAAACATTGACCGTACAGCAAGATAGATCACATAGATACTTGTAAAGATTCAATGCTGATATCTATTTTTACTACTATTTAAACTTATTGAACTTGCCAAACACACCTAAAGGTAGTTTGATGCCGGAAGTGGCCTGCAGGTAAAGTTCGCCTGTTTCCAGGTTGGTTACTTGTGGAAAAGAAGTTTTGATTAGATTTTCTACAATTACCGAAGAAAAACCCAAAGAATAGGTATTCAAAATCAAGAAATGTTCTTCCTCATCTAACAACTGTACCACATCTTGCATCATCTCTTGGATGTGGTCTTCCAATTTCCATTTCTCACCGTTTGGTCCGTGGCCAAAAGCTGGTGAATCTAAAATGATCCCATTGTATTTTTTACCACGTTTTAATTCTCTCTTTACAAATTTTAAAGCATCTTCAACTACCCAACGTACATCTTTTAGATTAGAAAGCTCTTGGTTCTCATTTGCCCAGTTGACTACTTGTTTGATCGAGTCTACGTGGGTGGTATCTGAACCTGCAGCCTTGGCCACCAACGAAGCTGCACCAGTATAGGCAAATAGGTTAAGCACTTTTGGTACAGGTGTCTTGAATTTTTTAATAGAAGAAGAGATGTAATCCCAATTTACGGCTTGCTCAGGAAAAACCCCGACATGCTTAAAAGAAGTCAGCCCTAAACGGAGGTTGATGCTGATTTCGTTATTCTTGTAATTTACATTCCAACGATCTGGTGTATTTTTAGCCACTTTGATCCAATCACCGCTGGTAGCAGAACGGCCTTTAAACTGGATATGCGTGTGCTTTTTCCACTCTTGCGGCGACCATACTTTTTTCCAAACAGCTTGTGGCTCTGGACGAGATAGTACCAGATTGCCAAAACGTTCGAGTTTTTCGAAGTCTCCGCAGTCTAATAATTCATAATCTTTCCAGTGTGTTGGGGTAAGTAAGTGTATCATTATTGGTATTGAAATGTTGTAGATTTAAATGTTTTTAGAACTGTACTGTCAAGTGAAAAATGCCAACTGAAAACTAAAGTTTGCCTTTGGCAGCTTTCATAAAACGGCTTGCAAAAACAAAGTCGTTCAGTTCTTCAATATCTGTTTTAGAAATTTCCTTATTAGAACCTTCCCAGAATTTTTTCCCTTCGTGCAAGAAGATGATATAATCTCCAATACCCATTACCGAGTTCATATCGTGTGTAACTACTATGGTAGTGGTATTGTATTCTTCCGTCAGCTCTTTGATCAACTCGTCAATAACGATTGATGTTTTAGGTCTAGACCAGAGTTAGGCTCATCGCAGAACAGGTATTTTGGGTTCATGGCAATGGCGCGGGCAATACCTACACGCTTTTTCATCCCTCCCGAAAGCTCAGCAGGAAAAAGCTTGTTCTTGCCCTCTAGGTTTACTCTTTCTAAACAGAAATTGACCCGTTCCAACTTTTCTTTATAGGGCTGTTCAGTAAACATGTTGAGTGGAAACATGATGTTCTCTTCAACAGTCATTGAATCGAAAAGAGCAGAACCTTGAAACAACATCCCAATCTCTTTTCTGATCTCGATCCGTTCTTCGAAATTCAATTGCGTAAATTCTCGACCGTCATACAGCACGCTTCCTTGTTCAGGCTGGTGCAGGCCGATCATACATTTCAACAAGGTCGTTTTTCCAGAACCCGAACCACCGATGATCAAATTGGTAACCCCAGCTTCAAATTTACCCGAAATCCCTTTCAGAACCTCATTGTCGCCAAACGATTTATGGATGTCTTTGATTCTCGATCATAATAATAATTGGGTTACGATATAATCACAGGCTAAAATGCTGATACAACTTACCACAACGGCTTTTGTACTGGCCTGTGCCACTTCTAATGCGCCACCTTTTACATAAAAACCTTCGTAAGCAGGTACTGATGTAATGATAAAACCAAAAACAAATGCTTTTACCAAGGCTACTGTAATTGTATATGGATTAAAATCTGTAGTGATACCTTGTACATATTCTGCTGCAGAAACTGCGCCAGATAAGGTACCACCTAAATAACCACCTGTAATGCTTAATACCATAGAGATGATCACCAACATAGGTACCATGGTGATACCTGCGATGATTTTTGGCAGGATAAGATAACCCGGGGCATTGATCCCATGATTTCTAAAGCATCAATCTGTTCGGTTACCCGCATGGTGCCGATCTCTGATGAAATCGCAGAACCAATCTTTCCAGCCAGTACAATTGCACTAATGGTAGGGCTCAGCTCCAGGATACTCGAGTCGCGGTTAACAGAACCGATAATGGTCTTTGGAATAAAATCACTTACCAATTGGAAGGCAATCTGTAAGGTCATTACCGCCCCTATAAAGGTAGAGATGATACTGATCAACCCTAATGAGCCAACGCCAATAAAATCCATTTGTTGGAAAATGGCTTTGAGATATATTTTTAATTTTTCAGGTCTTCTAAAAACTGCTTTTAAAAGTAGAATATATTTGCCAAAATTGGTAAAGTTCATTTAATAAAGATTAAACTGTAGTAAACACAATATTATACAAAGAAACAACAAAAAATGTTCTGGCTTTGTGTATTTATTAAAAAATATTATTGTTTTTGGATATTAATGCCCTTTTTTGTGCTAAACAAACCATATTTTAAACAGATGAATGCTGTAATTACCGGAGCAACAAAAGGAATAGGAAAGGCAATATCGCTTAAATTGGCAGGCCATGGCTATAATTTGGCCATCTGTGCCAGAACCGAAAAAGACCTACTTGCCTTAAAGGATGAGTTAAGACATACGGATGTAAAAGTTTTTACCAGTGTGGCAGACTGTAGCAAAAAGGAAGATGTTTTAGCCTTTTGTACCTTTGTGAGTTCGGTTTTTGAGCAGGTAGACCTCTTGGTAAACAATGCAGGTACTTTCTTGCCCAACAGTTTGTTAGACGAGCCTGATGAAGCCTTTGAAATGCAACAGCAACTGAACGTTAATGCGGCCTATTATTTATCCAAATATTTTGGCAAGATGATGCGTATACAACGGTCTGGCCATATTTTTAACATCTGCTCTGTTGCCAGTATCCAAACAATTGACAATGCTGGTAGTTATTGTGTAACAAAGGCAGCGATGTTTAGTCTTAATAATGTATTGCGGAAAGAGTTAGCTCAATACAACGTTAAGGTAACGGCAATTTTGCCAGGCTCTACGTTAACAGCATCATGGGAAGGCACACATTTACCCCCAGAACAGTTTGTACAGCCAGAAGATATTGCCAATTCTCTATACTCCATTTTAAACCTGAGCGGTGGTGTAAACGTTGATGAACTAGTCTTGAAGCCTTTAAATTTTAACATGTAAATAGGAGGAGATAGCGTTATGGAAAAGAGATTATTTAGAAACGAACACAATAAGGTTGTAGCAGGAGTTGCAGCTGGTTTGGCAGATTATATGCAGATTGATATTACCGTGGTAAGGTTGCTGTTTGTACTGTCTACTATATTTATCCCTACATCTGGCCTTTTGGTCTATATTGTAATGTGGATCGTAGTGCCGGTAAATAACGACCCTATAGCAAGATATAATAAGTTTAACGAATATTTTAAAAAGAACCAACAAGACCCTAATATGTTCAACTCACCGAATGCCTTTAGCAATCCTGCAAACTCTGGTGCGCAGACCAAATGGAATACCCCAAATGCGGGTCCAGATTTTAATCAACCGGTAAACCCTACACAGTTTCAAAAAAATAACGATACTGGCCGTACCATAGGCGGTTTGATCGTGTTGATCCTAGGTGTCTACTTCCTGTTGAGGCAATTTGATATCATGCCAGAATGGTTCAACATCTTTAAGATCTATAAACTTTGGCCATTGGCAATTGTAGCAGTGGGTATCAGTTTGATCTTTAGGAACCAAAGAAAAAACGAATGGGAGAACTTTAAGAAAACAACTGAAGAAACACAAAAAAGCACAGCTGAAAAGCCTGCTGATGAAACAATTATAATTGAAGAGAATAAAGATTCGGCAATGCCAAATCCTTAATGGACGATACCAAACAAGCATGATAAATAATTAATTGCGGTTGTAGGGTTCTCATGCAAACTACACATCCGTTACCACATAAAATTTAACACGATGAAATTAGATAGAGTAATTTGGGGCGTACTGCTTTTGTTTATAGGTGGTGTGCTATTGTTAGACAATTTTAACATCATAGAGTTTTACTGGCGTAACGTTTGGAGTTTTTGGCCAATATTCCTGATCATCTTAGGCGTGAACATTCTCTTCAATAAAAATAATTCGCAAACTGGTAACATTATTTCTTTGGCTATTTTGGTGATTACCTTGTCTTTCCTGTTTGTAAAGGGACAAGAGAGACCTTCGTCAAGGTATTGGTGGGGAGATGGTAGAAGAAATCATATTGAAATAGACACAGACGATGATGACCGCGCTTATACCAATGCCACATTTGTTGAGCCGATGTTAGCCGGAGACAGTGCCAAGAAAAATATCCTGAATGTTTCTGGTGGAGGCACTTCTTTTGATCTTAAAGGCGCTACAGATAGTCTTTTTGCCGCAAACGTTAGAAAGAAAAATAGCAGTTTCGTACTTTCTAAAGAATCTAGCGATAGCGTAAATACGATTACCTTTAAGCTACAAGATAAGAACAAGAGAAATAGCTGGTCATTTAATGATGGAGGCAATGATGTAGATTTACGTTTAAACACCAGTCCAATTTGGGAAATGAACCTTAAATTAGGTGCAGGCCAAATAGACTTCGACTTGAAAGACTATAAAGTAAGGACGCTTAACTTTGATGGTGGTGCTGCAGAGGTAGATATTAAACTGGGTAGTCTATTACCAATAACAGATGTGAATGTTAAAACTGGCGTAGCCGATGTAAAGATCCGTGTACCAAAGGATTCTGGTTGCCGCATCAAGACCAAAACCGGACTATCAACCAAAGATTTTGCTGGCTTTAACAAAATTGAAGAAGGTTTATACGAAACATCAAACTACCAATCGTCTGCTAAAAAAATCTTCATCAATTTAGATGGTGGCCTAAGCAGCTTTGAAGTAAATAGATATTAAAAAATATCAAGTTATCGGTTTTACGTTATAAGTTTGTATGCTTAACTTGTAGTAGATTTAACAAAGTAGCTGCTTGTAACGTAAAACTGAAAACAAATAACTTAATGGAATATACAGTAGTTGTTAATGGTAAACCCGAAGGCCCATATCGTTTAGATGAATTGAAAAGCTTGGGAATCAAACCTGGTACATTTATAAGGAAACCAGGAATGGACGACTATAAAGAAGCCCATGAGTTTGAGGAATTACGTGAGCTTTTGGGCTTTCGCTTTCAACAGACTGCTCCACAATATTTTGCCTCTTTTGACCAACGTTTAATGGCATCGGTAATAGATTATTTTTTATTGATGATTGCCTACGTTTTTGTGGTACTGATACTCTACATCTTTATAGACACCAAGGTGTTTAGGATTGGCACCGCTTTAAGCCTTTTGGCATTGGTGCCTGTGGCCAAGTTGATCTATAGCAGTTTTGCTGAAGCTTCGGTTAGGCAGGCCACCATAGGCAAACGTTTAATGGATATCAAGGTAACTGACATGATCGGCAACCGCATTGAACTGTCGGTTTCTTTTGGCCGTAACATTGCCAAGGTGTTTTCTGTGCTGCCCTTGTTCTTTGGTTACCTCTATAGCTTTTTGAACAAGAAACAACAATGCCTGCACGATGTGATCTTGGGTACCTTAGTCATCAAACAACGTTTGGTATAACTGGTGCTGCGTATGTTTTATGCATGTTACATCGCAATGTAATTAAGCCTAGTCCCAAATAAATATTTAAACTTTTAGATTATCTTTGTAGCGCATGGAAAAAGTGGATAGACCCTACAAATTAGAAGGTGGTTATTGCAATAGTTTAACCCAATATTCGAGGTTTTTAACCCGCGAAGTTCAGATTGGCAATACCCCAATGGGTGGATTAAATCCAATCCGTATCCAATCTATGACCACTACCGACACCATGGATACACTTGGCACGGTAGCGCAGACCATCCGCATGGTAGAATCAGGTTGTGAGTATGTAAGGATTACTGCCCCTAGCATCAAAGAGGCCGAAAACCTGGCCAACATCAAAAAAGAACTGCGCTTAAGAGGTTATGATGTGCCCTTGATTGCCGATATCCATTTTACACCAAATGCGGCAGAATCCGCAGCAAGGATCGTAGAAAAGGTAAGGGTTAATCCGGGTAATTATGCAGACAAGAAACGTTTCGAGAATTTAGAGTATACCGCAACAGCTTATCAGGCTGAGCTGGATCGGATCTATAAAAAATTTACACCACTGGTTAAGATCTGTAAAGAATATGGTACGGCCATGCGTATTGGCACCAACCACGGTTCGTTATCAGACAGGATCATGAGCCATTATGGCGATACCCCAAGAGGGATGGTAGAATCGGCCATGGAGTTTATCCGCATGTGCGAAGACCAGAACTTTTACAACCTGTGTATCTCAATGAAAGCGAGCAATACACAGGTAATGGTACAGGCTTACCGTTTGTTGGTAGAAACCATGGTAAAAGAGGGGATGAACTATCCTTTGCACCTTGGTGTTACCGAGGCTGGTGATGGCGAAGATGGTCGCATCAAATCGGCTGTAGGCATTGGAACTTTATTGGCCGATGGTTTGGGTGATACGATAAGGGTTTCTTTAACCGAAGACCCAGAGTTTGAAGCACCAGTAGCAAGGGCATTGGCAGATCGTTATGAAAGAAAATTTGACAGCGCTCAATTGACGGTTTCCAGTTCTCCATTAACAGTAGGCAATAGCACTTATGATCCTTACCAGTATGCTCGTCGTGTTACGAGCCCCGTACAACAGATTGGTGGACATTATCCGCCTGTTGTAATGATAGATGTAACTACACAGAATTTAAAAGACCCATATTTTTTAGGGCCATTAGGCTATAACTACAGTGCAGGATTGGACAAATACAACCTTTCGGATCAAGCCTGCGACCTTGTTTATTTAGGCGACCAGTTGCCTTCCTTCTCATTTCCGGGGAACCTGAAACAAGTGTACAATTACAATACTTGGTTAGGCTTAAAAGACAGAAACAACTGCTATCCACTTTTTAGTTTAGCGGAATATAACAAAGCAGAAGTTAAGGATACCCTATTGAATTTTGTAGGTATCGATGCCAATGGGTTTAAAGAATCAGATTTAGCTACAGGAAAACTTGCCGACCCTACAACGGTTATTATCCTCAGTACTGCACAGGCCATGGGTATGCAACAGCAGCGGGCTTTTTTTGTTGCCCTACAACAACACAACATAAAAGTGCCAGTAATTGTTAAAAGAACTTACACTGATGTGGATGCCGATGAACTGATGTTAGCTGCGGCTAGCGATCTGGGCGCATTGTTAACCGATGGTTTTGGCGATGGTGTTTGGATTGATGCACCGAGTTCTGTTGGCTTGACATTGGTAAATAGTACCAGTTTCGGTATTTTACAGGCAACGCGTACACGGATCTCTAAAACGGAATATATCTCTTGCCCTAGCTGCGGGCGCACTTTGTTTGATCTGCAAGAAACCACTCAATACATCCGCTCTAAAACCGATCACTTAAAAGGGATAAAGATTGCGATCATGGGCTGTATTGTAAATGGCCCAGGAGAGATGGCAGATGCTGATTATGGTTATGTAGGTACTGGACCTGGCAAGATCACTTTATACCGAGGTAAAGAAGTGGTAAAGAAGAATGTAAATACGCCTTCTGCATTAGATGAATTAATAGAAATCATCAAGGAAGATGGGAACTGGATCGAAACGGCTTTAAACTAATCTTTGTCATTCTGAACCTAGCGAAACAGCTACGAAGTAAATCTCCTTTCAATCAATTTAAATGTATTGATTATATGGAGCGTTTTATAATTAACTATTAGTTAATCTAAACGCCCCAAGCGGTGAGCATTATATTGCGGTTGCCACCAAAGTTTCGATGCTCGCAAAGGTAGATACCCTGCCATGTTCCTAAAGCCAATTGCCCATCTTTGATTGGAATAATCAACGAAGTATCTAACAGTGAAGTTTTAAGGTGGGCAGGCATATCATCGGCACCTTCATCATTGTGAGTATAGTTTGGGTCATTCTCTTCAACTGTTTTATTGAACCAGGTTTCGAAGTCCATGCGTACTGTTGGATCTGCATTTTCATTAATGGTGAGTGATGCTGAGGTATGTTGTATAAACACCTGCAATAAACCAGTTCTTAGTATATTCAGTTCTGGTATGGCATAGATAATTTCGTCTGTGATAAGATGAAAACCTCTGCGTTTGGCTTTTAAAGCCAATGTTTTTTGAAAGAACTGCATCGCTTTAATATTTAAAATCTTCTCTGCCTGGACTAAAGATATCAAGCAGCGTACAATCGGTAACTGCCCTGCCACCATGAGGTACGCCACCGGGTATGACCACAAATTTACCAGTATCTAAGATTTGTGTCTCTTCACCAACCGTCATCTCAAACTGGCCCTTTAACACAAAGGCACATTGATGGTGAGGATGACTATGGATGGGTGAGTCGCTACCTGCTTTAATATCGATGAAGTTGATGGTGTTATTTTCTGTATGGATCAATTTGGAAAAAAAACCAGGAGACATCTCTTTGATTTCGATATCTGCAAACTGACGGAAAACTTCTTCTTTCATGATCAAATATTTCTATAAAGTTAATATTTAAGGCGGGTATGGGATAAGAAATGTTAAATATTATATATAACCTGCTTAAGAATGACTTATAGTTGAGTGCTCGAAGTATCGTCTTCTATTGGAATTGAAACATTAAGGCATTAAGAAAAGTTAAGCTTTGTTTGATCAACAAAGTTCAATCATCCTAATTGCTAGATATCAATTGCTATTTATGTTTGCCAAACATATCTGCATTGTATTTATCGGAATCACCTCTGGGTATAGAAAGCGATTGCCAATTTTGATCGGCGCACATTTTACCCAGAAAAACAATCTGCCCCACATGGTAGGGGTAATGGGCCAATTGTCTGTTAATGGCTTCGGTAACGCTATGGGCTTGATTACGGATAAATACTGTTTTTGTAAGGTCGGCTGTGGTTAATGCTTTGATACCATCAAATAAACAGACCCAACCCTCGTTCCATTTAGCCAATAATGCTGTTTTTGTAGTGATGAGCTGTTCAAACTCCTCATCTCTATTTCGCCATTCCTTTTCGCCGTCACTGTTTAGAAAATCGGTCCATCGCGACCGCATATTACCATTAAGATGGTTGATGATCATGGCGATGCTGTTGCTCTCTGGGTTGTACTGCCAAAACAGTTGTTCTTCACTCAGTTGGGCAAAAGTTTTATCTCCTAGCTGTTTGTAATATTCAAACTGTTTTTTGGCGCTTTCTAAGTAATTATTATCCATTGCGGTAAAAATGTAATGCTTAAAGATAAATACAATTACGAGTTACAAGAGTAGATATGTTGATAAAACGGTGCTGTTTGTACTAACTTAGTGTAACTCAATGCAGCTGCCTGCAACTACTTTCCAATGGTTGTTAAAGTTTTTCCAGACCCGGAGGTAGCAAAAGGTACCATCAATGGGCTTGTCTATATACTTTCCCTTAAGGCTTATCTTAACCGTAACTATGGCAGTATCTTCGATGATGTTGATCTGTTGCGCTTTGGCTTCAATTGCAAAAACGGTTATTTGACCAGAGCGGTGTGTATCTAAATCTTCGGCTTTGGTTACCGTTTGTCCATTGGGTAGGTTGAACAATAAATCATCATGTAATAAATTGTCTAAGCTGTTGATATCTCTGTTTTTGATGGCCAGTAAGAGTGCTTCCTCGTTGGCAATAATCTGATCTGTTGTACTCATTATTTTAGGTTATGGTTGTGGGGTGTATTTAACAATGTCAATCCCTATACCGTTTGGATCTTGGATGGCAAAGTGTCTGTCGCCCCATGGTTCGGTCCTCATATCAATACTGATTTTGATTCCTTTCTTTTTAATGGCGGAATAGATCTGGTCTACATCGTTAACCTCTAAGGTAAGATACATACCCTGTCCATTAAACGGCTGATGGAAAAGGGGCTGCTGCGAAGGATGATTAGGTAGCAGGAAGCTGATTTCTGCATCTTTGTTTGGGGTATGCAATAAAAGGTAGAACTCGTTTTCGAATGTTACACCAAAGCCCAAGATATTGGTATAGAAAGCTTTGGTCTCTTTAAGTTTTGAAGTGATAATGCCTGCGTTCAGTTTCATTTTGTTTAGTGTTTTGGTTTGCGCATAAGTGTGCTGTGTACAGTAACAGATAAACAGCACTAAAATTAGTTTTTTCATTGGAATATCAGTTAACCATACAAAAATGTGCGTATGGTTTGAAGGTGTATTGTAAAAATCGGACATGTTTATTTTAGAACATTGAGGTATGCTTAATGATCCTTAATGTTAACAGTAGTTGGAATGGTTAAAGAGAGATGCTTCGCTATGCTTAGCATGACAAATTGAGGTTTAAAACATTAAGGAATGAAGAAAGGTTAAGACATAATTCTTAACTTCTTAATGTTGAAATATTGAAGTTCTATTTTCTAAACGCACGGCTTGGCGTTACACCATAAAAGTTTTTAAAATCCTTAATGAAATGTGCCTGATCATAATAGCCGGTATCAAAGAACAGCTTGTTCTGTCTTAGACTTTGCAATGAAGGTTTTGCCCTAAGTATATGCTGGAAACGGACCACTTTGCTAAAGGTTTTTGCAGTGTCGCCTATGTAAAAGGCAAACAGCCTGCGCAACTGCCTCGCACTGATACCGGTGTCAAGGTCTTTTTCTACATCGACTACTCCAAAATTTTTAAGGATAAGATCGATGGCTTGATATAACCTAACATCGGTATTAAAACTGCTTGTCGATAACTGGTGCAACAAATATTTATCAAACTTAGTTTTTATGGAGGAGGTATCGTCACTAGGTCCAAAGCTGGTGCTAATAAAATCTGCAGTTTTGGGTACTACTTGGCTAAGCTGTTCAAAGCGGTTGCTCAGCTCAGCGGCATTGATGCCGAACAGCTGTGGAAACATGGTGGGCAAAAAACGGATGCCAATGTAGTTGAACGAATTGGCCAACGGAAATTCAGTATACTTTTTGCAAAAGCCCATCACAAAATTCTCTTCGGGCTTGCTCAGTTCAAAGAAGATATCAATACAACCATCGGCCACTACACGGTAATTGAACTGCTGGTCTAAAGCTTGTGTGGTTTGTAGCTGCCAATAACAATAAACATAGGTTTGTAGCCTAAGGTCAGGCAGAAATTCCTGATAGGTAACCTGATTGTCAGCCGGTTTAATGGTGGGCTGTACAGGCACATAAGAGGTTGGATATTGGCTGCGAGTTTCAATGCAATGGCGTTTATGTTCTGGCATCCTCTATCCTGATGATGGCCCCATTTGCAAGGGTTTGATCATGGGCAAGATTAAATATGGCCATGCCTACGCTATGTTGGTTGGCTAATGATCCAGATGTTTTGAGTTCCAGAAAACGGTCTATGTCTATAAAAGCAGCTTTATCGCTGGTGCGGATCTGGACCTGCATAGCTGTATCGACCACACCCGGATAAATGGCCATGATCTGAGCGCCATTTGCCAAGCCATCTTGTTCAAGTGCAACAGTTTTGGTCATCATATCTAGGGCGGCTTTAGATGCACAATACACTGTCCAGCCATAATAAGGTTTCACTGCTGCCCCAGAAGAAATGTTGATGATTTTTTTATCGACCTGCCAGTTTTTGGTCAGCTTTAAAAACTGTGCTGTTAAAACAAGAGGGGCGATGGTGTTGAGCTGTACTGTATTTGTTATGTCGGTACCATTTAACTCGGCCAATGGCCCAATCTTACCCAAAGTACCTGCATTATTGACAAGTGTAATCTGCTGGATCTTGTTAGAGTCTAAGGAACCTAATATCGAAGTGAGTACCTGTTCAAGGCCTTGGCTGCTGCTCAAATCAAATTCTATTTGCGTTATTCCGTTGTAGCTGTTGTGGTTATTTGTTGTCCTCGATATCGAGAACACCTTGTATTGATGGCTTAGGTAAGCTTCAACTATTCCGTTGCCTATGCCTTTGTTGCCACCTGTAATGATCAAGATCTTATCCATTGTTCAATAGTTTTCTTTAATGTATTGTTTGGCCTGTTCTTGTGTTAGCGCAGCAAAATCTTTGTATCGATGGTGTACATCGATGATTTCTGCCAAGGCAGCTGTAACCAAGGTCTTGTTATGCCATGTTTTAAGTTGTTTTACAACAATCGGCAGACAACCTTTTTTATAAGCGATCTGTCCTATTACATGTACCAATGTACTGCTAACCCTTGCAGTTTTGTCGTCCTGCAACTCCTGTAAAAGAGGCATGATGTCTTGTGGATGTTTACGCCCCCGGAGTTCGATGCCATGGCAGATTTCTCTTCTGATCTCTTTGTCTGGGTGGTGGAGGTATTGTTTTGCCCAAGACAAAACAGGTTGTGGATTTACTTCTCCCATTTTTTTGATAGAGCCGATTACCGCATTGCGAGGCGAGTGGTGTTGATCAAATAGGCCTTGGTCAAAAAAGTGTTGGACCATGCCGAAATCTTTTTTGCCAATTTCTCCAGCTGTGTTGATCACTGTCTGTCGGATCTTAAAATCGGTTTGTAACAGTAGCGCATCTAACATCTTTATGATTAGTAACTGCAAGCCGGGTTGTGCAAAATAGATTTTGCCAATGGCCAAATAGGTTGTTTTTCTGATATAGGTATCTTCATCTTTAAAGTACGCTAAAGTAGGGCCAAGCCGTGATTTGTTCAAATCGGTTACGATGTCTTGATGGATGTGGGCTACAAGCTCCAATCTTTGTTCTTTTGATAGATCGTAAAAGGCCATGACGATTACATTATATCGGTACTAGCTTAAAGCTTTTTCAAAACAGACGCTATTTGTTATAGTGGCATATTGTCCATAATTTGGTATGAGGAGATACCCATTTTTTTGATAGAGCGCAACGGCATCTTCTTGTCTTTTTCCTGTTTCCAGCACACATTTTTGATAACCTAACTCTGCTGCCCAATTTTCCAGTTCGGTTAAAACTTGGGTAGCCATCCCTTTTCCGCGGCTCGCTGTCGAGGTATACATCCTTTTAACCTCCATGGTGTTGGGTAAATATTCTTTAATAGCGCCGCAGGCCGTGGGTTGGTTGTTAAAATAGGCTACTACTACATGTTTGATCTTGTCAATTTTATTAAACTGATCGTAAAAGGCATGATCTTCGCCATCTATAATGGCTAAATAAGCATCTAACTGCTTAACAAGGGCCATAAAATCTGGATGGTCTGAGTTGGTTCTAACAAGCTTGATCATTTGGTACTGATGAAATAAAGGTCAATAAACAAAGTTAAAAGAAAAGAGACTAATTGTTAGAGTCTATTTGCCAACTAGCACCTAATGGCGAAGCACCTTTTCATCTATCTTCTCTTTTCACCAACAGCAGTTCATCATTGCTTAATTCCAGATAGCCATACTCGTAACAGAACACATAGGTTTGGCCTTTTTGTGTAATATAACTATGGGTGTGGAAATTGAAATCGAAACCTATTTGAACCAGCTGTGCCTTTTTAACCTTAGCCTTACCTGTTGGGGTTTTTGTTTTTAAGATCTCTCGGTTCTTTTTCAGGATATGGTTAACCCGCTTTAAAAAACTGCGGTTTTCAACCTGCAAGCGGTTGTTGTAGTTGCTGCGACATTGGTCATCGCAAAATTTTTTATCAGCCCTGCCCTTAACAAGGGTATTGCAGTCGAGACATAAACGTTCCATAAGGTTTTGTTTTTATCAGGGATGACAATTAAAACTACAAAAAATAAAATGATTGCCAAATATTAGAAAGCCTCCTTTTTGTATGTATAGGGTATATTAAACGCATGTAGCCGTGTATAAACGGATATAAACGTTTAACATCCGACTATTTTTTGAAGCTGTTTGCACCTTTGTGTTGTCGGTAGTTGTGGTAACTACTGTTCGTTAAACATTTAGCAACTTAATTTTTAAGATCATGAAAAACGTAGTAAACAAAGTAGTATTGAGTGGTTTCGCTGGTAGCGATGCAGAGGTAAAGGTATTGGCAGGTAACCAAAAATTGGCCCGTGTAAACCTTGCGGTAAATGAGCATTATAGAACAACCGCTGGCGAAGAAATGAAAAAGACACAATGGTTTAGTTTGTTGTTCTGGAATGCAAACGCAGATCTTGCCGAACTTCAGGTTAAAAGGGGAGCACGTTTAACTATTGAGGGCAGGTTACAGACAGGGAGTTATGAGGCCAAAGACGGCAGCAAACGTTATACAACAGAGGTCGTAGTAACAGAGTTGACACTTAAGGAAGCTGAAGCTGTAAATTAATATTTTTTGAATAAGTTTTTTGGGAATGCTTGGTGCTGATGGTTATTGAACACTATTAGAGCCAAGCATTTTTTAGGAGCTATGTACTGTCAGGAAAACTTTGTCATGCTGAGCTTCTCGAAGCACTAACTCGTTTTCTAATCCATTAAGGGATAGATAATTTTGTCATACTGAGCGTAGCGAAGTATCTCCTTCCAATTGTTTTGAAACATTAAGGACTTAAGGAAGATGAGGTTCTTCATTTGATATGCACCACATAGGGACATGGTACACATAGGGATTTTTGTGATTGTGGGCGTGGTGAAGTATCATCTGTTTGATAAGAAAGGATTTGATCAATAGTAATGCTTAGGTTAACTGAGGTTGTTGCTAAGGGGGGTAATTTTTCACCATCTAAGAACAGCTTTGGGTTGGATGCATATCTTTTCTTTTCGATTATAATGGTTTTGGTGAGTGCATGGGGATACTTAGGTTAACTAAGATAGCTAAGGTAGTTAAGCCTATGCGTTATAATATGCCTATGAGGTATTTTTTTATATTGTTATGCTTCGCTAGACTCAGCAATGGTTTGGGAGGAACCAACCAAGATGAGATTTGACATGACAAGTTTAGAGGTATTATAGCCTTATCGAAATGCCTGCATCGTAATTGATGCCTGGAGCAGGATTAAAATACATGTTGTTGGCCGCATTAAGGTCATTGCCCAAGCTGTAGTTCTGGTTTAAAAGGTTGTTAATGCCAAAAGAAACATCGAAAACAACTTTGCCCAAGGTAATGCTTCTTACACCCGCCCTTAAATCAACGAGATGATAACTTTTTGCAAAAAAGGTATTGGCATCATTTAATGGAATGGCCGAGGTATAATTGTGTTGAACAAAAGTATAGAAGCCTTTTTTAAGATTGAACTCCAAACTACTTACTAAGGTATGGTTTGGTATGCCCGTGAGCTTGTTTTTTGAATAATCTTGCTGTGCATTTTTAAAATTGGCAAACCTAAAATGGCTATAGGTATAACTATTACGCAGTTGTAGCCCATTTAAAAATTGGGTAGGCGTCATCTTAAGCAGCCACCATGCTGTTTGTAGTTCCGTACCCAATTGTTTGGTGCCACCGGCGTTGATAAAATATTCTATATTGTTGCTGTTGAGCCTTCTTACAATGGCATTTTTTAACTGGAAATTGAATAGGGTTGCATCTACAAAGAACCTGCGGTTGTTGGTTGCATAACGTAGGCCTCCTTCGTAGTTCCATCCGGCCTCTGCTTTAAGATTGTTGTTGATGATATTGTCCGACGATCGGACTTCGGCCAGGGTTGGCGGAGAATACCCCTTGCTGGCCGAAACCCTTAATGTGGTATTTGCTGTGAGCAGATAAGATGCGGCAAGCTTGGGCATCAACACAGCTTTAAAATCCCTTGTTTTTTTGGCCACCTCCTGTGGAAAATAGCTTTGATAGTTATAACTGAAAAGATTTAGGCTTGAGCCCAATTCTATCAATAATTGTTGATCGATATCTACATTTAAACGGATAAAGGCAAAACTTTGATTGGCAGCCAAGTGGTCTGATACCTTCATGGCACCCATTGTGCCGCTGTTATTGCCATAGTTTTTGATGTTACTGGTAGTGTTTGCACCTTCAAACCCTGCCTGCGCATTATATTTTATCCTAGCTATAGCATTATTGGTATAGTTTAAAAAAGTTCGGAAGCCGATAGTCTGTTCTTTGCGCAGCTCGTAATTGGTAATAAATGGGTTTTTAAAATCGGTATAAGAAGTAAATAAAGCTATAACATGTTTAAAGTGCTGATTAAAATTATATTGATGGGCCAAACCGCCAAAAAAAGTACGGTTATAGATACCCGCCTGTTGTTGTACAGCGCTAGGTAAAGTTGGAGTGGCCAAACGGGCTGCTTTGGGGTTGGCAGCCATCTGTATATCGGTTAAACCACCAGGGGTCTGGTAATGAAGGTCACTATACAATAAAAGCGCTTTGAGCTGTCCTTTTTGGTTATATGTCCATTGTTGGGTGGTTTGGATATATTTTCTTTTTAGGGCACTGTTTTCTCTATAGCCATTACTGCTTTGGTAGGCTTGGTTTAGGCTAAACCCATAGTTTTGGTAGTTTTGCTCCAAACTGGCACTCTGATGTAAAAGCCCGTATGCTCCAATGTTTAAGCCACCTTTAAGCTGATTGCCACCAAGGGTAGCTGAGCTGATCAGTAAAGCACCACCTGTACTGGCCCCAAAATTACTGGCCTCTGGGCCTTTATAAATCTCTATGTTGCCCAGGGCAGTAGCATCTAACAGGTTAAGGTAGGTATTACCACCAGCATCTGTTAACGGAAAATCGTCTACATAGATTTTGATGTTGCGGATCCCAAACGGCGACCTCAACAAACTGCCACGTAAAGATAAACGGTAACTACCGGGAGAACGTTCTTCCATCCTTACACCAGGTACGGTATTGATCAGGCCAACCAACGAACTTTTAGTATGGTTTTTAGCTTGATTGCTATCTATGAGGCTCACTGAACCTACCGCTCTCAGGAGTGGCTGCCGATTGTAATAACCTTTAACTATTACCTCGTTAAGTTTTTGTATGCTGTCTGTTTGTGCGTGGGCAAGGCCAGCGGCGAACAAAAAATAGAGCAATAGTTTTATCTTCATATGCTATTGTACAACTATTTTGCTGCCACTCTCCAAATGATGCCGCTTACATCATCGGCCACCAACAAAGCTCCATCTTGGACTACGGCAACACCCACAGGTTTACCATAAACTTCTTTGTTGTCTTTAACAAAGCCTGTTAAAAAATCTTCTAATTTGCCATTTGGTTTACCTTGTTTAAAAGGGATAAAGGCTACTTTGTAACCAACGAGTTCTGAACGGTTCCAAGAGCCATGTTGTCCAATGAATACGCCGCCTTGGTATTTAGCAGGGAACTTTTTAGCAGTGTAAAAGGCCAGACCCAATGATGCAGTATGCGAACCAACAGGAATATCCGGAACCAATGCCTTGGCTACGAGTTCAGGATTTTGTCCTTTTAGGCGTGGATCTTCATTCTGTCCGAAATAAGAGAAAGGCCAGCCATAAAAAGCACCTTCCTTTACACTTGTGATATAATCTGGTACCAGGTCATCGCCCAAGCCATCACGTTCGTTAACGGCTGTCCATAAGGCATTGGTGCCCGGCGCCCAAGCCATGCCCACTGGGTTGCGTAAACCACTACCGTAGGTCTTTTCGCCACTACCATCTGGATTGATTTCTATAATATTGGCTCTTCTGATTTCATTATCCAAACCACGTTCTGCGACGTTACTGCCTGAACCTACAGAAACATAAATCTTACTCTTAGCTGCATTAACAATTAAGTTTCTTGTCCAATGGTTGTTGTATCCACCAGCAGGTAGTTCTAATATTTTTTTGCCAGCGCCTTTAATCTCGGTATCACCGGTTTTATAAGGATAAACATATACTCCATCTGTATTGGCTACATAAAATGAGTTGCCTATAAACGCTGCTCCATAGGGTTGGTTAAGGCCAGTTAAAAAAGTGGTCATCAACTCTGGCTTGCCATCTTTATCTGCGTCTCTGAATAACATGATGGTGTTTACACTTTTGCCGGCAACCTCTGTTTTTGCCTTGCCCGAGATTTCGTTTGCTGCTTGTTCTACCTTGGTACGTTGCGAGTTGGAAAGTACGGCAATGACATCGCCATTTGGAGCGATAACGATGTTACGTGGGCTTTTCATGCCCTCGGCAAATCTGGTAACCACAAAGCCTTCTGGAGCGGTTGGGGTCTTGCCCTCTGGCCAAGGCACTACTTTGCTAAAATTTGTTTTACTTGCTTTGGTATCTGCCTCTGGTAGTTCTATGATGGTGCCTATACCAGTTTTTACAGTTGCTTTTGGTGTTGTTTGTGCTGTTGAGCTATGGTTTAATAAAACAAAAGCTGCCAATAAGCTTGGGGCAAGTAAGTGATTTTTCATGATGTGAAATTTTAAGGGATGAGCGTTGTATTAACACCTCTATATAAAAGTTGTTTGGGTAAATTTACAACCTGTTCAATTGCTTTTGTGTAATTTTATAGTGGCAATTATGGTGGACGAAATATGGATCCATGGCATTGGTTGTCATGGGGATGCTTCGACGAGCTCAGCATGACAAAAAGGGTGAAACATGAAGTGGGTGAAGAATAGTTAAGCCTTGATTGCAAAGGCTATGTGTGCTATGTACCTATGTGGTGTTATAAGCTATATGGAAATGCTTAGGTTAACCAAGTTGACTGTTTTCTCACCATCTCAGACACCTAAGAACAGCTTAGGATTGGGCAATATTTTGATTGGCTACATGGAGATGCTTCGCTGCGCTCAGCACAAAAAGGGTGAAACATTAAGTAGATGAAGAAAAGTTAAGCCTTGATTGCAAAGGCTATGTGTGCTATGTACCTATGTGGTGTTATAAGCTACATGGAAATGCTTAGGTTAACCAAGGTGACTGTTTTCTCACCATCTCAGACACCTAAGAACAGCTTAGGATTGGGCAATATTTTGATTGGTTACAGGGAGATGCTTCGCTGCGCTCAGCATGACAAAAAGAGTGAAACATTAAGTAGATGAAGAAAAGTTAAGCCTTGATTGCAAAGGCTATGTGTGCTATGTACCTATGTGGTGTTATAAGCTACATGGAAATGCTTAGGTTAACCAAGGTGACTGTTTTCTCACCATCTCAGACACCTAAGAACAGCTTAGGATTGGACAATATTTTGATTGGTTACAGGGAGAAGCTTTATTGGTTCGTGGGCACGAACCAATGAAAAAGTTATTTGAGCATCAGTTTCCAATAGAATAGATGTGTGGTTTCGCCCACTTTTTTAAAATGGTTTTTAACCAGTATCGCAAATGATGCAGGATTGTCTTTGGCGGTTTCAGCGAATACCGACTTTACATTTCCCTGCTTTTTGGCCCATTCTAAAACACAACCTACGGCCTCGGTCATGTAGCCATTGCCCCTAAACTGCTCGTAGGTGCCATAACCTATTTCTATTTCCCCTTCTTCATCTGGTTCACCCACAAAACAAAGATCGCCCACCATTTGCTGCTCATCTTTTAAGATAATTGTCCATAAAGTAGAAAACAGATGGTTTTTACCTGTATCTGCCACATTGGGTAGAATGGTTTCTTCCAATGCTTCCCTTAATTCTGGGGTAATTATCTTTTTTGTTGGCTTTAAATGTAGTTCTGCTTCCAGCGAATCGTCATTTTTAATGTATTTGATCAGCTGGTCGTGTGTAAGCGGTTGTAAAATGAGGCGTTGGCTAGAAATCATGTTGTATCAATTCCAGACGTCGTTTTTAGCAGTCAATATTAAAGGTACGCCATCAGTTACCATAATGGTATGCTCATGTTGTGCCACAAAGCCCCCTCTATTTCCCGTTAAGGTCCAGCCATCTTTTTCTGTATTGGCCAAGGTAGATTTTGTAGAAATAAAGGTCTCTATGGCAACAGTGGTGTTTTTTCTAAAACGCTCAAAGTTATAGCGGTCGTAAAAGCTGGCAATTTCATGTGGCTCTTCGTGTAAGCTTCTGCCCACACCATGCCCTGTAAGATTTTTGATTACTGTATAACCAGATTTTTTGGCTTCTGTTTCTATCAATCGGCCAATTTCTGCAATGCGAACACCACCTTTGATATTGTTGATCGCTTTTTTAAGGATATGTTTAGAAGCGTCTACCAGTTTCTGGTAATTGTTTACATCTTCACCAAGTACAAAAGAACCCCCATTGTCGGCCCAAAAACCATTTAATTCTGCAGAAACATCAATATTTACCAGATCACCATCTCTAAATATCCTTTTATCGTTGGGTATACCGTGCGCAATCTCGTTGTTGATACTAATACAGGTCCATCCGGGAAAGCCATAAGTTAACCTTGGCGCCGATTTTGCACCCAAATCGTTCAAGAGCTGCCCACCAAAATCATCCACCTGTTTAGTGGTCATCCCTGGTTTTACATAGTTCCTCATCTCTTTCAATGTGCTTGCTACCGCATCACTTATTTTCTGCATTCCTGCCAGTTCGGCTTGATTTGTAATTGACATCTTTAAATTATTTTTTGTTATGGATCAGGGCTATTGCCTTGTCTAAAACTTCGTCCTTATCTTCTTTTATTCCCTTTACGGTTGGTTTTACCACTACGTTGGGTACAATGCCAATCCGTTGCGTTTCTTTTCCGTTGGGGTAATATACACCAATTTGTGTAAAACCGCTAGCTAAACCACCTGGAAATGTAACTGGCATGCCCACCGTACCATCGGCACCAGCAGTTTGGCTACCAACTATGATGGTATTTGGTCTGGTGCTTAAAGCCATTACAGATAGCTCTGCCAAACTTTGGGTTTCTTCATTGATCAATACCATTAATTTGCCTTTGTAGTTATCAGCTCTGGTTTCGCCAATTCTAAGCATTTTCATATAATCGTCTGACATATAGGTGAACAGGCCAGGAGTTTCAGTGCTACCTGCGGTATATCTGGCAATTTCCATTGGAGCAGCAAAAAGATATTTTCCAATTTCCCACACAAAGTCCGATTGTTTAGGATAAGTACGCATATCAATAACCATGGCTTTGGTTTTCATGGCTACTGTCATTACTTCTTTTAATGATTTAACGTTTAACCTACCGGGATGGATATAGGCAATGTCAGTATCAATTAACTTAAAACCTGTGTCTGCTGGCGCTGCTTTTGTATAATTTCGCCTATTGTAAGGAAAACATTTTAAGGTTGTTTTTTCAGCCTTGCTATTGCGTAGGTAAGTTACCTGCATTAAGGTGTCTGTTGTACGCAAAAACTGGAGCGCTAATTTTCTCAATTGGGTAGGAAGGTTTGAAGCCGTAATATAAGGTAGTTTCTCTTTCATTAGCTGTGCCACTGGAACATTGTTGATGCTTTGGATTACTTCGCCTTTTTTAAGTGTGTTGATGCCCATTACCTCATCATTGCTATAACTTACTACTGGAGCATTGTCTACAAAAACAATTTCGATATTTGGTTTAAACGTACCGTAAAAGTTTCTGAAAGCATTATCGTAAGGAGAAATATCAGCATGCGAATCTTTGATTTCGGCAACCAATGCGGCAACAGTTAATTTGTAACCCAATTCATCTTTAGCAGTCACGAATTTTGGAACATATTCTTTTAGTACATTGCCCCAAGGTTTGTCCGTTAGGTTTTTGTAAGGTGCAAAATATTCGAAGATGTTCCAGAATTTGAATAGGCCTAATAATCGATAGCCTGCATCTGGATATTTAAAAGTGGCATAAGGTGCCTCGTTTTTAAAAATAGCTATTGGTGTTTCTGCATCGTATAGTTTTACGTAATAGTTCTCTTCAGTTCTATCGGCAATCCTGATTTGGTTCAACTGCTCAACCAAGGTCTTGCTCAGTCCAGAGGTAGTAAACCAATCAAAATTAGGTCTGTATTTGATCTGTTTAGCATCAACTGGTTTTACAGCTGCGGTTTTAAATGTACCTAGGTCGGTAATCCATTTGACTAACAGTTGGTTTCTTTCGGCATCGGTTTTAACCACAAGTATCTTAGGCATGATCCTAAAAAGTTCAAAGTCCCAATTGTAGTTTCCCTTGGCCATTACTGGGTGGTGGTATTTTAAAAAGCCCCAGATCTTGCCCAATACAGTTAGGTTGTTGACCTGCATGGGTGTTAAAGCACTCAGTTCTATTTTAGAACCTGTTGCAAATTCTTTGTCCAGGGTAGCTTTAGGTTTTTCTTTTTCGGTTTCTTTTGTCGATTGCGCGGTTACATTAAATGTAATCGATAACAAGAGCAGGACTAGGAATTTTATTTTCATATGTGGTAAGGTTAGGTTTGATTAGATTGATGGCTAAACTACCCAATTGGTTGCAAAGGTAAAGTAAATGGTTCTTTAATTAAGCTATAGTAAACTGATAAGGCATGCAAACAATGATGAAGGTAGTTTTACAGACCAGCAACAAAAAAAATGAAGGACAACCCATTTTTCTTGGAACTTAAACATATAATTAACAATCCAATGGCTATAAAATTCGTTGGTTTTTTTATCTTTAGGCGATTTTAAAATCGAGGTTATATTCATGGCCCGATCAATATTAATAAACACCAAAAAATATGTCAAATACATCGAAGATTATCTATACCAAAACAGATGAAGCGCCAATGTTGGCTACTTATTCATTATTACCCATTGTGCAAGCTTTTACCGCTTCGGCTGGTATTGATGTAGAAACCAGAGATATTTCGTTGGCAGGAAAGATCTTGGCAAACTTTCCAGAATATTTAAAAGACGACCAAAAGATTGGTGATGCCTTGACAGAACTTGGTCAACTGGCTACTACACCAGAAGCAAATATTATCAAACTGCCAAATATTTCGGCTTCAATCCCTCAGTTAACCGGGGCCATTGCCGAACTACAGGCACAAGGTTATGCAGTGCCTAATTATCCAGAAAATGCGCAGACTGATGAAGAAAAAAGCATCAAAGCGAAATATGGTAAAGTACTAGGCTCGGCAGTAAACCCTGTATTACGCGAAGGTAACTCTGATCGAAGAGCACCGAAAGCAGTTAAGAACTACGCAAAGGTAAATCCACACTCGATGGGGGCTTGGTCTGCTGATTCAAAAACACGTGTAGCCAGTATGAGCGAAGGTGATTTTTATGGTTCAGAAAAATCTACAACCGTAGCCGAAGCTGCTCAATTTAAGATCGAATTTGTTGCAGAAGACGGTGCAGTTACCGAATTGAAAGGTTTATCGCCTTTAAAAGCTGGCGAAGTGATCGATAGCTCGGCCATGAGCCTTGCTGCCCTGAAAACTTTTGTAGCCAAAGAAATTATTGAAGCAAAAGCAGCAGGAGTTTTATTGTCGGCACACTTAAAGGCCACCATGATGAAAGTTTCTGATCCAATCATCTTTGGGGCCATTGTAGAGGTTTACTTTGCAGATGTGTTTGCCAAATATGCAGATCTTTTTGCTTCATTAAATGTAGATACAAGCAATGGTTTGGGCGATGTTTATGCCAAGATAGCAGGACAGCCACAACAAGCAGAGGTTGAAGCAGCAATTGCTGCAGCAATCGCAAACGGACCAGCTTTGGCCATGGTAAACTCTGATAAAGGAATTACCAACCTGCATGTGCCATCTGATGTGATTGTTGATGCTTCGATGCCAGCAATGATCCGTACATCGGGACAGATGTGGAACAAGGACGGAAAAGCACAAGATACAATTGCCTTGATCCTGACCGTTGTTATGCTGGTGTTTATACCGCTACTATTGACGATTGTAAACAACATGGTGCTTTTGATGTAACAACAATGGGTTCGGTGCCTAACGTAGGTTTAATGGCACAAAAGGCAGAGGAATATGGTTCTCACGACAAAACTTTCCAAGCAAAGGCGAAAGGTACCATTCGTGTAACTGGTGCTGATGGAAAAGTGTTTTTTGACCAAAAAGTAGATAAAGGCGATATCTTCCGCATGTGCCAAACCAAAGATGCACCAATTCAGGATTGGGTTAAATTGGCTGTAAATAGAGCACGTTTATCGGCTACGCCAGCAGTTTTCTGGTTAGACGAAAATAGAGCACACGATAGAAGATCATTGCCAAAGTGAAAAAATACTTGGCAGATCATGATACCAACGGATTGGATATACAAATCCTCGCTCCAGTTGAGGCTACTAAATATACATTAGAAAGAATTAGAAAAGGATTAGATACCATTTCAGTAACGGGTAACGTGTTGCGTGATTACCTGACAGATCTATTCCCAATCTTAGAATTAGGGACTTCTGCTAAAATGCTTTCGATTGTGCCATTGATGAATGGCGGTGGTCTGTTCGAAACAGGCGCTGGAGGTTCTGCGCCTAAACACATCGAACAGTTTATTGAAGAAGGTTACCTACGTTGGGATTCGTTAGGCGAGTTTTTAGCACTGCAAGCTTCTTTAGAACATTTGGCACAAACACAAAATAATGCAAAAGCCCAAGTTTTGGCCGATGCACTTGACGAAGCAAACGCGTTATTCTTAGCAAATGATAAATCTCCTGGAAGAAAATTAGGAACAATAGATAACCGTGGTTCACACTTCTACTTGGCTTTATATTGGGCGCAAGAATTGGCTAAACAAACAAAAGATGCTGAGCTACAAGCTCGATTTGCACCATTGGCAAAAGCATTGAGCGAAAACGAAACTAAGATTGCTGCTGAATTGATCGGCTCGCAAGGTAAGCCACAAAACATTGGTGGTTATTACCATCCAAATGATGAGTTGGCGTTTAAAGCAATGCGTCCTAGTGAAACTTTAAATACTACTTTGGCAACATTGTAACCTAGATAATTTAATTGATAAAAGCCCAATTCTTTAAGAATTGGGCTTTTTTTTATGCCAACCATTTTTGTATTCCATCAAAACAATTACCCGATGCATTTCGTTATCTTTATATAGCAAATCGAAATATTATGAGCACAGATTCAAACAACAATTTTAAAAAAGCAACCGATAAACTCCATCCTAGTGATCTTGGAGAAACAAAAGACTTTAACGAGTTGGCTTTTGATAAGGACAAGAACAGTTATGAATTTGATGTAAAGGGTCCAGAAAAGGATTACGACCACCCTTTACCTTATGATACTTCAGCACCCAATGGTGAAGACAGCATTTCTACCTATGATGAGGCCAATCCTTATGTTGGAGATGAATACGACCTAAATGAGCAGGCCGAGAATGCATTGGAAGATTCGGCAATGCACATTGACAATACTGGCGAAAGTGTAACCTTGAGTCCTGAAGATGAGATATTGGCCCGTACCGAAGAAGACAATAGAGATGATTTGGACGAAGAAGGTTATCCAAAAAATGATACGCCTAATTTCAGCTAGCAGTTTTTAGACGAAAACTGAGAATTGCAAGTTGACTATGGATTGATATCGAGGTTAAAACGCCTGCGCAGATCTTCTATTTGTGGGTTTTTCTCTACCATGTAAGTGTATTTGTCTTTGTTGGTATAGATTCGCTTTTTCTGTGTGTTTTCTGCCTTTTTAGAGATGATCTGCAGGTCAAAATTCTTCAGTTGCGAACGAAGGAAGTTCAATAATTCTACTTTTTCGTTCTGTAGTGTGCTTTCTAAAGCAAGATTTTCTACCAATACCGTAATCTCTGTTCCGTTTATAATCGGATCATTGTTCATTAGGGTATAAAGATGGATTTTATCTTCGTCTTTTGCCTTTTGGGTATAGCTATTCCACAACGCCAAAAATTGTTCTTCAGTAAATGTTTGTCTTTCGTTACCAGAAATATATTGTGGGCCTTTTTTCTCTTCTTCGCCTTGTGCAATACGTTCCAAGTCTGTTAGAGAAGGAATCAAGGAAGCCATATTGCCTGTATTTATAGGCTGGATTTTTATGGAGCCAGTAGAGGGTTGAACCGATTTAGGTCTGGTTTCAATTGGTGGTGCAACAGTAGGTAAAGGGATATCTAAATGGTTGGGCAGGTCTTGTAGGTCCTCTTTTTCTATAAATTCTTTTAGATCGGTGATAGAAGCTGTTTGAATGTCCTTTACTTCCTGGCTTTCTACCTTTGCATTTTCTCTAATTTCCTTATTTACAGTCCCTTGACTTTCTGTCTTTTCAGATTTAACTAAAGTTTTTTTTTTATCCTGATCTAGGTCAGTTGCTGTATGGGGCTGTTGTGCAAGTTGGATTACCGATGGGATGTGGCACATCTTAATGAGCGATAATTCTACCTGTAAACGTTGGTTCTTGCTATTTTTATAGACCAAATCGCATTGATTGGCCAAATTGAGCGCAGTTAAGATAAAGCCGAGGTCGGCAGCCTTGCTTTGGCTCAGGTATTTTTGTTTGATATTTTCACTCACCTCAAGCAGTTGCACGGTTTGGGCATCTTTACCCACCAACAGGTTCCTGAAATGACTGGCTAGGCCATTGATGAAATTATTGCCATCAAAACCATTATTTAAGATTTCATTGAACAACAGTAAAGTCTGGCTCACATCTCCACTACTGAGGTAATCGGTCAGTTTGAAATAATAATCGTAATCTAAAATGTTCAGGTTATCAATTACAGACTTGTAGGTAAGGTTTTTGTTGGTGTAGCTTACAATCTGGTCAAACATCGAAAGCGCATCGCGCAAGCCTCCATCTGCCTTTTGGGCGATGATGTGTAACCCGTCATTGTCTACAGAAATATGCTCACGAACAGCAATTTTGTTCAAATGGTTGGCGATATCTTCTACTTGGATCCTGTTGAAGTCAAAAATCTGACAACGAGATAAAATGGTAGGTAAGATCTTATGCTTTTCTGTAGTAGCTAAAATGAAAATAGCATAAGATGGTGGTTCTTCCAATGTTTTTAGAAACGCATTGAATGCATTTGCCGAAAGCATATGTACCTCATCTATGATGTAGATCTTGTATTTGCCTGCTTGAGGTGGTATGCGAACCTGTTCAATTAAACTTCTGATGTCGTCAACAGAATTGTTAGAAGCGGCATCAAGCTCATGAAAGTTGAAAGAATGACCTGTTTGAAAAGAAACACAGTTTTCGCAAGTTCCACAAGCCTCTTGTTCTGGTGTAAGGTTGGTGCAATTGATGGTTTTGGCAAGGATACGGGCGCAGGTCGTTTTACCAACGCCACGGGGTCCACAAAACAGAAAAGCTTGTGCCAACTGGTTGTTTTTAATGGCATTTTTTAAGGTGCCCGTAATATGCTGTTGCCCAACTACGGTTTCAAACGTAGCCGGACGATATTTACGTGCCGAAACAATAAAATTTTCCATTGCCACGAAAATAGGAATTTTTGTTGAGGTTGGATATCGAAATTTTTGAATGTTGAAAAGTTGACCTCAACCTCCAAGATTTTTAAAAATTAGCAGTTGCTTAGGTAGACCACCGTTTTTTGATTTGGAAGAAGGAAATGCTGGCAATGAGCATCAAAAAAGGAAAAACATAATCATCAATAGGGCAGGTGGTGCCGGCAGAACCGGTAAAATTGCCATAATTACCTAGTTTATACTTGGAGCTGCTAGAACCAGATCCCGTTTTAATGTAACAACCACTAGAAGAAACCTGGTTCCAAGTAAAACAAGGATAGGTTGACATGTCAGCTTGGGCTGTCCACTCAGAATATTGAGCGCTGTATCCCTTATAGGTGGGTAGTCCATTATAGCTTGATAAAGCTTGTTGATAGACACGATAAGGAGAGGTAGTGGTCATACAGCCGTTACCAGCAACTGGTTGTGCATGGGCGGTGAAGTACAACAGGCAAATGACGCCGGTTAATGTAATGGTTATTGATTTCATCATATGAGAGCGGTATAAATGTAATCATAAAATTAATTTAAAGAATAAATTGTTGCATTTTAGTTAATGCTACGACTGACCATTAAGCGTTTGAGCCACTCTGGTTTGACCTGATGGTTATTGATTCAGAAACGGAGATGTACTTTTGCTAATCAGCTAGCTTTAAACTAAGCAGAGATTGGGTACCTTTTTCTAATGACTTGGAATGAAATGCCAGCAATTAAGATGGCTAAAGGGAAAACATAATCGTCTATTGGGCAATTGGTGCCTGCAAAACCAGTAAAATTACCATAGTTGCCCAATACGTAGTTTGAAGAGCCTGAAGACATTTGGATGTAGCAACCATTTGCAGCTGTTTGTGTCCATTTGAAACAAGGATATGCTGTAATGTCGTATTGGGTGGTCCATTCAGAATATTGGGTTGCATAACCTTTATAGGCAGGTTTGTTGCTATAAGTGCCAAGATATTGTTGATATACCCGATTTGGACTAGTTGTTGTCATACAACCATTGCCCACCATGGGTTGCGCTTTTGCCTCAAGGCAAAAGAAACAGATGATGCAGGTCGTTATACAGGTTATAATTTTCAAAATAGGTAGAGATAAAAATAAGCCTTTACTAAAGTTAACTAATAATATTGGGTACTTTAAAAATTATTAATTAGTTTAACCATAAAGAATTGTAATTCTCTTATAACGAAAATTATGCAGTTAAATTTTCTTTTTAGTTTAATGTTGCCTTGATTTGACAAAAGGTCAAAACCCTTCTTTGCAGCATCGTTATTTTGTCGGATATGTGATAAGGATATTGTGTAATGCTTTCAATTGTCAGGACTTAAGATATTTTCTAATTAAAGGTTTGATTTTTAGATTTATATTGCTACATTTGCATCCCGTTTTATAGGACGGAAATTAAATTTTAAATAACATTAAATAACAAAGATGAATCAGTACGAAACTGTTATCGTTCTTACCCCGTTGTTATCAGAAGATGTTGCGAAAGAGGCTTTAGCTAAATTCAAAGGCATTATTACTGATAGCGGAGCCGAAATTATCGCTGAAGATAATTGGGGTTTGAGAAAATTAGCGTATCCGATTGAAAAAAAAGCAAGCGGATTTTTCCACCTTACAGAATACAAAGCTGGAGGGGAATTAATTAACAAGTTAGAGCTAGAATTGAAACGCGACGAGCGTGTTTTACGTTTCTTAACTGTAAGATTAGATCGCCATGCGATTGCTTATAGCGAGAAAAAACGCAGTGGTGCTTTTAACAAAAAACCTAAGAAAGAGGAGGCTGGAGCATAATGGCAAAGGATCAAATACAATATGTTACCGCTCCAAAAGTGGACGATAACAGAAAAAAATATTGCCGTTTTAGAAAAAATGGTATTAAATATATCGATTACAAAGACGCAAACTTCTTGTTAAAATTCATCAATGACCAAGGTAAGATCTTACCTCGCCGTTTAACTGGTACTTCATTGAAATTTCAACGTAAAGTGGCTCAGGCGGTTAAACGTGCACGTCACATCGGTTTGTTACCTTTCGTTACTGACCAATTAAAATAAGCGCAGAGAATGGAAATTATTTTGAAACAAGATATCAAATCACTAGGTGAAAAAGATGATATCGTTACAGTAAAACCAGGTTATGGTCGTAATTATCTAATTCCACAAGGTTTTGGACAATTGGCTACACCATCTGCTAAAAAAGTATTGGCAGAGAACTTAAAGCAAGCTGCTTTTAAACAAGATAAAATTAAGAAAGATGCTGAAGGCATTGCTGAACGTTTAACTGATGTTAAATTGAGCATTGGTGCTAAAGCTGGCGAAACAGGTAAGATTTTTGGTGCAGTAAACACGATTATGATTGCTGATGCATTAAAAGCTAAAGGTTTTGATGTAGACCGTCGTCGTATTACTTTCGAAACTGAACCTAAAATGGTTGGCGAATATGTAGCTAACTTGAACTTGCACAAAGAAGTGAAAGTTAAGGTTGCTTTCGAAGTAGTAGCTGAATAATTTATCTACTTAGATATTAAAAACCGTTCTCGAAATCCGAGAACGGTTTTTTTATGTCTTCAAATTAATGAAAAAGCGATTGTCACCCTGAGTTTGTTGAAGGGTCTTCAGAGACAACAGCTAGATTCTTCGTTTCACTCAGCATGACAAAGCAAAGAAAAATTATTTTTCAATTAGACTTAACCATTGCTCAATTACTGATCGTAGGTCATTTTCTTTTGCCTTAAGATCGGCCAAGTCTTTAAAAGTGATCATCCTTCTACCATCTGTATACTTACCTTCCAATATTCCTGATTTATCCTCAACTTTTGCACCTGTTGGAAAAACAAGCATGATCCTACCTTTGTGCAGGTTGCAAACCAAAAGGTCTCTTTTGTATTCCTTAGGGTCAAATGGGGCCATTTCTCCTTTGTAATAAAAACTCGGACTGTTCCATTTGATTTGTTCGCCAATTTCGGGATCGATACCCAAGATAAAGTTCCTCAAATAAGCAATAGTAGCTCTTATACTGTCATCAAGTTGATTGAGGTATGTACTTACTTGTTCCTGTTCGGTTAACTTAGCCATTTTATGATCCTTTAAAATCCAATCCTTGTTTTGCCAAAGCTGTTCTCAGTACAGGAATGGTACTTGGCCCAACGCCGTGTAAAGCCAAGATCTGCTTAGTGGTATAGCTTGTCAATTGCGCTAACGAAATAATGCCCTGATTGGTTAAAGCTCTTCGCGCCGGAGCGCTCAATAGTGCTAAAAAGCCTGTTTCAGGTTTCAATTCATTTTCGCAAATAGGGCAGGTAGGGCAATCGCTCGATTTATAGAAGCGATGTCCTTTAGTGCAGATTTTTAGCATTTTTGTTGAAGCCATACCATTTGAACTGAAGTACAATACAAACTTACAAATTGCTGTCTCAAATCAACAGGTATAAACGAGACAATAGATAGTCGTAGACAGGAAATCTAATGGTAAACAGGTTCTGGTAAGTCGAAAAAATTACTTTTGGTTTTGTTTAACAGTGTTGTTAAAAGCCTAAAGTTCTGTTCTTCGGGTTTAAGGTCTATGTATTTTGCGATAATGGATCGGTGTCGATATAAGATGATGGTGTTATTTACCTCTGGATTGATCTTGTTGAGGTCGACTTCGCTTTCTTTGTCGTGCATTGAAGGCACAAACGTTAAAGCGATGTATTTTAAGTCCAGTTCTTTTCCTATGTGCTCCAATTCTTTTTGTCTTTGTTCCTTCTGATAGCCATTTTCATTTCCATATACAAAATATACCTTTAAGTATTTGCTACGCATGGCACTTTCCTGTTCTAAGAAAACTAACCATTTCTTGATGTCGTTCCAATTGGGTTTATTGCCCACAAAGTAGACCAGGCCATGGTAACGACCATATTTGCATACCGGACAAGTTCTGGTCCCTTTATCTGGGCCCCAAGCATGGAAAGGGGTGAATGATGGATTGTCTTCTCCAACCTGAAGTCCGGATGTTTTTGATTTGAGATTGCCCTTTGGATAGTTTGGGATATTGAGCCCCAAGATGATGTTATGTTCTGCGATCTGTAGCTCCCCGGCTAATAAAATCCTCAGAATGCCACTGCCACCTCGGTTTTCAAATGGTTTTTTCTTCTGCTTTGGAATGAGCAAAGGATCGTCATCAAAAACGAGCTCATCAATATAGTATTCATTGAGTTGAGGCTCTTTAATGGCCAAATGGATATGGGCTGGTTCAGATCGATCTGGATAGGTTGCAGGTCGAATGGTATAAATAGCATACTTGCCATCTTTATCGGTCTTTACCCAGCCTCGGATGTGTCCATGTCTTAAAGCGCTTTTATCTAAGTTTGGTCTAGGCGAATAGTACCCATTGTTATCTGTTTGCCAATAGTAGATGATGGTATTGGGTGCAGGGGTTTGGCCATCAATTTGGTAAGCGATGCCCGTAACCAATAGTTTTTGACCTTTTTCTGCCCATCCTGCACTCGTGTCTGTGTTGTTGATCTGTTTGGGTAGACCTACATATAGGAGCTCACAACCATCGCAGGTGCCACCAACCAGATTATTGTTGGCTGGTTTAACTGTTGTTTGCGATTGTCCGTTGCAAGTGCTGAAAAGAAGTAGGATGGAGACAATGAGTGGGTAGTCGATTTTTTTGAGGAGTTTCATGGGGATCGGTTTTTGTACAAAACTCTAATCCATAAGTTGATGGTGCAAACCAAATAGGTTATCCTGATGAGCTATTGGGTTGAGTGGAGGAGTTGCTTATATGATTGTGCATAGTTCCTGCTTAACCTTACTGTTTCTCCAGTGCTGAGAAGGAGGTCATAATCGCCATTTAACCTCGATTTGTAGGAAACCACTTTGTTGATATTGATCACGGTTGACTTGTGTACCCTGATGAACTGTTGCGGGTCTAATTTGTCGGACATAGACTTCAAGGTTTCTGTATGAAGATGGCTGTTTTCTGCGGTATGGATGGCAATGTAAGGAGCCGAAGCAGCGATGAACAGAATATCCTCTACCGGAATGGTAATGTAGTTTCTTCCCATATTGACTGTTATTTTTTGAAGAAAGGGAATTGGAAGATTACTTGATGGATATGGAGTTTTTCTATAGCTAAAGATCAGGGCGGCGGATCCATATATCAGGATGTATTTGTAAAGGTCTTCGGATAGGGTATAATTTAAGGTGGCTAAAATGCTGTAGGTATGATCGAAAAATAAAGCCGATAAGATCCAGACTACAATAGGAAACAATAACAGATGTAGGATTGACGGGAGAACGACCGAAAGCAAGACAACTACTGCTTTGTTGCACTTTGGGTGTAGATAGGTTTTTAAGGATTTAGATTGGATAAGTAAAAGAGGGAGAAACAAGAACCAAAAAGACTTGAACAAGAGCGACTCTGAAAAGTAAAAATTGTAGTTGTTGAAATTAGAATGGAGAAAGTCTTGAAAAATGGTGAAAACAATAATGAATGCCACTACCAATAACAATTGTGTTTTAAGGTTTTCGCTATTGAAGATCTGTTGTTTTATTTTAACCATTGCCCTAAAAATGTATAAAACAATTGTGCTATCTTCAAAAATAGGAAAATCATCACGAATTAAATACTTTATTTACCTTTGTAGCAATGGCAAAAAGAAAAGCGAAACCTACAAACCAAACTAAGCGACCTCTATTTAAAAGGATCGGCCTTATTGCAGGTAAGGTATTGTTGTGGTTTTTCTTGTTCAGTGTAATCTGGGTTTTGGCCTATCGGTTTATCAATCCGCCAATTACCTTATTAATGGTCCAACGAAATTGGGAGCGCAAAGATGCCGATAAACCTGGTAAAATAGAAAAGAAGTGGGTGAAGTTTGAGGATATTTCTGACAACATGAAAAGGGCCGCAGTGTCTGCAGAAGACCAACTGTTTTTGCAGCACATGGGTTTTGATATCAAGGCCATTGAAAAAGCCTATGCCAGTAATGCCAAAGGGAAAAAGGTAAAGGGTGGAAGCACCATCTCACAACAGACGGCTAAAAATGTGTTTCTTTGGCCGGGAAGGTCATACATCAGAAAGGCATTTGAAGCTTATTTTACCTTATTGATCGAGCTACTTTGGAGCAAAGAGCGGATTTTAGAAGTCTATTTGAATGTAATAGAAATGGGCGATGGGATTTATGGAGCAGAAGCTGCAGCCCAGACGTATTACCACAAGTCGTGTACCAAATTAACCAGAAGCGAAGCCGCATTAATTGCGGCCTGTTTTCCTAATCCTTTGCGTTGGACCCCTAAAAGACCAACCGGTTATATCAGACACCGTCAATATTTGATCATGAGGAATATGCAAAGGTTAGGCCCACTTGATTTTTAGATAAGAGTTGAAAGTTAAAAGTGTAAACTTTCAACTTTTAACCTTCAACTTTGAACTCTAAACCTTTCTAATCATGGTCCTTATTCCATCTGATTTTGAGCTTTCCGTCTTCTTCTATTGCTTTGAGATGTAAAACAATACCTTTCATCCTAGCCAATTGTTTTTCTTCCTTATCGGTAATCTTTTCGTCCTTTTTAGGGTTTCTTAAAGGGATGTCCATTGCAATGTTTGTTCCATTACTCAGCCCATAAACACCTTTTACGTTAAAATTCAACACGCTAGAATTAACCTGCATGGGGCTGATGTTGATCTTGTCGCCGTTTAAAGTCAATGTTCCATCTAATTTTTCGATGGCAATGTTAGATAAGTCCCGGTTCGGGAAAGCAAACTTGCCAACTTTTTCTATAGGCTCAAAACCGACCAAGGCAGCATTGCTCAAATTGAAGATGACCTGTCCGTACATTGACCTTTTTACAATGTCGCCCTTTTCTGTAATGCTGCCAGAAGCATTTACTTTAGCAGAGAGGTAACCCTTCAAGTTTTTGTTGGTGATGGAGGTTTGTCCAAAGTTGTCGAAAGCATAAAAGAAATCCTTTACACTTACCTTGCTGATTGACCGAATTGATCACAAACTTGTTGATGGCACCAGATTGTTTGATGTTTCCTGTCAAGTTCAGACTTCCACCTGCATGGTTTACATTGATCTTATTGAAATATACCCCATCTCCCAATAAAGAAATACTGGCATTGAGGTTGGTGGCTACAAAACGATTGTAGATGGCCTTGTTAACGGTTAATTGGATGTTCATTTTTGAAGCTTCCAATACCGCATTCAGTTGGTCTGATACTTCTTTAATGGAGTTTTTGGTTGGTGGTTTTCGTTTTACTGATTTTCTTGGCCCTAAAAAGGACATAAACTCACTTAATGACAGTTGTGGACTATTCAGTTTAAGGTCGACCAAGTCTTCTCAGGGTCAGTATAATAGAAGTTTAGAAAATTCTGGATCGAGCAATTCATATTCAATATACTTTTGCCCAATTGGAACCTGCTATTGGTAATGTTGAGGTCTTTTTGGTTAAAGTTGAGTGTCAACGAACTGTTCACCAATTTCATGTTTCGCGGTACATAAGTAATATCGGCATTTTTGATCACCACATTGCCTGATAAGATAGGTTTGGTAAATCTAAAATTATCGATGTCTGCTTTGCAGTATAACCTTACATCGGCCGTGCCATTTTTAAAATTAAAGGTTTCGCCACCAATAGAACTGTTCAGTTTCTCTAAAGGAAACTGTGACGTTACAAAACCAGCGGCAAGTGGTTTGGCCAAATTGGTGATCGCAAAAGTGTCTACCTTGAGTGGCGCATTGTAATAATCGCCTGTTAGGGCATAAAAACGAATGGCCGAATTTTCATCGCCTATGGCTTTGCCTACAGTATCTCTATTGGTAAAGGTTCCTGTAAAATTACATTGGGTCAATTGGCCCGAAGGGAAGGTAACCGTATTGTTTTTAACCGTCATGCGTACATCGATCAAAGGATCTGTGCCATTTTTATGTCCGTCGTCTATAATGTGTCCAACAACAGCTATTGGTTCATCTATGGCAAACTTTAAGAGCTTCGACGAAATATTTGGAGCCAAAAGGAGAGAGATGTTCTTGTACAAGATTTTATCGGCCCTTACATCAATGGCAAAAGCCGATTCGTTTTTGGCAAGGTCTATTTTGGCGCCGATATAAAAATCATCACCTCCAATCTTTAGCTTTTCTTGATCAATGGTTACTACTTTTGTTTCGTTATTGTAGTGGGCAATCAAGGTGCCTTCAAGTGTTTTGTCTTTTAAAAAACTTCCCTTTCTGGTGTTAAAGGCAAAGCTTTTGATGGCTGTTTTAAGCTTAAGGTTCCCATTCCATCCAGAATCAGGATAATCAATTTTGCCTTTCAGTTCATCTACCAAAAAATGGAAAAGTTTAAATCTTCTCTGGTTGTCTACGGTTAGGTTTACATTATTAAAATCTACACGTCTGATTTGGAAGGCTGTTTGGTCTTTTTTGCTTTTGGATTTTGTAGCATTGTTAGATTTGAACATGCTGGTATTGCTGTAGCCAGTACTGTCTGTGTACACATAAATGCCTGCGTTGTTGATCCCAATTTTGTTGATTTTGATGTCGCCTGCAATCAGTGAGAAGATATTTAGGGATACGTCAATATCATCCGCATTTAAAAGGTCGTGTTTGTGTTGTGCCCATAAACTGTCTCTAAGCTGTACCTTTTTTAACGATACAGAAACCCCCGGAAAACCTCTCAACAGCGTCGTTTCCATGCTATTGACCTGTATCTTGCCATTAACGTTCTGGTTTAGCTGCTTAAGGATTGTAGCCAGTATTTTTTGGTTGTTATGATTGATATAGTAGGCGGCACCGAGCCATACCAAAATGATAAGTATAACCATAGCGGCTAATACTTTGAGGGAAATTTTGAGCCAACGCGACATAGATAGGTTTTTGATGTTATTAAATATAACAAAAAAAATCCCTTAATGTTTAGTAGAATAAGATCAGGCGTTTAACTGTTCGGCAAAAATAGAGCTATGCCAGCTATCTGCAATGGCTACTTCCCACTTCTGTTCGTATTCTTCCAGTGTTTGTACCAGGTTATTGAATACAATGGTCTGTGGAGTGATTTTTTTGATGGTGATCAGCGTTTCAAAGTCCTCTTTGCTGTTTACATGTACCTCGCCATCTATTTTGTAGGCCATATTAAACCTGTTGAAAAGATCTACACCGTAGGTATTTTCAATTTCTTTGATGACTCTTACCGAAGCATCGATAGAGCAGCCAGTGGCCGAAGCCGCATCTTGATCTACAATCAGAACGATGAAAAAACGGTAAGGTAGCTCAGCTTTGGCATTGAGCTGATGTCCATGTGCTTTCCATTGCGCTGTAAAAGCATTTAGTTTACCTTGTATTTCTTCAGCCTCGGTTGTGGTAAACTGACGACTACTTTGGTAAATCCAAACTTTAGATTGTGGAGAAAAAATCATAACCAAATTTACCATTTTATTTAAATTAGGTTCGTTAAATATATTCGCTGATGAAAAAGTTTACATTGAACTTAAAAAAGTGTGTTCTCTTTTCTGCTTTCCTTACCTTCTTTGTGTTTTCGGGTTTTGACATCCCTGAAGACCATACCGTAATTATACAGAACCTGCTCAACAAATATTACGATAATGAAGCCCAAGGTAAAGAGCTCAAACGAATTGAACTGAATGTTACCAACACAGGTTTTTGTAGGTATCGTAAAGTATATAACAGCGGAAAAGTTGAATATTATGCCTTTAACCTGTCGCGGTTTAAGACCTTGGATTATTATGGCAATGCAGAAAAAGGTGAGCTTTATCTGCGCACCAAAAACGACGATGTAATTGTACAGATACCGTAACGACCGCAAGGGCGAAATCGATTCTACCACAACCTATATGGTTATTCCCTTAAAAAATATAGATGTAGAACAGTTGAATGCTTTGGGCGAAAGTTTGAGAAGTGTCAATAGTTTAACCTTATCGGCTAACAAATAAGCTTTTTATAGCAAAACACTTATCTTTGCAGCTTAGTTTTTAACCCCAAAATCTGAGCAAAAAGAGTAGAAGATGAGTGCATCATTAGAAAAAATCCAAAAGGCGATCGAGCCCTTAAGACAAAGATGATCAACCATAAAGTATATGCTGCGATCAAGGAAATAGAAGACCTTAAGATCTTTATGCAATATCATATCTATGCCGTATGGGATTTTATGTCTTTATTAAAGTCTTTGCAACAGCACCTTACTTGTACATCGGTGCCTTGGTTCCCTACAGGACCTGCAGATACAAGATACTTGATCAATGAAATCGTAGCTGGAGAGGAGTCTGATATTGACAGTTTTGGGGTAAGGAAAAGCCATTTTGAGCTTTATCTGGATGCGATGGCCCAGTGTGGTGCGGATACTGCACCTATCGAAAAATTTATCGCCAATTTGAAGGAAACGGGTGATCTGCAGACAGCATTTCAGGTTGCTGAAGTGCCAATGGCAGCACAAGCATTTGTTGATTTTACTTTTCAGGTAATCGACAGCAATAAAAACCATGTACAATCGGCAGTTTTTACTTTTGGTAGAGAAGATTTGATTCCAGGGATGTTCATTTCCATTGTTAACGACATCCACCAAAACTTTCCAGAAAGCATTTCCATCTTTAAATATTACCTAGAAAGACACATCGAAGTTGATGGCGACCACCATAGCCATTTGGCTTTAGAAATGACGGCGAAACTTTGTGGTGATGAGGAAGAATATTGGGCAGAAGCAGCACAATTAACCCTCCAATCTCTGGAAAAACGTATCCAACTTTGGGATGGTGCCTATAACGAGATCATGGCGCGGGTAAGTGTTGCTGTCGGATAGCTGTTGTAAACAAAAGTTGCAGTGCGCTTGGCTACGATAGCCCTGCTGTCCATTTTACTGCTCCCGATCAATCGGGAGCGTGTCCATTACCATCAGGTTTAGTTAACTAAGCCGTATGCTTTTGGCATCCAGTTAAATTAAAAGACTATCGACTCTAGACTATTGACTCAGGACTAACTAAGTTGCACTACAACCCATTCGCTCTAGCCGTAATCTCCGCAATATCCAATACTTTAACCTCTTGATCTTTGTCTTTTAATTTTACCCCATCACTTAACATGGTCATACAGAAAGGACAACCTGCTGCAATTACTTGTGGTTCGGTTGATAAAGCCTCTTCAATACGCTCTATGTTCACATCCTTATTGCCTTTTTCTGGTTCTTTGAACATCTGTGCGCCACCTGCACCGCAACAAAGGCCATTGCTTTTGCAACGTTTCATTTCTACCAGTTGAGCATCCAAAACCTCTAAGGCTTTGCGTGGGGCCTCGTATACCCCGTTGCCACGGCCAAGGTAGCAAGGGTCGTGGAAGGTGATCTTACGGCCTTTGAAACTTTCGCCACCTTCGGCTTTCAGCTTGCCTTCATTGATCAGGTCTTGTATCAGTTGGGTATGGTGGATTACCTCATAAGTGCCACCCAAACCAGGGTATTCGTTTTTAATGGTGTTGAAACAGTGCGGACAGCCCGTTACTATTTTTTTAACATTATAGCCATTTAACACTTCAATATTGGTCATGGCCTGCATCTGGAAAAGAAATTCGTTCCCAGCTCTTTTTGCCGGATTGACCGGTACAGCTTTCTTCAGTGCCCAACACGGCATATTTGATTCCTACGTGATGTAGAATCTTGCAGATATCCCTGGTGATTTTTTGTGCTCTTTCATCGTAACTCCCAGCACAACCAACCCAGAACAATATTTCAGGCTCTTCGCCCATGGCCAGTAATTCGGCCATTGTTGGTACTTTAAATTCCATTTTTAATTATTTAGTATCAAGTATTTAGTGTCAAGTGTCAAGACCTGACTCATCTAATCCTTACTCTTTATTTCTTTTTTTACTTCTTTAACCGAAAACTATCCTTCCTGCGCCCAATTGAATCTATCGGCCGGAGAATATTTCCAAGGTGCGCCATTGTTTTCTACATTGCCCAACATGGCGTTGATGCTTGCAGGAGCAACAGATTCTTCCATTACCGCAAAACGGCGTAACTCAACAATGATCGCTAAAGGATCGATATTGATCGGACAAGCTTCGGTACAGGCATTACAGCTGGTACAAGCCCAAATCTCCTCACGGGTAATGTAATCGTCTAATAAAGCTTTTCCGTCTTGGTGGTCAGCTCCATGTTTATCTATGTTTTTGCCTACTTCCTCTAAACGGTCGCGGGTATCCATCATGATCTTGCGTGGTGACAATAATTTGCCAGTCATATTCGCTGGGCAGGCAGAAGTACAACGACCACACTCTGTGCAGGTATAGGCATTCATGAGGTTGATCCAACTCAGGTCATTTACATCCTTAGCCCCAAATTTACCTGGGGCAGTTTCTGCCGGAACAAAAGAAGGGTCGAGCATCGCTTTTACTTCATTGGTTACACTGGCCATATTGGTAAATTCGCCCTTTGGCTCCAAATTAGAAAAATAGGTATTTGGAAAGGCAAACATGATGTGGAAATGCTTAGAATAGGGAAGGTAGTTCAAAAATGCAAAGATACCTACGATATGGAACCACCAGCAAACCCTTTCGATGATGATCAAACTGCTTGCTGTACTCGGCAATAAACCTTGTAGGTAAACACTTACCGGAAAAGCGCCCGCACTGATGTAATGACCTTCGTTCATGGCCTGTAGTTTGGCATCAGCAGCGTTCATCAATAAAAAGGCCGACATCAGCAATATTTCGGTCAATCAAGATGTAGTTGGCATCAGATTTTGGCCACGATTTCATTTCTACACCACTAAAACGTTTCAGTTTTAAGATGTTTCTCCTGATCAGGAAAATGGCACAGGCCAACCAAACCCCAATGGCTAAAAACTCAAAAGAACCGATCAGGAAGTTATAAAAACCACCTAGTCCGGCAAATACACGGTGTGTGCCGAAAATGCCATCGATCATGATCTCTAGCACTTCCAGGTTAATGATCACAAAGCCTAGATAAACCACTAAGTGTAATAAGAACGGGATAGGCCTAGCTGCCATTTTAGTTTGCCCAAAAGCAACTTTTAGCATGGTCATCAACCTTTTTGCAGGTTGGTCATTGCGGTTTGCAGGTTTACCTATTTTAATATTCCGAATTACTTTTCGGGCATTATAGGCAAAAAGCGCAACGCCTGTTAATGTTAAAATGATGAAGATAATCTGTGAGGCCATAGTTTATTAGTCATACTTGGTATGGCTAAGTTAAAAGTTTTAATCTTAAAATAGATTACTATGCATGCATAAAATTAAAAATTTAGAATCGATATGAATAATAATGATTTTTTTGGGCTTGTAAATAGTTGATTTAGAGTGGGTATATAGGCTTGTACATGTTTTAAGAAAAGAAATATCAAAAAATGTTTTAGCTTTCAAAAAAAGACACTACATTTGCAATCCCAAACGGGAAGTAGGTACGGTAGCTCAGTCGGTAGAGCAATGGACTGAAAATCCATGTGTCGCCGGTTCGATCCCGGCCCATACCACTTGAAAAGCTTCAGAGAAATCTGGAGCTTTTTTGATTCCAACCCATCTCTCTACCTTTAAAACTATTTGATTAGCTTTAAACGTGAAAAACAATTACCCGTTGAAAATGACCAGAGCAATCTTTTATGGCTTCCTATTGACCTTTACAGGTTTGATCATGCCCACAACTTTACAGGCAAATAGCTTGATAAAGCCTACCCAGTATTTTATAGACAGCGAAAATGGAAATGATACCCATATAGGTACAAATATAAAACAGGCATGGAAAACCTTAACCAAGGTCAATGCCCAAACATTTAAACCAGGTGATCAGGTATTGTTTAAACGGGGAAGTAAATGGCGGGGACAGCTCGTACCCAAAGGTTCGGGTACCCAAACGCAACCCATTCTATTTAGTGCTTATGGAAAAGGGACACTGCCCCAAATTGCTGCCGAGGGTAAGTTTAAAGATGTCGTACTCCTTCAAAACATCAGTAATATAGTGCTCAGTTATTTGGATATCTCTAACCTGGATTCAACTGTAAAAGAACAAAAAACGGGACCAACAGGTGTGCGCATTTTGGCAGAGAATATCGGAACAATCTCCAATATCCATCTCTACAATCTGTATATACACGATGTGAATGGCGATAATAAAAAGGGAAGTAAGGAAGGTCACGGTATTTTCTGGGACTGCCAAGGACCGAAACCCAGTCGTATTGAAAACCTATTGATTGAGTATTGTAGGCTAGAAAGGGTAGACCGGAATGGGATAAGAGGAAATGGTACTTTTGGTTTCCGCGACAACTGGTTCCCGAATAAAAACCTAGTGATCAGAGGTTGCACACTGGAAGACATCGGTGGAGATGGGATTGTGGTTAAAGCATTTGATGGGGCTTTGATCACACATAATCGACTGTTTCATATCAGAACAAGAGCCAAAGACAATGCCGTAGGCATATGGCCACACAGTAGCGATAATACTTTGATCGAGTATAATGAGGTAGCCTACACCAAAAACCAAGATTGGTCTAACGATGGGCAATCATTTGATATTGATGGAAACTGCAACAATACCATTATCCAAAACAATTATAGCCACGACAATGAAGGTGGTTTTATGCTGGTGATCTCAGATGCCATTAACGAAAAAAGTAAGATGACAACGAATAGTATCATCAGGAATAACCTGAGTGTAAATGATGGCAATCAACGGAAGCGCTTGTTCAATTTTGCCTTGGTTACGGATAGCACACTGGTTTCGGGGAATATTTTTTTAAATACCAGTAAAGATTCTGTAAAAATAGAACTCGTTGATATAGAACATGGGGTACCCAAAAATGTAGTTTTTACTAATAATATCATCCAGTATGATAATGCCGCAACTGCGGTGTTCAGTAAAGGATCAATACCCTACGCAGCGGTTGCCTGGAAAAGCAATACTTTTAGCGGAAACATCATTGGGAAGGAAAAGTTGCAAAACGTAACAACAGGCAGCAGTCCGTCTAAACGTATAGATGCCAAAAGATATCCATTCTCTTTGTTGAAAAAACTCAAATTGGATATTAAATATTAGACACGTGCGCTTTGTAAAGGATTAGTGGTAGAAGGCAATAAATGCGAATAAAATTAAGAGATATTGATATATTTAGTTAATCAACAAATCAATCATCTCAAACATTTTATGTAATGAAGTTTTCTGCCAAATTAGTGATAGGATTATTAGCCCTAGGCCCGGTATCCTATGCACAGAATCCAACTTCCGTACCTCCAAATCGAACGGAGGCCAAACCAACCGCTACCATCACCTCAACTACACAAGGATTAAAAAAGTTTGAAGGTTATTTTAACTTTTACTACGACGAGAAGACGGGTAAGATCTTGTTGGAGGTTGATAAATTGGGTCAAGATTTTTTATATTTCAGTTCGCTATCCACAGGTGTGGGCAATGGAGGTCCTGAAAGAGGGCAAGCTTCCTCGTCTATGCTCAGATTTGTAAAAGAAGGTACAAAAGTCTTATTGATTCAACCTGTAGTCAATTACAGGGCCGACTCAAAAAATAAGGATGAGATCAATGCAGTAGAAAGCAATTTTGCAAAATCTGTTGTTTTCGGTTTTGTTCCGGTAGCAGCTGAAAATGATAAATACCTGATCGATCTGACGCCCTTTATTGTTCGCGATAGCCAGGGCATAGGATCGAGATTAGGCTCGAGTGGTGGAAGAAATACAGGTGCAGCTGGGGGATATCGTTTGGACGAAACCCGCTCGGTAGTGTATATGCCCAATACTAAAAATTTCCCTCAAAATACAGAGTTTGAGGCTATGGTTACCTTTGTGGGTAGTGGTGGTGGAAACATTGCACCAGATCCGTCGGCAGTTACCGTGAACATGCACCAATCTTTTATCGCTTTGCCAGAAGCAGGTTTCCAGATGCGCAAGTTTGATCCAAGATCGGCATCAGGGCAATTCAGTTATCTGGATTTTTCTGCACCCATGTCTGAATCTATGGTCAAAAGAACAATCAGAAGACACCGTTTGATCAAGAAGGATCCAAATGCCGCCATGAGCGAGCCTGTAAAACCCATTGTATATTATCTGTCGCGTGGGGTGCCAGAACCCATCAGAAAAGCATTATTGGATGGTGGAGCCTGGTGGAATGCCGCATTTGAAGCTGCCGGTTTTAAAAATGCTTTCCAAGTGAAGGAACTGCCAGAAGGTGCCGATCCAATGGATATCCGTTACAACATCGTAAACTGGATTACGAGATCAGGCAATCCGGCACGTGCCTTTTCTTTCGGCTCATCTTACATTGATCCCCGTACTGGCGAGATCATCAAAGGGGTAGTGACTTTGGGCTCTGATCGCCACAGACAAGATTACCTGATCGACCATCGGCTTGTTACAACCCTATATTGATGGAAAAAAAGTGCCAAAAGAAATAGAAGAACTGGCTCTGAAAAGAATCAGACAGTTGTCGGCCCACGAAATAGGGCATACCTTAGGTTTCAACCATAATTTTGCCGCAAGTCCGAAAGACCGTGCCTCGGTAATGGATTATCCTTTCCCAAAATTTTCTTTAAAAGCTGATGGGACCTTGGACATTTCAGATTCCTACACCGAAGAAATCGGAAGTTGGGACAAACGTTCGGTGATCTGGGCCTATAGCGAATTTAAAAAAGGGGCTGACGAAAATGCCGAACTGGATAAGATCATGAACGAAACCCTAAAACAAGGTTTCGAATACATCCCAGATATTGGAGGCAACGTACATCCAAATTCAAATCAATGGGAAGTAGGCAAAGACCCGATTGCGCAAATGGCAAACATCATGAAGGTGCGCAGAAAGGTATTGGACGAATTTTCTGAAAAAGCAATCCCGCAAGGTGCGCCAATGGCTACGTTAGAAGAGGTATTGGTGCCTATTTATCTCTTGCATCGTTATCAGGTAGAGGCAGTTGCGAAATTTGTTGGCGGACTGTATTTTACCCATGCTGTAAAAAATGATGGACAGATGCCTACAAAAATGGTGGATCCAGCCGTGCAATGGAGTGCCCTCGAATCTTTAATGGGCACCATTACACCAGAGGCATTGGCCCTGCCAGATGCACTGATTCTCGAAAATTCCACCACGTCCATCAGGTTATCCATCTTCTATCGAGACATTTAGTGGCAATACAGGCCCAACTTTTGATCCTATTGCAGCTGCAGAATCTGCGGTAAGTACCACCTTGTCTTATTTGTTAGATGGAGAGCGGGCAGCGCGTTTGATCGAGTATAAAGCAAGAGATAGCCGCCAGCCAGGTTTTATGGCTGTGGTAGATAAATTGCTTGAAAAAACATGGAAAGCACCTTTACCAGAAGGTTACAAAGGCGAGCTACAAACCATGGTAAATAACGAGGTGATGAGGTACCTTTTGCAATTGGCCGCCAGTACCAATACCTCTAAAATTGTAAGAGGGCAGGCCTTGTTAAAGCTAGAGGAATTAAAAAGTTTCATCAATGCGCAATTGCCTACGGCAGAACCTAACCTAAAAGCCAATATGTTGTTTGCATTGGTACAGATGGATGCGTTTAAGGCAGATCCAAGTAAATTTCAGGCACCAGCCTCGATTGCTATCCCACCGGGTGCACCAATCGGCATGCCGAACATGGATTTCCTGAATGATGAAATTGTGCATTAGATGCGATTTTGTTAAGTAATTGATAGTTCTGTATAACTATAAATCAAAAGCCCCAGCATAAGCTAGGGTTTTTTTGGTTGAATGGAAATTTAGATAACGAATCAATTGATTTTGCAATTGACCCTTTCTGGAATGGTTAAATAACCAGCTTAAAGCTTAACCTGTTTTTCTTTGTTTCGCTTTACCAAAAGATAACAGATATACAGCAGCAATAGCCAGCCTGGTATCAATTCAACGGATATTTTTAGTCCCGTAATCCACATGATCACCAAAATACCAACTAGGAAGACCAAACAGATGTAATTGGATAATGGATAGATAAACGATGGGAATTTGGTCTGGATACCAGCCGCCTGTTTGGCTTTTTTAAATTTGAAATGGGTAATTGTGATCATCAACCAATTGATGATTAACGATGATACCACCAAAGACATCAAGACTCTAATGCCTTCTCAGGAATAAGTTTATTGATCACAATACAGATTGCCGCAAATAGACCAGATACCAAAATCGCTTTAACAGGTACATGGCTTTTGTTCAGTTTGGATAAAAAAGCAGGTGCATTACCTTGTTGGGCCAATCCATACAACATGCGGCTATTGCTATATACACAGCTGTTATATACTGATAAGGCCGCTGTAAGCACTATGAGGTTCAGTACATTGGCAATGATGCTGGTAAAATAAATCGTGTTGCCAAACAAGTTGAACTGAAAACCCTTTAAAGTCTCAAATACCATTACAAAAGGGCTACTGTCTGTGGTGATGCTTTTCCATGGTGAGAGTGAAAAAAGAATGATCAAGGCACCTACATAAAAAATAAGGATACGGTAAATGACTTGGTTCGTAGCTTTAGGGATCGTTTTTTCAGGGTTTTCCGCCTCGGCAGCTGTGATTCCGATGAGCTCCAGTCCTCCAAAAGAGAACATGATCAAAGCTATGGCTGCAAATAAGCCTTGAAAACCTCCTTTTGCATCGGTACTGAACAAACCTTTCGGAAAGAAACCACCATCATTCCAAAGGTTTTTGATGCTGGCCTGCTCACCTCCAGGTCCACTGAACAACAGATAAACGCCAAAAATAATCATAGCAATAATGGCTACTACTTTGATGATTGAAAACCAGAACTCTGCTTCGCCATATACTTTTACCGAAGTAAGGTTGAGGGCATTGATCGCAATGAAAAAGAATAGACTGGAGGTCCACAAAGGAATTTCTGGCCACCAAAAATGCACATAGATACCAATGGCCGTCAATTCAGACATGCTCACCAAAATATAAAGTACCCAGTAGTTCCATCCAGAAGAGAAACCTGCAAAAGGCCCCCAATATTTATAGGCAAAATGGCTAAAACTGCCAGATACAGGCTCTTCTACAACCATTTCGCCCAATTGGCGCATGATGAAAAAAGCGATGACCCCTGCTAGGGCATAACCTAAAATTACCGATGGACCTGCCAATACTGCTGCCGGACCAATGCCTAAAAACAAACCAGTTCCTATGGCACCGCCCAATGCGATCAATTGGATATGCCTATTCTGTAAGCCTCTTTGAAGTTTTTGCGATTCAGGGTTTTCTTGTTCTTGCTTCAATGTATGATGTATTGTTGTAGATAAATTTTAGCAAAAATGTAAACTTATATTGAAATGCGGAGCCGAAATGGAAAGAAAAATAGCTATTGAAGAAATTAAGCAAGCAGAAATTGTAGATAGCGCATAGGCAGTCTAGCCAAAAGGACAGTTGTCACATCGCTTTCCCTTCAGATACTTTTCGCAACATTCTTTTTTCTTTTTGCGTTTGGGACTTTTCTTGTCCTTGTTTTTTTTCTTTTTGTCTTTCTTTGACATGGCCTTTGATAACGTCAATATAAACAAAAAGGTACATATTTAAGCAATATGTACCTTTAAATAGTTGGATGTTGTACTGTTTAAGCTTCGCTGTTGTAAACAATCTGACCAACATGTTTGTCGATCTGCCATCTTCCAGTACCTTCTTCTCCAATTACATCAAATAATTCTAGTGCTCTACGCGCTTTATATTCTTCTTCTCTTTGCTCTCTAAAGAACCAGTTTAAGAATTCAAGTGTTACATAATCTTGTTCTTTGTGGCAACGGGCCGCAATGTTTTTGATAGATTGGGTAACGCTGATCTCTTGGTCTAAGGCATCTTCAAAAACCTCACGGAAAGAGTTGTATTCTATCTTGATGTTAGTGATTTCAGGTGAAATTGCTGTTCCACCCATATCTAACACATATTTATAAAATTTAAGTTGGTGTTGTCTTTCTTCTTCTGCTTGCTTAAAGAAATAATCAGAAGAGAAATCATAACCATTTCTGTTGCACCATGAGGCCATTGATAGATAAATTGCTGACGAATGGGCCTCTTTTTTGATCTGCTGGTTCGATCAGTGTTTCTACGTCTGACGAAAGTAAACACTTAACACGGATAATATCTTTCATGATTGCTATCTATTTGAATACAAGTAATTAGTAACAAAATTAGTGCTATATTATCATAGCAAAGAATTTAATAACAATATGGAAAGATTCTAATTCTACCTAACTAGCTCACAATTCGATGTAAACGATCAAAAATGATGTGATTTAGCTCGAGCATGGTGAAGGTACCTTGGAGCAGGTCTTTTAATTTGATGATCTGTAGCAATGATAAAACGTAACAGTGGTCGCAGGCACAGATGAAGATGATTTCTACATCGGCAGATTTGTCACTATTCAACAGCAGGTTCTCAATATCGATCTGATAGACTGCTTTTTTAAGTTTCAGCAAGTTGCGGTAGTCAAAACGAGCCAATTTACCAGCAAAATCAATATACCAACAGTTTTCACTGTCTGATTGATAGATAGCGCCATTTTTGGTGCTAAATACTTCGGTAAAATTGATGGTAGGTAAACTTAAAGTCTGCTGCATTTGCTACAATAATGTTTTGTACTGCAAAGATGTAAATTATTTGGATTTATTCCAAATAAAGATAATGGATATTAAATTATCTAAATCAAAATGATACACTGGCCGTCAACTGTTTGACCAAACATACACCTGTATTGTACAACAAAATTTGTTTTGTTATTATTGGATAACCTATAAATTCACAGCCCCCCTTAGGCTGTTGATCAAAGGTAAATATGATAATGACTCGATTTCAGTTGAATTAACTAGAAAAAGATTTGAACTGACAGATAGAAAACTGAACTGGGTCAATGAGCATCCTTTTAACCGATAAATCTTTTTTAACTGTTATGGCCTACTGAAACAATAGGAGACCATAACAGTTTATTTTGAGGGTGTTGGAGCTAAACCACAACTGGAGGGATAACTTCGGCTTGTTCTGCCAGTTCTTTTACCTTTGCCAATGCCTTTGGCCAGGTTTGCTGGAAATAATCTTCAAATTCAGCGGTAATGCTCATGTCTATGGTCAATAGCGTTTGACCACCCACTTCTGTTAAAGTGTAGTCTTCTATGGCTCCTGCCCATTTTTTAACCTCTTCGCTATCAAAATCTTCAACACCATTGTCGTACATGCCCAAATGGGTAATCGAAAGATAACTATAAGGGGTGCTTTCTTCAATTCTGGAAACCATTCCTTTTCCTTCTGAACCTAAGAAGAGGGCTCTGCTGCCCTTTTTCCAATCAGTTTCTGCGTGAGAGCCTTCACTAAAAACTGCAGTCCAAAGAGGATAGGTTTCTGCGCCAAAAAGAATGTCCCAAACCCTTTCTCTAGTCGCATTGATTTCTATTTTAAATGCAAAATTTTCCATGGTAATCTATTTAAATGGTTAATGTTGATTCTGATATTTTTTATTGGCCAGGCATTTTACTGAAATCCATATGTAATAAACTCCACCTGTGGCCATCAAGGTCTATAAAGCCACCGCCATACATCCAGCCATCTTTTTCACCTCCTTTGGCATAAATGGTGCCTCCGGCATTTTCGGCCTTCAGCAGCATCTCATCCACTTCTTGAGGGCTTTCAGCATCTATAGAAAACAATACTTCGTTGCCTTTGCTGGTATCGGCAATGTTGCTGCCACTAAAACCACTCAACACATCGTCCCTAAACAACATGAGTACCATTTTTTTCTCACCGATAAAGAAAGATGCCATTGTTTCGGTTACTGGATTTCGCTCATTCAAGGTAAATCCCATTTTGGTAAAGAACGTTACAGCTTTATTGATATCCTTTACGGGCAGGTTGATCCAAATTTCTTTTGTCATGATTTTTATGGTTAAAAGATGAAATTTCAATGAAATGATTTCCATCAAATTGATAAACTAATTTCAGCATAATTTTAGCTTTCGCATTGGGGTAAAAGCGACAATTTATAGGGCTAAACACGACTAACGAATAAACACAATTGCTTTATAAACAATCAATTATTTCGCATTGTTTGTATTTATTCCTTTAGCCAGCTTTTTAAAATGAGTTGTTGTAAAGGGTCAAGCTTGGTTTTTCTCTTGATGTCGAAAGGGATTTCTGTTTTGGTACCCAAAATGATTGGAACTGTATTTTTTTGTTTTTGACCTACAACTTCCAGTTTGATCAGGTCGCCATCTTTATGGTTCGCTGTTATTTGATTTAAGGCTTCCAGTGTGGCATTTTCTCCATTGATCTTGGTCAAGATCTGGTTTCTTCTAATACCTTCTTTCCATGCTGGAGATTGCCATTCTACCTCACGAACCAACAGACTATCGTTTTTAAGGGTGGCTTTAATGCCTAGCCAAGCTCCAGGAACGATTTTGGGTTGGGTATCGATACTCAGGCCTGCATAATTAAGGTATTTGGCATAATCTGGGGTCTTTACGGTATATACATAGCTGAAAAACTCTTCCAAATTTGTGCCTGCAGTTTTTTCACAAACATTGCGAAATTCTTGTTCAGTATAACCGCGGTTCAGTTTTTTGTAATAGTCGAAGTATAAAGTCCGCATCACATCATCCAGAGATTTTTTGTTTTTGGTTTCATGACGGATTCTTCAGGTCCAACATCATCCCTAAAACAGGACCTTTTTCGTAATAAGAAACCGTTTTGTTCACTTCATCTGCTGTTCTGCCAAAAGGCCCATCAGCCCAGGTGTCATAACTGGCTTGGCTAACCGACTGAAATAACCTGCCTGGAGACAGCTCATAACTTTTGATTGATTTTTGGAAACCCTTAAAGATATCCTCAGCGCTTTCTAAGTCTGCCCAACGCAATAACATTTCATCATAATAAGTCGTAATACCTTCGGCCACCCAAAGCATATTGGTGCGACTGCCATTGTCGTAATCAAAAGGCCCCAATTCAACGGGTCTGATTCGTTTGGCGTTGTAATGATGGAAATATTCGTGTCCTAAAAAGCTCAATACGGTTCTTCGCCCAGCTTGCGTATCAAAAACCTTTGAACCCGAAAATGCAACAGCACTAGAGTTAAGATGCTCAATGCCACCACCACCCGGACCAATACCAATAAACGTATAAGATTTGAAAGGGATTTCGCCAATCACATTTACAGCCTCTTCAATTACTTTTTTAAGGTCTTTCATGAAATCGACCTTGTTGAAATCACCCAACTGATAACCTATAAAATAATGTGGTATACCTCTTACAGTAAATGAAGGCAATTCCTCCAAATTTCCAATTAGGATTGGACTGTCGTATAAAACATCAAAGTTTTGGGCTTTATAGGTAAATTCTTTTCCTTCAACTTTTTCAAGTCCTGTAGCTACTTTATTCCAGCCTGGATAAGGCTTGAGCTTAACTGTAACAGGCAGGTTGATTTGGTTCGCTAAATGTAAAAAGAGACCCGTTGGTGCAATAAATCCACGCGATTGATTAAGGTAGTTGGTGGCTACAAAAGAGCGGGTCGTTTTTACATCATAAGTAAGCTGAATGGATGAGCTGCCATTGGTATAAACCCTCCAAGTATTGTGATTGGCTTTGTCCCATTTAAGGTCATTGCCTTTTTCATCGCTTATTTTTAGGTTATGTACATCATTGGCATAATTTAGGATCCTGGTAGTAGCCAGGCATCCAAACAGGCATTTTAAAATCATATTGTTTAGCGGTTAATCCATTACATTTTAAGCTGACTTGATAGGTATTTGATGTAGGATTGTCCATAGAAACCGTATAGGCCAATTCGGGTTGAGCTGCTTTTTGAGCTAATGTTTCATTGTTGGCTGCCAAAATGAAAAAACAGGCCAAAATGATCAATCTTAGATTTGTTATCTTTTTCATGAAAAAATAAATTGAATACTAGTATAACCATTTTTATGCACTCCTTTTTTTAAGGTTAAGAAATGGCAATTAATGGTTATAATCTTTTGGTTTTAACAAAAAATTAATGGCATTTACTTGTCAAAAAATCTTGCATTAGCACTTGATTCTCAATATATTCGTAACACATTGTAACGCTCTGCATGAAAAAACTCTACCTGGTTCTTTTCCTGTTCGTCATTTTGTTGGCTTTTAAACAAGATGATCCCAAGACTCCTTATAAAGGAGGTAAGTTTGCATTGCCCAAAGGGGTTACGGCTAAAGATTATTTGCCCAATACCCTGGTCATCAAGTTTAAAAGCAATGGAGGTCAACAGGTTAACAGTCTTGGCGACGAAACAAAGAAGCAATTGCAGGTAGATGGGGTGGTGATCAATAGCTTGGTCAAAATGTTTCCTACGGCCAACTCAAATCAGGCGGTACAAGCTACAGATTCTAAAACATTACCCAATCTTAATGATATTTATGTAGCCCGATATGAAGGAGGGACTGCTATTGTAGAAGTAATCAATACCTTATTAAAAGATGATCGGATTGTATATGCAGAGCCTAGTTATGTGTATAAGACCTCTTTTGTGCCTAATGATCCAGGATATGGAACCCAAACCTATCTTACCAAAGTAATGGCTCCCCAAGCATGGGATGTGCTGAGAAATGCTTCAAATGTGGTAATTGGTATTGTTGATTCTGGCTCAGACCTACAACATGAGGATTTGGCAGGGAATATATACATCAATGCCGCAGATCCTATCAATGGTATTGACGATGATGGCGATGGTTATGTAGACAATTATTACGGTTGGGACTTTGTGGGCAATTCAGCCTCGACGATGATTGCAGATAATAATCCAAATGTTACAAGTGATACCACCGATCATGGCGTACATGTAAGTGGCATCGCCAGTGCGGTTTCCAATAATGCTAAAGGTGTGGCCAGTATTGCATTTAATGCCAAATTATTGATTGTAAAAGCTGGCGCCGATAACAACGGACGCTCGATCTACAAAGGATACGAAGGGGTCAAATATGCGGCAGACCATGGTGCAAGTATCATCAATTGCTCCTGGGGAGGCCCTGGTGGTGGTCAGTTTGGACAGGAGATGATCGATTATGCCATTGCAAAAGGATGTTTGGTGGTTGCTGCGGCTGGTAACGACAATACCGATGTCCCAGATTATCCTTCTGCTTATAAAGGGGTATTTTCAGTTGCATCTGTCACAACTGGTGATGTAAAATCTAGTTTTTCCAACTACGGCTATACGGTAGATATTTCCGCACCTGGAAGTTCCATCTATAATACCTTGTTTGGAAGTAAGTATGGTTTTAAAAGCGGTACTTCAATGGCATCACCTCTGGTAGCAAGTGCTGCAGCATTGGTGAAGGCCAAATATCCCAGTTACAATGGTTTACAGATAGGGGAGGTATTGCGAACCACCGCAGGTCCCATCGATAATTTGAACACGACTTATATAGGTAAATTAGGCAAGGGCCGATTAAATGTATACAATGCCTTAACACAGACCACTTCTTCGGTCAGGTACCAGCAAATTGCCGTAGCAGATCAATCTAACGGTAATAGAGTGGCAGGAGGTGAGCTTACGCTTAAATTGGATTTAAAGAGTTTTCTAGCGCCTGTAAGTGGGCTCAATGTAAACATGACCTCATCTAGTCCTTATGTACAGATTTTAGGATCCAAACCTTGCTGTGGGCACCTTAGGTACTTTAGAAACCAAAACAAACCTGGACCCAATTCGAGTTAAAGTATTGGCCAATACACCGCAGAACCAAGAAGTCTCTTTTAAATTGACCTATACAGGTAATGGAGGGACTTATACCGATGTAGAATACTATAGCTTAACGGTTGCCCTAGATTATCTGAATGTAACAGTCAATAAAGTGAGTTCTACCTTTACCTCTAATGGTAGGATAGGATACAGTAAGGGCAATGCATTGGGAGGGTTGGGTTTTATCTATAAAGATGAAAACATGTTGTATGAGGCTGCCCTTATGATTGGTAGATCGGCCACCCAAGTTTCTAACAATGCCAGAAATGATGGTAATGTGAACGAAGATTTTTTAAAGCAGCTAAGTGCACAGCAAGTAGGTAGTACAACCGCTGCTTTTGAAGGCACAGCAACTTTTACGGATGCAGGTAGCACAAATCCAATAGGTTTAAGGGTGAAGTCGAGGTTATTGGCCTATTCAACTCAGCCTGATGATAAATACATCATTGTAGAATATGAGATTTTTAACACTACCAATGGCATATTACAAGGCATTTATCCTGGCCTATTTACTGATTGGGATTTGGACGATGCCGCTGCCAATGCTACACAATATGATGTAGGTACAAAAACGGCTTATGCCTATGCCAAAAAGAATGCCAGCTATCCCTATGTAGGGGTTAAACTCTTGAACAGTACTGCACCTACGGCTTATTATCCCATGTCGTACCAGGTTGCGGGTAATCCTTTATCGGATAATAAATTTACGACGGCAGAAAAATACCAGACTTTGTCATCAGGTGTGAAAGCTGCAGGTTTCGGACACGATACCAGCAATGGTTACGATATCATGTACACCATCGGTAGTGGCCCTTATACCATTCCTGTTAATGGTTCCATAAAAGTAGCTTATGCCTTTATCGGTGGTGATAATTTAACAGAATTGTTAAATGTAGGACAGGCGGCTTTAACAAAATATACTTCTGGCTCTACGGTACCTGTAACCCCAGTTGAGCCTATCCCTTTAAGTTTTAATCTGAAACAGAATTACCCTAACCCAGCCAAAGACCTCACTACGATACCATTTGAGCTGGCAGAGAAATCGGCTACAAGCTTGGTACTGACCAACGTAACGGGAAAGGTAATCCAGACGTTAGTTAACGAAACGCTAGCAGCTGGTAGTTACAGTACTCCTGTGCATTTACAGACCATGGCTCCTGGTGTATATTTTTATAGATTAAGAGCGGGTACTTATCAAAAAACCTTGAAGATGTTGGTGGTTAAATGATTAAAAGTATAAAGTATAAAGTATAAAGTATAAAGTATAAAGTATAAAGTATAAAGTATTTTGTTTTATAAGCTTTCTCAACTCCAAACTCAAGACTCATAACTTTGGACTCAAGACTTTGATCTAACCAAGCGCATTGTAACAAGCTCTGCAACGGGGCTCATAACTGTCTTTTTCACCTAATAGAATTTTATTTTCGTTGGCTACGGTACGGTAAGAATAAACGGCTGGGCTTCCACATTGCATGCAAACTGCATTTACTTTGGTTACATGTTCTGCAATGGCCAAAAGGGCGGGCATAGGGCCAAAAGGTTTGCCTAAAAAATCCATATCCAGACCAGCAATGATTACCCTAATTCCTTTGAGTGCTAGTTTGTTGCAGACTTCGGGCAGGTTTTCGTCAAAGAACTGGGCTTCGTCAATACCAACAACCTGAGTGTTTGCACCCAACAATAAAATGGCAGAAGAACTTTCTACAGGCGTAGATTGGATGGAATTTAAGTCGTGAGAAACAACAGCGGTTTCATCATAACGGGTGTCTGTTCTAGGTTTAAATATCTCTACATTTAGCTTAGCTATCTGCGCTCTTTTCAATCTTCTTATTAATTCTTCCGTTTTGCCGGAGAACATGGATCCGCAAATTACTTCTATGCTTCCACAAAATTCTCCCCTTCTAAAGTTTTGCTCGCTGAATAACATTTGTAAAGGTATTTTTAGCCAAATATAATAGAATTTTATAGTACTTTTGATTGTCATTTATTAACATAAATCCCTAATTATTTCGTTAAACAATTATGATGAAACAGGAAAGATCTTTTTAAGAAAATAGGATTGATATTAAACGAACTGAATGATCAATATCAATTTTTGGCTCAAAATCCTCAGCAACTCAATGAGTTAGAATTAGAGCTTTTCCATGCAAATGCCAACTTCTTAGCGGATCATGTCCAAATCATCAAGAAAATTAGTAACAGCCAACCAGCTCCTTTAGCTTTACCAGAGGTAGAAGAAGTGACGAACGAGCAAACTAATTTTCAAGAAGAACTTATTTCATCACCTTCTTTTACGCACGACAATATGCAGGAAGAGCAGCAGGTTGAAACAGTTACTTTTGTAGAAGAAATTGCTGAGGAAACTCCAACTCCTCAAACTTCCTATCAACCAGAGCCACCATTGGCCGAAATAGAAGAGGAAATATTTAAGATCGACAATGCCCCGTCTACTTTCGAATTTATTTTAAATGACCATGCAGAGCATGAAAAATTTGATTTTGAAGAGAAAAGTGTAGATGAACTCTTTAATAGGCCACTAAGTGATGAGGAAGAACGGATCATCGCAGAGAAAACGAAGACCAATATAGAACCGGTAATCGAAGCGCAAGATACCGATGAAGATGATGAAATAGGGCCAGAGCCTTTTCTAGTCTATAAAAAAGAAGAAGAAGTATTTCCAATAGCTAAAGAAGACCTTGATTTAGAAGTGGCACCAATGCCAAGTCCTATTGTTCAATCGACCGAACCTGTTGAAGACTCTACTTATAAACCAACTTTAAACGACCTCTTGGCAGGAAAATCTGCTGGCAATAACATCAATGCTGCAAAACCATCCATCGCTGATCTGAAACAGGGAATTAACCTTAACGACAAATTGCTTTATATCAAAGATTTATTTAATGGTTACAATTTGGCTTATGCCGAAGCAATCGATCTGGCCAATAAACTTCCAAATTTTGAAGCTGCAGATAACTTCTTCAAAAACAACTATGCCGTAAAAAACAATTGGGCAGAGAAACAGGCAACAGTAGATAAGTTTTATGAACTGTTGAACCAAAGGTTTAAGGCTTAATGAAAAAAGGCCAAAAGCGGAAAGTTGCCAATAAGGTATGAGGTAAAAGGCGTAAGGTGTAAAGCGAAAAATAGCAAACTACTCTTACTCCTAATAATTTACAAAATCTACTTGGTTATAACGCCTCGAGCCTAATGAACTAATGATACCAACGAACTAATTGAAAACCGGACAATTCAAATTCCTAAATAAATCCCATTCTATTCGAATCGAGCTTTAGGAAGATAAATAATAAGATGGTAAAGCTCCATAAAGAAGATCCTCCGTAACTGATAAATGGTAAGGGTATTCCGATTACTGGCATAATGCCTATTGCCATTCCTACATTGATAAAGAGGTGGAAGAAGATAATACACGCAATGCAATAGCCATAGACCCTAGAGAAGGATGAACGCTGTCGCTCGGCCATGTTCACAATCCTTAAAAGTAAAAACACATAGAGGCCAAGCACAACAAAACAACCTACAAAACCCCATTCCTCTCCAACTGTCGAGAATATAAAATCCGTACTTTTCGCAGGCAAATAGTCGTATTTGGCTTGCGTACCTTGTAAAAAACCTCTTCCGCTAAACTGGCCAGAGCCAATGGCAATTTTAGATTGGTTTACATTCCATCCTGCACCTTTATTATCGGTCGTTAACCCTAATATCAATTCGATACGTGTACGTTGATGTGGCAGCAGTATATTGTTAAATGCATATTTGGCTACAAATAGGTAACAAATGGCAACTAAGGTAATGATACCAATGTTGATTACATTTTGTAGTCTTTTTTTGTTGTTATAGGCAAATAGACCTCCAATTACGAGAATAGAAAATATCAAGATAAACGGAGATAAGAATAGATTGAGGATAAAGAGCAGAACTGCACCCCAAAGATGATCAACAAATTACCCGGTAAACCTTCTCTATACAAAGGGAACATGAAGGATAAGAAAACGAGCATTGAGCCCGCATCTGGCTGTAACATGATCAAGGCCATGGGCAAGATGATGATAGCCGCGCAGATCAACACCGGCCTTACCGAATTGAGTTTGACATTGAAAGAACTGATATATCTTGCCAGCAATAATGCAGTGCCAAATTTGGCAAACTCTGAGGGTTGCAAACGGAAAGAGCCAATAGGATCCATGCTTGGTTACCACCTACATTTCTACCGACTACCAATACCAATAAAAGTAGAACGATGGTAACACCATACACCACAGGTGCAAATACACTAAAAAATTTGGCATCAAAAAGAAGGATAGATAGACCTAATACTAACCCAGTAACTACAAATATCAATTGTTTGCCATATTCGGCAGTAAAACTAAAGGTTTGAGCTTGATCAGGTTTGAACTGTACAGAATAGATATTTAAAAAACCTATGGTGCACAAAACAATATAGATCAAAATCGTTATCCAATCTACATTAAAAAAGAATCTACTGCTTTGTTGTGGTTGCATTGTTCTTAGGTTTAATGGCTGTTTTATTAAATTGGTTTTGCGCTACTTTTGTTTTTGTAGGTAGTTTTTTCTTGATACTGTCAGCGGCGATGCTATCTGCCTTTTTGTTGAGTGTTTTTGGTCTTTTGTCTTGAAATATCGGCAATAGATTGTCGGCCATAAACATTTGGGCTGTACTTCCATTGATCCTTCTGTCAGATAAAGTATCAGTCAAATACTTTTCGGTAATGAAACTGGCAATAGGAGCGGCATACGTACCTCCATAACCTGCATTCTCTATAATTACAGCAATGGCAATTTTCGGATTTTCTCTCGGTGCAAACCCAATAAATACAGAGTGGCTTTTGCCATGGGTATTTTCTACGGTTCCGGTTTTGCCGCACATAATGAGCCCATTCGGTAATCGAGATTCTCTTGCTGTGCCTATGGATGAGTTTACAGCATCTTGCATACCATCAATTACAGGTCCAAAATATCTTTGGTCTATCCCTACGTAATGTTTTTCTTTATATTTTGGATTTATTCCTTTGCCATTTCCGATGGATTTAACTACGTGCGGCTTAACGTAATAACCTTGGTTAGCAATAATGGCCATAATGTTGGCCATTTGTAGCGGCGTGGTGCTGATTTCTCCTTGACCTATGGCAATAGACATGATCGTAGTATTACCCCAATATTTACCTTTGTGCTGTTTATCGTAATCTTCAGGTCTGAAAAGCTTTTTAGCTTTTTCGCTTGGTAGATCGATACCTAAGGTATCCCCAATCCCAAATTTCCTTACTTTATTCTGCCAGTCGTTATAAGTGCTTTGTTGTTTAGCATACGAACTGCCATTCTTAGTCATCAATTTATAAAAAATATTGTAGAAATAAGTATTGCAGGAGCGTGCAATCCCTCTACGCAAGGAAGTAGGCCCATCCGTATGTTCGCATTTGAATTTTCGGTTACCAGCAATGTAATAACCTGGACAGAAAAATGTGGTATTTGGATCAACCACCCCTTCGCTCAAAGCAATCAATGCATCTAAAGGTTTAAATGCAGAGCCCGGAGAATATTGTCCTTGGATGGGTCTTACCATAAAGGCCCTGTTAGGATTTGCAGTAATCGCTTTAAAGTTGGTACTGAAACTATTACCAACCAATTTATTTGGATCATAACCAGGACTACTTACAAAGGCCAAAACTTCACCTGTGCTGGGTTCTATGGCCACTACACTCCCTACTTTATTGGCCAAAAGCTGTTCGCCTAACCTTTGGATCCTGCTGTCGATGGTAGAAATCAGTTGTTCGCCTGAGGTGGCAGCCGAATCAAGTTTGCCATTGTTATAACTTCCCTGCGCTACGTTACGGGCATTGTAGAGCATGTAGGTTACACCTTTTGTGCCTCTTAACTCTACTTCGTAGGCCTTTTCTATGCCGCTTTTGCCAATATAATCTGCAGATTTATAATAACCTTGATATTTTTCGATGTCTTTAGGGTTAACCTCTTGCATGTAACCCAAAAAATGACTGGCTATACTATCTGGGTAATACCTGATGGTTCTTTTACGTACATTAAAGCCTCTATAATTGTACATCCGCTCTTGTAACATGGCATAAGTTTGTACAGATATTAACTTTTGAAAGATAGTTTCTTGATATCTAGATTGTACAATGGCTTTGCGAAATTTTTCTCTAAACTGGTCCATGTCTATCCCTATGATGTGGCAAAGTGATAACGTGTCAAAGGGCTTTACATCGTTAGGGGTAACAAGTAAATCATAGGTGGGTTGGTTTTGGGCCAGTACTTTGTTGTTCCGGTCAAAAATAACACCCCTAGCCGGATAGATGTATTGTTTGCGCAGTACGTTGCTATTGGCATTCAAAAAATATTTATCGCTCACGATCTGTATATAGAAGAGTCTGCCTAACAGAATTAAGGCAAGCAACACAAAAATCCCTTGGATAATATATTTTCGATTAAACAACTGATCCATTAGCCCGATTTCCTATTGTGGAAGATAAATTCTACCAGTAAAACAACAAAGAAGGTAAAAATAACGCTTAACAGACTTCTGGTTAAAGTATAATAAAACTCGTTGAGTTTAAAAGCTTCTAAAAAGAATACAAAAATATGATGTACAAAGATGCATAATACCGCATAGATGGAGAACCATTTAATGCCCATGTTACCTAACGATGGTTCTGGTTCGTCAATGGCATCCCGGTTTAAACTTACCGAAATGAACAAGGATCCTTACAAAGGCCAAAGCTACACAAGCTGTGGTATGTACACCAATGGTATCGTAAAAAGTATCGATGGTTAAACCAGTACCAAAAGCGATAATGAACAACAACAGATTTGGTATCCTAAAGGGAAGTACAAGCAAAAACAGAACGTAGATGAAAGGCGTAGAAAGGTTATAGAAAATCAGGTTACGCAGCAAAAATATCTGCACAAACAAAAGTATCACCCATCTAAAGCTATTGAGAAGTATGGTTTTACTGTTCATTTGGTAATTGGGTTTCTAAAGTTTTTTGTTCTTGTGCCAAACGATCCTTAATTACATATACATATTGCAACGTACTAAAATCATTAAAAAGCCTGATCTCAATTGATCCGTCACCGGCATTTGATCGAGGTTTGCTGATCCTGCCCACTTCAATCCCTTTTGGAAATCCGCCAGCACCAGAAGTAATGATGGTATCACCAACGTTCAGTTTAAAATGGTTTGGAATTTCCTTAACAAAGGCCTTTCCAATATCAAAATTACCATCGCCCCAAACCAATGAACCGAATGCGTTATTTTTTTTAATGGTTACACTGATCAATGTTTCTTTGTTCAATAAGGTTCTGATGGTGGCAAATTGAGGCGATACATGCAGTACAAAACCAATTATCCCTCTTTGTGGCGAGATCACCGCCATATCTTTTTCAATGCCTGCGTTGCTACCTCTGTTAATGGTGATCACGTTGTTGGCCAAGTTGATAGAATTCTTGATCACTTTGGCCGACACTAAGGTGTATTGTTGATGGTAGACTGTATCCTTAAACACTGTAGTTTTACTGCTGTCTACATTTTTTAATGCGATCAGTTCCGTTAACAATTTGGCATTCTCTAAAGCCAAGCTATCGTTAACCTGACCCAAATTGAGATAGCGCTTTACCACATTTAAACGCTCGTATGCACTACCAACAACAGCATTTGTAGAGTTTAAGGTCACACTATGCTGATAAGCATTGTTTTTGATCGTTAGCACAATGCCAACCGTAAAGAAAATGATAAAGAAGAAAAATGCGTTATATCTGCTGACGAAAATCCAAAGGTTACGCATATCTTGAGGTAAAATGGAGAAGGTAAAATGTAAAATGGTTCAATACATCTTCCATTTTACATTTTCCATCACCTAATGGTTATTATTGCATTAAAAATTTAAAATTACCGATGTTCTTCAAGGCGATACCTGTACCACGTACAACCGCACGAAGTGGACCTTCGGCTACGTGAACTGGTAGCTTTGTTTTAGCTGCCACACGTTTATCTAAACCGCGTAACAATGCACCACCACCTGTTAAATAGATACCCGTTTGATAAATATCTGCAGAAAGCTCAGGAGGAGTAATCTCTAAAGCCTTTAAAATCGCCTCTTCAATTTTCGAAATCGATTTGTCTAAACAGTGTGCAATTTCGGTATAAGATACCGTAATCTGTTTCGGTACACCTGTCATCAAGTCTCTTCCTTGTACGGCGAAATCTGCAGGTGGATCAGAAAGTTCTGGTAAAGCTGCACCAACTTCGATTTTGATCTTCTCTGCAGTACGGTCGCCGATCATGATGTTGTGCTGACGACGGATATAATTTACGATATCAGAGTCGAAATTGTCTCCCGCAACACGGATAGATTGATCACAAACAATACCAGACAAGGCAATAACCGCAATTTCAGTTGTACCGCCACCAATATCGATCATGATGTTTCCCATTGGCTCTTCTACGTCGATACCAATACCTACAGCAGCAGCCATTGGCTCGTGGATCAGGTAAACCTCTTTGGCACCTGCAATCTCTGCACTGTCTCTAACCGCACGTTTCTCTACCTCGGTAATACCCGATGGAATACAGATAACCATTCTTAAAGAAGGGAACATCCATCCCTTGCCTCCGTTTAACATCCGGATCATTCCTTTGATCATGGCTTCTGCAGCATTAAAGTCTGCAATTACACCGTCTTTTAAAGGCCTAACCGTTCTAATATTATCGTGTGTTTTACCTTCCATCTGCATCGCCTGACGGCCGATCGCGATCGATCTTATTAGTCTGTCTGTCAAATGCAACAATCGAAGGTTCGTCAACTACTACTTTATCGTTATGTATGATGAGGGTGTTCGCGGTACCTAAATCAATAGCTACCTCTTGTGTAAACCAATTAAATAAACCCATTTATATGCTGTAATTATTTTATACTCGTTAATGTATACTATTCAAATGTAAAAATAGTGTTTTTATTATATTTTAATTTAAAAAATCCGTGATACAAGGTATTTATTTTGTTCAAAATCATTTGAAAATCAATATCCTGTGTCCATCGATCTTTTTAGCCCTGCTATACATTCCGCCAATTAAAAATTGGGCTGTACTGCGATCAGGTTTATTTGTTAAAGGCCGAAGAGCTTGGCCCATCTTTCGGCCTCTCGACTTCCTGACTTCAGGACTCCCAACTCCGGACTTTCTGACTCCTAACTCCCAACTTCCTGACTCTCGACTTAATGTTTAAAATGTCTAACCCCAGTAGTAACCATTGCAATACCTTTTTGGTTGGCCATGTCAATAGAGTCTTGGTCTTTGATCGATCCACCCGGTTGTAGTACAGCTACGATACCAGCTTCAGCAGCCAATTCAACACAATCAGGGAAAGGGAAAAATGCATCCGAAGCCATTACCGCTCCAGTTAAACTAAATCCAAATGAATCTGCCTTTACCACGGCTTGTTTCAGGGCATCAACCCTCGAAGTTTGTCCTACGCCACTTGCCAATAACACATTGTCTTTTACAAAAACAATAGTGTTTGATTTGGTGTGTTTCACAATTTTATTCGCAAAGATCAAGTCTTTGATTTCCGCCTCACTTGGTGCTTTTTCGGTAACTACCGTCATTTGGTCTGCACCTTCTAAGCTTAGGTCTTTGTCTTGCTCAATTACACCATTTAACAAGGTCTTGAATTGTTTGTTGCTCAATGCAACTTCGTTTCTTTGTAAAATTACCCTGTTTTTCTTTGCCTTGAACAATTCTACAGCCTCTGCTTGGTAAGCAGGTGCGATCAACACTTCGAAAAATAGGTTATTGATTTCTGTAGCTGTTTCTAGGTCAACTTCTTGGTTGGTGATCAACACACCGCCAAATGCCGAAACAGGATCACAGGCCAAAGCGTCTTTCCATGCCTGTAACACTGTAGTTCTTGATGCTACACCACAGGCATTGGTATGTTTTAAGATGGCAAAAGTAGGTTCTGTAAATTCGTCGATCAAACTTACTGCAGCATCTACATCTACCAAGTTGTTGTAACTTAATTCTTTGCCATTCAATTTGGTGAACATTTCATCCAAGTTGCCGTAAAATGTACCTTGTTGATGTGGATTTTCTCCATAACGTAAAGTTTGAGCCTGGTTTACACTTTGCTTAAATACGTTAAGTGGCTCTTCAGTGTTGAAATAATTGAAGATCGCCGTATCATAATGAGATGAGGTATGGAATGCTTTTTTAGCATACGATTTACGTTGTGCCAAAGTTGTAGCGCCATCTTGCGCTTGTAGTTCTTGTAACAAAGTGCTGTAATCGTCTTTAGAAGCGATGATCACCACGTCATTAAAGTTTTTAGCAGCAGCACGGATCAATGAGATACCGCCAATATCTATTTTCTCGATAATTTCTTCAGCTGTTCCGCCGTTTTTTACCGTTTCCTCAAAAGGATAAAGGTCAACGATCACCAAATCAATTTCTGGGATTTCGTATTGTGCGATCTGTTCTTGGTCGCCCGCTAAATTTCTGCGGTTTAAGACCCCACCAAACACTTTCGGATGTAATGTTTTTACACGTCCACCCAAGATAGAAGGATAACCAGTCAAATCTTCAACAGCTGTTACAGGTAAGTTTAAATCCTTGATAAATTGTTCTGTGCCTCCAGTAGAAAAAAGGGTTACACCTTGTTGGGCTAAATGTTGGACAAGAGGGGCTAAACCATCTTTGTAATAAACTGAAATTAAAGCGTTTTTGATCTTGATTGACTGACTCATTGGGGGTGTTATTTTAAGCCGCAAAGGTAAGAAAAGTGGATGGTTTTTTGGTCTGCTTTTTTAAATAAAAAAATGAGCTGATTTGTTTTTTGGGTTAGTGTGGATGTGAATCAAGGAATCGAGACTAAAAACGGGCATAACCAAGCTTTTCGATGTCATCGGTGCTTTTGGTCAAATGAATTTTTCCTTCGGTTAGTACGTATAAATTATCGCTTGTGGTGATAATCTGGTGGTACATATGGTCGGTGATCAGAAAACCCTTGTGTTGTTTTTCAATTTCCAATAAGGTCTTCAGTTTTTCGATATGCAAGGGCATTACATGCGAAAAGGGTTCGTCGAGCATTACAAATTGTGCCTTAGATTTGATGGTCACATAAACCTCTACCAAACGACGATGACCTCCGGATAGTTTTTTGATCTTAACGTTTTGCCTATCCTTAAATTCTGGGAAAAAGGCTTCAAATCCATCATAGGGAATTTCAAAATCTTCAAATATCCTTTTTAAGCGGAATGATGGGGGAATAAAATTAAATTGGGGCAGGTAGGTGAGGAGCGCTGGCCTTTTATAAGCGTTGGAAATTGTCACATCATCAAAACGAACGGAACTGCTATTGGCCTTTAAGCTGCCATAAATGATGTTCATTAAGCAGGTTTTTCCCTCTCCATTTCTGGCCAACAACCCAGTAATAGACCCTGTTTCGCATTTGAGATAAATGTCTCCAAGGATTTTACGGGCGCCAAAAAACAATTCGATGCCATCTGCTTCCAGTTTATGTTTCATCGCATTTTAAAGGTTAAGACCAGCATTGCAACAAATAAAATGAAATCGAAGCCTAAAGTTACTGTCCAGAGTAGGGTTTTAGAAATGCCAAGATTTTGATAATAAAAGAACTCCTTTCTTTTATTGGTCGTTACCACATACCAAATGATGGCCATGGTAATTACCTTAAACCAAAACAGAAAAGGTAGAGTCTTATAATTACAGCCATATACTTTATAGGTATATCTGCAACAAAAACTTAAGAGCAAGCCGATCAGCGCATGGTTAAGGTAAAAGCTATAAAGCGCTCTGATGATTTTGGGCATACCTTTTTAATTATGGGCTATGGGTTTGAGTTGCCGATGTCCAGTTAGCAGTCTTGTGCTTTTAGCTTATTTTTTGATCTTTTTGATGATACTCTCTACAACTTTCGGATAATGCAGATGTTCCAGTTGTTGCCCTTTGAATTTGATCATTTCAAGATTGTCGCCTTTATCTATGCGGTATTTAGCTTGATAGATATACTCCCCTTCATCGTAATGCTCATTTACATAATGGATGGTAATGCCGCCTTCTGGTTCACCAGCTTCCAGCACTGCCTGATGTACAAAGTCGCCATACATGCCTTTGCCACCGAATTTTGGTAAAATCGCTGGATGGATGTTGATGATACCTGCCCGGATATTCGTGGATGAGGTTCTTAGGATCAACCATAAGAAACCAGCCAATACGATCAGGTCTATATCCAGATTTTTCAGAAGGTCGATAATGTTGTCAGTTTTGTAAAACTCATGTTTGTCGAAAATATGAGAAGGGATTTCAAAACTATCCGCACGCTGCAAGACATAGGCGTCGGGATTGTTGGTCAAAACCAGGGCAACCTCAACTTCCGTGTTGCGTTTAAAATGCTCCATTATTTTTTGGGCATTAGACCCCGAGCCAGAAGCAAAAATTGCGATACGTTTTTTCAAAATTAGATGTTTTTTTCAAAAATAGCATTTTACCTTTTTAATAGAAGTGTTTTCCTGTTTTTTTTGAGTAAGCGGTAGTCAAGTGATCTCGATTAAGTTTTTTAATGCTAAATTGCCCAACTGTTTGGCTGGTAATTGCCAATTGAGTGGTGTACAAATGGATAAAGTTTTAGGAAATAACAGCTTAATGAAAAAATATTTCAAAAGCATTTTGCATTTTAAAAACATAAACTCTATATTTGCAGTCCGAAAAATAGTAAACATAGAAGATAAAAGGCTAAACAAGAATGGCAAATCATAAATCGTCTTTAAAAAGAATTAGAGCAAACGCGACAAAACGTCTACGTAACAGATATCAAGCAAAAACTACACGTACCTTTATTAAAAGATTGCGTGCTGCTGAAGATAAAAAAACTGGTGCTGAGTTATTACCTAAAGTAATCTCTATGTTGGATCGTTTAGCTAAAAAGAATGTAATCCACAAAAATAAAGCGGCTAACAACAAATCAAAATTAACGAAATTCGTTAACGGTTTAAAATAGTACGTTTTTTTAACGATATAAAAGCGGTGTAACCTTTGGTTGTACCGCTTTTTTTATGTCTTTTTTTTAAAAGATTACTAATAAATCTTTATCTTCAAGTCAATAATCCATCCCTATCCATATTTAAAATCAATAATAGGATGGAACATTATGTGCAAAAATTAGGCATCAAGGCTTGGGCAGAGGCCGATAGACCCAGAGAAAAATTACTTTTACAAGGCAGGAGACAGTTAACTGATGCAGAGTTGATTGCCATATTGATAGGTTCTGGTAACAAGACCGAAACCGCTGTAGATTTAAGTAAACGTATCCTTAAACATTGTCAGAATGATCTAGACAAAGTTGCAAAACTCACCGTAAAAGAACTTTCCAAATTTAAAGGCATTGGAGAAGCCAAATCTATCACCATTGTTGCTGCGCTAGAACTGGGTAGACGTAGAAAAGATAAGGAAGAAGAAGACCTTAAAAAAGTTACTTCCTCAAAAGATGTATATACGATCATGCATCCTGAACTGGTAGATTTGGCACATGAAGAGCTTTGGGTGTTATTATTAAACAGGGCTAATTTTGTAATCGGTAAGCAATTTATCAGTAAAGGTGGACAAGCAGGAACGGTTGTTGATCCGAAAATAATTTTTAAAGCAGCCATCGAACAAAATGCGGCTTCGGTTATCCTAGTGCATAACCATCCTTCTGGTAACCTCAAGCCTAGCCCATCCGATATTGAGATTACAAAGAAAATGATGAAGGCAGGTTTGTTGCTCGAAATTACGGTGTTAGACCACCTCATTGTCAATAATCGGTCTTTTATAAGTTTTGCAGACGAAGAATGGGTATAGGATGTAAATAAATTAATGTTCAATTCGTAATTTAGTGCAATTATGAAACGAACCCTTGTATTTTTATGTCTGTATTTGTCTGTTTTGTCGATGGCAAATGCACAAAAGAACCAGCCAATCAATATCATTTCTTACAACATCAGGCTAAATTTGGCATCTGATGGGGTAAATGCTTGGCCCAATAGAAAAGATAATGTAAAGGCATTGGTCAAATTCTATGATACTGATATTTTATGTGTGCAGGAAGCTTTGCCCGAACAATTTGATGAACTATTGGTCAATACCGATTTTGATGTGGTTGGTGTAGGTAGGGATGATGGCAAACGAAAAGGGGAGTTTTCGGCCATTTACTTTAATAAAAAACGCTTCGTGAAAAAAGATGGTGGTACATTTTGGCTGTCGCTTACTCCGGATGTGCCTAGTAAAGGATGGGATGCGGCATTGAACAGAATCTGCTCGTGGGTAAAATTATATGACCGGTCAAATAAGAAAGAGTTTATCGTTTTTAATACCCATTACGACCATATTGGAGTGCAGGCAAGGATTGAGTCGGCCAAATTGATCAAACAAAAGATCCAACAGATTGCACCAACGTTGCCAGTTGTTTTTACAGGCGACCTAAATGTAACGCCAGAAACCGAAGCCATTGCAACAATCAAATCATTTCTAACAGATTCGAAAGAGGTTTCTATAGAGCCTCCATATGGTCCAACAGGTACATTCAATGCGTTTAAATGGGATAGCCCTTTAAAAGATAAAATTGATTACATCTTTGTAAATAAGGCTTTTAAGGTTCAGAAATTTGCAGTGCTATCTGATAGCAAAGACCAAAGGTATTATTCAGACCACCTGCCTGTTTTTGCAAAACTTCTATTTTAATAAGCTCATAAAAGTAGATGGTGTTTTTATTGCCTTACATTGGCGTTTTGCCTTTCTGCTTTCCGCATTAAATAATATCTTTGCGTTTTATAAATTTTGAGTTGATTTTTTGAAGGATACAATCTCAAAACTCAGACCTCAAATCTCAAATCTAGATAAATGAAAATATCATACAGCTGGCTTAAGCAATTCATACAAACTGATCAAACTCCACAAGAAATCTCATTGATCCTAACCGATATCGGTTTGGAGGTAGAAAGCTTGGAAGCCGTACAACCCATTGTTGGTGGTTTAGAGGGCTTGGTAATTGGTCATGTATTGGAATGCGTGCAACACCCTAATGCGGATCGTTTACGAGTAACCAAAGTAGATCTTGGTACAGGAGAACTTTTACAGATTGTATGTGGTGCACCAAATGTTGCGGCAGGTCAAAAAGTTGTAGTGGCAACTGTGGGTACAACTGTTTTTCCAAATGAAGGTGAACCTTTCAAGATCAACAAATCTAAAATTAGAGGAGAGGTTTCTGAAGGGATGATCTGTGCAGAAGATGAGATTGGTTTAGGTGCTTCACATGCTGGTATCATGGTTTTACCCGCTGATACGGAGATTGGTATTGCAGCAAAATCTTATTTCAAAATGGAAGATGATTTTGTTTTTGAGATTGGCTTAACCCCAAATAGGGCAGATGCAGCTTCGCATTTAGGTGTAGCAAGAGATTTAGCTGCTTATTTGCGTAGTACTTATCAACTACCAGATGTTTCGGGCTTTAAAACCGGAAATGAAAGTTTAAACATTGAAGTCAAAGTTGAAGATACAGCCGCTTGTCCACGTTATAGCAGTGTAAGCATTAGTGGTGTAACGGTAAAAGCTTCACCAGATTGGTTGCAAGATAAATTAAAAGTGATTGGAATTCGTCCGATCAATAATATTGTAGATGTAACCAATTATGTGTTACATGAGCTGGGTCAACCTTTACATGCATTTGATGCAGACCAGATTAAAGGTAAACAAGTAATTGTTAAAAAATGTGCCGAAGGTACACCATTTGTAACCTTAGATGATGTAGAGCGTAAGTTGTCTGCCGAGGACCTGATCATCTGTAATGCCGAAGAACCGATGTGTATTGCTGGTGTATTTGGTGGTAAAACATCTGGTGTGAGCGAGCAGACGACCAATATCTTCTTGGAGAGTGCTTATTTCAATTCGGTTGCTGTTCGTAAAACATCTAAGAGACATAATCTTAAAACAGATGCCTCATTCAGGTTTGAGCGTGGTACTGATCCAGAAATTACAGTATTTGCCCTTAAGCGTGCCGCATTGTTGATCCAAGAGGTAGCAGGTGGAGAAATTTCATCGACTATATCGGATATTTATCCTGTTCAAGCTCAGCCCTTTGCTGTAGAGGTAAGTTACGCCAATATTGTAAAACTGATTGGTCAAGCTATCCCAGCGGCAGAGATCAAAGCGATTATCCTGGCTTTAGGAATTACCATCGATGCAGAAACAACTGAAGGACTAAGTTTAAAAGTGCCGGCTTATAAAGTTGATGTTACCCGCGAATGTGATGTGACCGAAGAAGTGTTAAGGATATATGGGTACAATAATATCGTTATCCCTACCAAAGTAAATGCATCATTGGCCTATACCGAAAAACCAAACAAAGAGAATGTACAAAACCTGATTGCCGATATGTTAACGGCCAATGGGTTTTTGGAAATCTGGTGTAATTCATTGACACGTTCGGCCTTCTCTAAAAATCCAGAAGAGGCTGTGCAGAGTCTTAAATCCCTTAAGTTCAGACCTGAATGTTATGCGCCAAAATCTTTTGCAACCAGCTTTAGAAAGTGTAGCCTACAATCAGAACCGTAAAAACGCAGACCTTAAGTTTTACGAGTTTGGTAAAACCTATCACCTGATTGATGGTGCTTATGTAGAGCGTCCACGTTTATTGGTGCTGATCAGCGGGGCTAAACAGAGTGAGCAATGGAACCATGTAACCACGCCAAGTACGTTCTATAACCTAAAAGCAGCAATTGATGCTGTAATTGGTCGTTTAGGATTGAATAATTACCAGTCTGAAGAGATCAAGGATGAAAACTTCGCCTATGGTCTAAAATATTTTAGGGGAGCACAAACATTGGTTTCTTTTGGTGCGGCTACAGCAGCAGATAGAAAACAGACCGGTGTAGACAAAGAGGTGTTTTATGCAGATTTCGATTGGGCATTGTTGTTAGATGCAGTGCGCAAAAATAAGATCGTGAACAAAGAGGTGCCTAAATATCCGGCAGTGCGAAGAGATCTTTCGATGTTGGTAGATCAACAAGTTACTTTTGATGAACTGAAGACTATTGCGTTCAAAACAGAAAAGAAACTGATCAAACAAGTGCAGGTATTTGACGTTTACCAAGGAGACAAATTGCCCGAAGGTAAAAAATCTTATGCATTGAACTTTACCTTGCAAGATGAGGAGCAAACGTTAACTGATAAACAGATCGATGCGATTATGCAAAAGATTATCACTAACTTAGCCCAAACTGCAAAAGCAGAGATAAGAAAATAAATTGAAGGCTAGCGGGTTGAGCGTTTGGAGATTATACTAATACGCAATGCCTAAATAGTTAATGTTGTGTTATAATTTAAAGTTTAAAAATGTCTTCGGTTGCCGATCAATTAAATAATGTATTACAAAAAACCGCTCGATTGATTGAGTTATGTAATGCTTTACAAGAAGAAAACGACTTATTAAAATTAGAAAACCAACATACAAAAGCAGCGCTAGAAGCGGCAAAAGTGAAACATACAGACCTTGATGAAAAGTTAAGGGTGTTGAAATTGGCAAAAAGTATTGAAGGCACAAGTGAAAAGACACTTGATATAAAGCAAAAAATTAACGAATTTGTGCGTGAAATTGATAAGTGTGTAGTGTTACTTAAAAAATAGGTAATATAAAAATTGAAACAAAGCTACAAAAATGGGAGAAATCTCGATTAAAATAACTATTTCTGACCGTATTTATCCCCTAAAGGTAAATGTTGAGGAAGAAGAAATTGTAAGACGGGCGGCTAAAATTATTAATGAACGTATAAAAGACTACCAAGAAAATTATGCGGTTAGGGATAAACAGGATTTGCTTTCAATGGCGGTGCTGCACTATGCAACAGCGGTATTGAGAACTGAGCATAAGGTGCAAAACCAAGATTCTGCAGTTGCTGAGAAGGTAGAGGAGTTAGATAGTTTATTAAACGGATTTTTCGCAAAATAAAACGTTCTTTATAAAAGTTTAAAAACATGCTGTGTTTACGCGAAGTGTTTTTAAACTCAACAGCTAATAAAATTTGGCCGTGGCTGGATTTTATGTTTCAATATTTCTGTATTCGATCAATTTGATGTGCATGTTGTACATCGATGTGGTCAATTACAGTGCACACGAAACATAATAATTTAGTGACGGTTTTTTTATATAATTTGAAATGGACATAATAGGAATAATAGGGTGTATATTGGTCAGCTTGGTTGCTGGGATTGTAGTAGGGAGGTACCTACTGCGTAATCTGTTGAAACAGCAGGAAGTTGCGGCACAGAACAAGGCAAAAAAGATACTTAGAGATGCAGAAAGCAATGCTGAGTACCTAAAAAAAGATAGATTGTTAGAGGCGAAAGAAAAGTTCTTGCAAATGAAGGCAGAACACGAGCAGCAGGTAAATTCTAGAAACAACGAGGTAAACCAACGCGAAAATGGCATTAAGCAAAAAGAACAATCGCTTAACCAGAAGTTGGAAAACATGAACCGCAAAGAGCAGGAATTGGATAACCAACGTAACAACTTAGAGAAACAGACTACTTTGGCAATTAAAAAGCAGGAAGAAGTAGATGTATTGAAAAAACAACATGTACAACAATTGGAAACCATTGCGGGTTTGAGTGCTGAAGAAGCCAAAAACCAATTGGTAGAAAACATGAAGTCGGAAGCGCGTTCTCAAGCCATGATGCAGGTTAAGGATATTGTTGACGAAGCGAAGTTAACCGCAAGTAAAGAAGCAAAAAAAGTAGTTATCCAAACGATACAACGTACGGCAGCAGAAGCCGCTATTGAAAATTCTGTATCTATTTTCCATATCGATAATGATGAGATCAAAGGTCGTGTAATTGGTAGAGAAGGAAGAAATATCCGTGCTTTGGAAGCCGCAACCGGAATTGAGATCATTGTTGATGATACACCGGAGGCGATCATCTTGTCTGGTTTTGATCCAGTAAGAAGAGAGATTGCACGTTTGGCTTTGCACCGTTTGGTAACAGATGGACGTATCCACCCAGCCCGTATTGAGGAAGTGGTAGCAAAAACCAAAAAACAGATTGAAGACGAAATTGTAGAAATAGGCGAGCGTACGGTAATTGATTTAGGAATCCATGGCCTACACCCTGAGTTGATCAGAATGGTAGGTCGTATGCGTTACCGTTCTTCTTATGGACAGAACTTATTGCATCACTCGCGTGAGGTGGCCAACTTCTGTGCAACGATGGCAGCAGAATTAGGTTTGAATGCAAAAATGGCCAAACGTGCAGGTCTATTACACGATATAGGTAAAGTGCCTGATGATAACCCAGAATTGCCACACGCGATCTTGGGAATGCAATTGGCCGAAAAGTATAAAGAGCATCCGGAAGTTTGTAATGCCATTGGCGCCCACCACGACGAAATTGAGATGACATCTATGATTTCACCAATTGTACAAGCTTGTGACTCGATTTCTGGAGCAAGACCAGGTGCAAGACGTGAGGTAGTAGAGAGTTACATCAAACGTTTAAAAGAATTGGAAGAATTGGCTTTGTCTTATCCGGGAGTTGAAAAAACTTTTGCGATACAGGCAGGTAGAGAATTAAGGGTTGTAGTAGAAAGCGAAAGGGTAACCGATCAACAGGCAGAACTATTAGCTGCTGATATCTCTAATCGTATCCAAACCGAAATGACTTATCCAGGACAGATCAAGGTAACGGTAATCAGAGAAACCAGATCAGTGGCTTTTGCGAAGTAATTTCTCGTATTTGCGAGGAGTTTATGACGAAGCAATTTAATTTATTTATAAAAGCGGTAGATAATTCTATCGCTTTTTTTATTTTTATATCATTAATTTAATCATCGAAACATAGCATTCGCCAAACTGCACTTTTGCCTTTTGGTTAAATTCGAATAACAAATTTGTGTATTTTGTGCCTTTGAGGCCAATTAAAAATTGTAAAATGGAACAACCAGCCAAAAGACCAGTAGATGTACTTTTTGATAAATATGCGGAAAGCCATCAAAACCATACCAATGAGCTTATTCACTGGATTTGTGTGCCCTTGATCGTATTCAGTCTGTTGGGCTTGGTTTGGATGATCCCATTTCCACACTTGGCTTTTTTAGGTCAATATGCTACATTTTTAAACTGGGCTTCGTTCCTGATTGCTTTTTCTGTCTATTATTATTATACCCTTTCGCCAGTGCTCTCTTTTTTAATGCTTTGGGTCATTGGACTGATGTCATATTTTATTATTCTTTTAGAAGGGTGGGCGGCAAATGGCGGGCCGGCAGTTTGGCTATCGTGTCTGGTTATTTTTGTGTTGGCATGGATTGGCCAGTTCATTGGCCATAAAATAGAAGGCAAAAAGCCCTCATTTTTAGATGATGTTAAGTTTTTGTTAATCGGTCCAATTTGGTTATTACATTTTATCTGTAAAAAAATAGGCTTGAAATACTGAAACTCTGGCCATTTAACAATTTGTTAACCTTTGGGTAAACGAATGGTAATTTAAAGCTAACATGTGGCTAACATTGTGGTAATAGCTTTGCCTAAACAAATAATCAGGCAAATTGAAATTACAACTAACTCTTAAAAAGGCATTTATCACATTACTATTTGTAGGCATAAGTGCTGTAGTTTTCGCTCAGGGAACTGGAAAAATCGCAGGAACAGTAGCAGATAAAAAAACAGGAGAAGCACTAATTGGTGCCGCTGTTAAAATTGTAGGTACTACAAAAGCTGTAGGTACAGATGTTGATGGTAAATATATCCTTGGTGGTTTGGCCGAAGGGAAATATACCTTAGAAATTACTTATGTTACCTACTCAACCAAACGTATCACTGATGTAGAAGTTAAATCAAATGCAACAACTACATTAAACATCGTAATGGATGAAAGTTCACAAACACTTAACCAAATTGTAGTTACTGCAAGTTTTAAACAAGAATCTGTTAATTCATTATATGCACAACAGAAAAACAGTGCTGTGATCTCAGATGGTATTTCTAGCGACCAGATCAAAAGGTCTCCTGATAAAAATACATCAGAAGCTTTAAGACGTATCAGTGGCGCAACCATTCAGGATAATAAATTTGTGGTAGTTAGGGGATTGAGCGACCGTTACAATTCGGCCTCATTAGATAATTCTACCTTGCCCAGTACAGAGCCAAACCGTAAGGCGTTTTCTTTTGATATTGTGCCTTCAAACTTGGTAGACAAAATTACCATCAGTAAAACCGCTACACCAGATTTACCTGCAGATTTTGCAGGAGGAGCGGTTCAGATCACAACCAAAGATATTCCGGATCAAAACTTCTTGTCTTTTGGTTTAGGCTATGGTTACAACAGCCAATCAACCTTTAAAGATTTTTTAGGAACAGGTAAAAATGCCTTAAACTATTTAGGATACGACAATGGCTCTAAACAGCTGGCTGATAATTTCCCAACAAAAAATAGAGTGATTACTGGATTAACGCCTGCAAGAAACATTGGTGCCTTAAAATCATTACCAAATGATTTTAGAATCAACAACAATGCTGCATTGCCAAGCCAGAGTTATCAGTTTAACATAGGTAGAGTAAAACAATTCGAAAACAACAATCGTTTTGGAGCTTTATTCTCTTTAACTTATCGTAATTCGCAGAATACCAATAGAGATGTTAAAAGAGATTTCTATGAGTATGACTATAATGACAATCAATATAAGTTCAGTACCAATATAGGCGCATTGGCAAATTTTGCCTATAGCTTTGGTAAAAACAAGATCAGTTTCAAGAACATCTATAATAAAACATACGATGATAACTATACTGAGCGTGCGGGAATTGACAATAGCTCTACAACAGCGAACAAGTTTTATGCCTATGATGTGATGCAGAAATCTTTATTGAAGAGCACATTAGAAGGTGATCATCAAATTGGTACAGGAAAAAGTAAATTAAAATGGTCGGCTTCTTATAGCAATGTTAAAAATAACCAGCCAAACCAATTGAAGATCATTTACATGAAGCCAATCGCAGCCCAAAATGATCCAAGTGTTCCTTATCAGGCAAACATCACTTCATTGGGTAAAGAAAATAGCCGTTTGTTCTCTGATTTAGATGAAAATATCTATTCTGGCGATGTAAATTATAGCACTGCATTCAAGTTGTTTAATGCGCCTACTACCTTTAAAGTTGGTTTAGGTTCGCAATATAGAGAGCGTACATTTACCGCAAGATTTTTGGGAGCGATCTTAAATACAAATGATCCTGACCAACAAAAAGCAATCAGAACATTGCCTGTAGACCAGATATTCTCACCTTCACTTATTGAGTCGGGCGTTTACAAGTTGGGCGAGATTGCTAACGATGCTGATAACTATGATGCCAATTCATTGAACAATTATGGTTATGGAATGTTGGACCAAAAATTTGGAGATAAACATAGAGTAATCTACGGCTTAAGAATTGAAAACTATCAGGTTAGATTAAATACCAACAAGCCTATAGTTGATGATACTAAATTAGACATCTTACCATCGGTAAACTATACCTATAACATCAATGCAAAAAGTAATTTCAGGGCATCTTACTACCGTACTTTAGCTAGACCAGAATTTAGAGAGTTGGCGCCATTCTCATTCTACGATTATGAGCTACTTGCTTTACAAGGTGGAAATTCAAACCTGAAACGTACATCAATTGACAATGCAGATTTAAGATATGAGACCTATCCAGGTGCTGGAGAAATATTATCTGCATCTGTTTTTTATAAACACTTTACCAATGCCATCGAGTCATATCGCTACGATGTAAACTCTACACCTGATATTTCTTATTTCAATACTGCCAAAGCATTTGTTTACGGTATAGAATTGGAAGCCAGAAAAAAATTGACCTTTATCGGCAATGCAGGGGTATTTAAAAATACAACAGCTTATTTGAACCTTTCTTTGATCAAGTCTGAAGTGAAAAATCCAGAAGATCAAAAATATATAGATAAAGTACGTCCGATGGTTGGTCAATCGCCTTATGTAATCAATGCTGGTCTGCAACATAGTGCACTAGAAAATAAACTGAATTTCAATTTGCTTTACAATAGAATTGGAAGAAGTATCATCCAGGCCAGTGGGATTAACTTCCCAAGTACTTGGGAGGCACCAAGAAATGTTATTGATTTCCAGGCTGGTTACAAAGTGATGAAAACCAGAGGAGAACTTAAACTTAATGTTGCTGATATTCTAAGTGAAAGAAATACGATTTATTTCGATTACAACAAGAATAAAAAGTTCGATACCAATGGTGGCGACGAAACCATTATGTCTTATAAACCTGGTACAAACGTTTCATTATCATTTACTTACTCATTTTAAGAAACGCCTTAACACATTGTTAATGTATGCTTAACCATTAAGATAACTTAAAGTAATCTATTTGTATTAATTAATTCATAAAAGAAAATTTCAAAAAGGAAATGAAAAACAAGATTTTATTATTGGCATTATCGGTTGTTTTATTTGCAACCTCATGTAAAAAAAACACAGTTGTTGATGAAGAACCTACTACTCCAAAAGGTGATGTTGTAGAGATAAGTGGAGAAATCTCAACCAATACAACTTGGTCTGCAAGTAAAATATACTTGTTAAAAGGTTTTGTTTATGTAAGCAATGGTGCAACATTAACTATTGAACCTGGTACAATCATCAAAGGAGATAAAGCAAGTAAAGCTACTTTAATTGTAACTCGTGGATCTAAGATCAATGCTACAGGTACTGCCGATAAACCAATCGTGTTTACTTCAGCTTTGCCATCAGGTGCTCGTGATAAAGGGGATTGGGGTGGTGTTATCCTTTTAGGTAAAGCGCCAACAAACCAAGGTACAGATGTAAAAATTGAAGGTGGACCTGTTGCGCCAACTGGAAAAGATGAAAAAGTGTATACCTTCTTCGGTGGTACAGATCCAGCTGATAATTCAGGTACTTTAAAATATGTACGTATTGAATATGCAGGTGTTGAATATACTGTTAACAGTGAAATCAATGGTTTAACTTTAGGTGGTGTTGGTAACGGTACTACATTAGATTATATCCAAATCTATCGTTCAGGTGATGATGCTTTTGAATGGTTTGGTGGTACAGTTAATGCAAAACACTTATTGGCGGTTGGTACTTGGGATGATGATTTTGATACCGATTTTGGTTACTCAGGTAACATCCAGTTTGCTTTAGCACAACGTGTGCCATTAAAAGCGGATCAATCTGGTTCAAACGCTTTCGAATCTGATAACAACGGTAATGGTACTGACGAAACTCCAAAAACTTCTGCTGTATTTTCAAACATTACTGTAATAGGCCCAATTCAGAAAGCAGGCGCAGCTATTGATGCCAACTATCAAAATGGTGCTCAGATCCGTCGTAACTCATCTATTAGCATCTTAAACTCTATCATTACAGGTTTCCCGGTAGGTTTATATATCGATGATACTAAAGTTACTACTGCAGGATCAACCTCTACAAATTATACTTCAGGTTCGTTAGTATTCGCAAACAACTTGATCTATGGTACAAAAGGTTTAGAAGTAAGTGTAAGTACAGCGAGTGTTGCTACAGCAATTGAAGCAAAATTACGTACAGATAACATTTTTGATAAAGCATTATTTGCAGGTGCAGTAATGACAAACCCTTACATGTTTGGAGCAGACCTAGGTGTACCGGGTAGTACTGTAGGTACAACCAATTTTACAGTGTTGGCAGGTTCGGCAGCAGCAAGTGGTGCTTTGTTTACAGACGCTAAGGTTTCTGGCTCATTCTTTGAGAAAGTGGCTTACAAAGGTGCGTTTGGTACTACAGACTGGACAGCTAGTTGGGCTCACTTTAACCCACAAGCTTTAGCTTATACAACTCCTGGAGCTGTAAAATAGTTAATCAAAATATTTAAAAGGAAGCCTGTGGTGTCTAAAGCATTGCAGGCTTCTTTTTTTTAAAAAAAACTTAGCATAGCAGTTGTAGCGAATTGTACACGGATTTCGTATTCATTATAAATTAAAAAGAAAACAATTATGCAAACTCAAAGCAATCTCTTAAAATTTTCAGGTAAAATGGTGATGGTACTCAGCTTATTCCTGATGTCTCTTACTGCCTGTAAAAAAGAAAAGTTAGAAATGACCGATAGAGACTATAGGAGCCTAGCTTGGAACTACCTTACCGCGGCACAAAAAGCCACTGTAAATACAAACTGGGAACTTGCTCCAATAGCTAAACCAAGTGTTGAAGATCCAAAATCGGTAAGTGTTACGTTCGGAACAACCGAAGATGCCCAGCTTGGTCCAATTATCGTTTATATATGGATCAAAGACAATACCGTAAAAGGGATTGGACCGCGTTTTTAGTTACTTGTTTAGCGGATCATAATGATAAACCACTTCATAAGGTTTATTTTTTAAGCTGGCAGATAGCTCTCCAACTCGTAAATCTTTTAGCTGCGGGGTTGGCTCGCAAACTGTATAGGCCTTGCCATTGTACAAAATAGAATTGCTACCAACAGGTTTGTCAAACTGAACCGCCATGGTAATATGCGTAGGATAAAGTAAGGCAATCATAGGGAGATTATATATCTCCTTTACCAAATAGAAGAATAGTGCAGCTCGATCATCACAATCACTGTATGGATTAAGCAGGGTTTGCTCTGGAGATAGGCGTTTTTCCTTGCCGAAATTGTCTTCGTCTGTTTCAAATAAAAAGGCATACCTGGTAAAACGCATGAGGTAATCTACGCCTTTCTTTTCGTTCATCCCCTTCAAGTTAGCTTTAAGGATGGGGATAAGCGATTGATAAGTCTCGTGACTTAGAGGGATGTTAAAATAAGTTGCAAAATCTACCCCAGGATAGTTCTCAAAGATTGCGGTAACCTCTTTATTCACTTTCACCTTAAAGTGATAGGCTTTGTGTTTGTAATTAAATGCGATTTGTTTTTCCTCATAGTCTTCAGGTTTAAAATCAGGCATTCTGGTAACCTTATAGCTAAAATCATGTTTCGCTTCTGGCAAAGCTAGGTCAATAGGCTGATAAACTCCATCGCCTTTAAATAGCTTGCCATAATCATGATAATTGAGGCACATGTATTTTTTATTGTCAATCATGAAGAAGGGAATATCCGAGATGTCTTCATCATTGCGTACATAGAAAATGATCTGATTATTGCCAATGGCCAGTTTAGCGTCAAAACCAGATTTGGTCATTAGAAACCATTTGTACAAGGTATAACGGTTATAATTGTCGGCTTTTGGGCTCAATTGTTGCGCTGTTTTTCTAACTAATTGATAGTACAACCAATCGTTTAGCTTGTTTTTCTCTTTATAGGCAGTTAGAGAACTGATCAGCTCCTGATAATGTCCAGCATTGATCTGGTTATAGAATTTTTTGATAGATTGGTTGCTCAGTTCATCATTGAAACTGATTTGAATAGTAGAATCGGCTTCAAAATTGAAAGTACCATCATAAAATTCAAAACTATAGTTCTGCGCATTGGCTTGGGCGCAGCAAAACATCAATCCGATCAGGATCAGTGCCTTGTAAACCATAAGTCCAATTCGCTTTTTCAATAAGTTAACAATTAATTTATATTAAATATACGTAGAATTAACACGAATCGTGTTGCGTTTGCTACATTTTCTACGTTTTGATGATAAAACCAAAAACTATGTTAAAAAAACTAAACCTATTTACATTGGGCTTAGCCCTGATCCTTGGCCTGTCGTGCAGCAAAGAAAAAGAAATCGTTGATATTGACGAGAAAAACTTGACCAACTGCCAAGCGGAGACTTGCAGATACCTGTTTACAGAAAAGGCAGATGTAAGCCTGTCGCCTATTGTTCTAAAGTCAGGTAGTTATCGTTTGTTTTTTACAGAGTTCAATACTGCAGCTTCACAAGCCAAATTGTATATCAAAGCACCAATGGATGCGCAACAATTTACGTTGAATGATAAGGATATCCGAAATGGAAAAGTACAATATCTATTGATATGTACGAGTTGTGATTATGTAGATGTTAAAGCTGTAGGCGGATATGTAAAAGGTAGAAATCTTACACCCGATAAACCTTCAGACCAAACAAAATGGATTTTGGAAGCTGAAATAATATTACAATCAGTTTCAAATCCCAATTATAAACATACACTTTACATCAAACAATATTTCTCTCCCAATTTTGTAACCAACTAGGCGAGCATATTAAATAATGTTTAAATAATCAATATTTTACAAAGGCTTAACATGGCTAACTTACTTTTGTAACGTTAAATATCTGGTTAATATTTAATATAAAGTTTAGGTTAGTTGATAACAAAAAGCCCCGATGGATGTCAGGGCTTTTGTTGTATAAATCATTTTCGGATTAGAAGTTCTTACCAATCTTTTCCAATACTTCTGCTGGTATCTGATGCAGGTCTACCACTAAAAATCCATCCAAACAGTCTGAAAATTTAGGGTCAATATTGAAACAGATGATCTTGGCATTCAGGTTCATGTACTGCCTCAACAACACAGGAATCTTGATGTGCGAATTTTCAATATCACCAATCAAACCATCTAAATCTTTTAGCGATTCGCTGTTCTCTATCAATAAATCCGTATCAATGGGGGTAAGGTCGGCCTTAAATTTGTTTTTAGGTTTTACATAATGTGCCAGTTCGTAATCGAAATGGTTTTTGGTAATGTAATCCACAATCAACGATTTAGAAAACTTAGAAAAGTTGTTGCTGATACTTACTGGTCCAAACATGTACCTGTATTTTGGATTTTCTACCAGGTATTTCAAAATCCCTTTCCATAGCAAGAATAGGGGCAATGGTTTTTGCTGGTATTCTTTTCTAATTCAAGACTTGCCCAATTCTATCCCTTGCCTTAAGATAGGATAAAAAGGCTCCTTGATTTTAAACAACTCAGATAAATAAAAGCCTCTACGTCCCAACATGTTCAGGATCTCGTCGCCTTTACCAATGCGGTAAGCACCTACGATGTTTTGTTGGTCAGTATCCCAGATAAATAAATGGTTGTAATAGATGTCGTAATTGTCTAAGATCTATTTTTTTATTGGTGCCTTCTCCAACTTCCCTAAAAGTAATTTCTCGTAAACGGCCGATCTCTTAATATATTGGGGATACTTGCGGTAGGCGTGATGTAAACGTGGTAGTTTTTTTCTTCCCAAACCCTAAAACTTTCCAGTTTTTCGACCTCTTTTACAATAAGGTTACGGTCGGTTTCGGGTACAACCTGTTCAGGTTTTTTCTTTCTTTTAAAAAGACTGATCGGATTGAATAATTTTTTCTCTTCTTCTAGGCTTGTACCCAAAGCATAGGTTCTGGCTCTTAAAAAGTCAAGAAGGGTATTGGTATTGTTTTTATAAGAAACATCTTCGATCTTGATCGGTTTGCCAATGCGTACCTTGATGTTCAATCCCTGTTTGTTTAAAAACTCTGAAGGTAGTTTTGCAGTTCTTAAAGTTGGGTGGATAAAGCTCAATATATTGAACAGTACGCCATTGTTGCCGTGGAAGTAGATTGGTACCACCGGAACTTTTGCTTTGGCAATCAACTTGCCTACTACAGGATGCCACAACCTGTCTGTTACTTCTTGACTTTCCAGATTGAAAGTAGAAACCTCACCAGCAGGGAATATACCTAACGGTGTTCCACTTTTTAAGAGGTCGAATGTTGCTTTTAAGCCACTGATGCTAGAAGAGTGCTGCACATTCTCAAAAGGATTGACGGCGACAAAAAACTCGCTCAGGTTTGGTATCTTTTTAAGGATGAAGTTGACCATTACCTTGGCTTCTGGTCTAACCGTACACAAAAGCTTTACCAATGCCAAACCCTCTACACCACCGTAAGGATGGTTGGCAATGGCGATGAAACCACCAGTTTTAGGAATGTTTTTGAGGTCGTCTTCATCAAAATCTATGGTCACACCAATGGTCTCCAAAATCTTGTCTACAAACTCTAAACCGGCAAAATGTTCATTCTGTGAAAACACTTTATTGATATCGTTCAGCTTCATCACTTCCATCAATAAAGCCGCAAGACCCGGAACGCCCAGTTTGTCTATCTTGGTTGCTTTGGCAAATTCTTTTGTTGTTATGATCTTCATCTATGGCAGATTTTAAATTGTAAAGCAATCTCAAAAATAAGATTTATATTTATAGTACCTATGCTATCTATGAAAAATTGGTTAAATAACTACTTTGGCTTTACAAAGCGAGAGTACAATGGTTTATTGGTCTTAATGGCTATTTTATTGGCAATAAGTGCATTGCCTTATCTCTATTCGTCATTCTTGATAAAGAAGGAAAAAATCTCACCAGTTGAAAAAAATGCCCTTCAAAAACTCGTTTTTGTAAACCAGCAACAAGCCCAAAACCACTACACCAACATACGTACACAAATTGAGGATAATGAATCGACAGTCAATGCCCATTTATTTAAGTTTGATTCCAATCAGATTGATGGAACACAATGGCAACAATTAGGCCTTTCTGCAAAGCAGGCACAGGCTATCATTAACTACAGAAACAAAGGCGGCAGGTTTTATAAAACAGAAGATCTGCAGAAAATGTACACCATCTCTCCAAAAAAATATAAGGAGCTGGCCCCATATGTAGCAATTGCGAATAAGGAGCTAACCAATAGGTATGAAAACAAAGGTTATCCTGCTAAACCTATGTATGAGAAAAAGGAATTGATTATTGTTGAAATCAATGCTGCAGACACCCTTCAATTGGACGAAATCAAGGGAATAGGGGCAGCTTTTGCAAGGCGGATTGCTAAATACCGTGAGCGGTTGGGTGGTTTTTACAAAAAAGAACAGTTAATGGAGGTGTATGGCTTGGATAGCATCAAATTCAATGAAATAAAGGATCAGGTGAAGGTGAATGCAGCCAGTATCCGTAAGATCAATATCAATACTGCAGCATTTGATGACCTGAAAAACCATCCCTATCTCAAATACAAACAGATCAATGCAATCATTCAATACAGAAAGCAACACGGCAACTATCAGAACATTGAAGATTTAAAGAAAGTTGTTATCTTGAGCCCTCAAATAATCCAACAGCTAGCACCATACCTAACTTTCTAAAATGATCGAAGCAAAAATCAAACAGACCCTAAGAGATGTAATTGATTTCCCAAAACCTGGAATTGTATTTAAAGACATTACCCCTGTTTTAAAAGTACTCAATTATGCAGGGAAATCACCGAAGCTTTGAAGGCACAGTTGGTAGGGATGCAGATAGATGTGGTAGCCGGAATAGAAAGCAGGGGATTTTTGTTTGGACTGGCTTTGGCCCAGGCTTTAAATGTACCTTTTGTACCTATCCGCAAGGCAGGTAAGCTTCCTTACAAAACCATACAACAATCGTACGATTTGGAATATGGAAGTGCAACACTAGAAGTACATGAAGATGCCTTCACGGCTGGGCAAAATGTATTGACCACGACGACTTGCTTGCCACTGGAGGTACGGTAGTGGCCGCTTCTAAACTTGTTGAACAGTTGGAGGCAAAAGTTGTGGCCTATTCTTTTTTGATCAGCTTAGACTTTCTAAATGGTAGGGACAGGTTGACTTCTTTTTGCCCGCATACATTTTCTCTGGCCTCATTTTAGGTTTTTATCCTTGATTCGTGTCCTTGGTTTGTGTCTACACGAACCAAAGGTTTTTAATAAACTATGCTTGGAATGCCCGAAATAGATAGGTCAACGATTTTTTTTCAAAAAAAATAAAAAAATATTTCAGGTAAATTTCTCTGGCCTCTATTTAATGCAATAGGTTATTGAACCGAATACCAAAACATTCTACTTTTTAAGCAATTTGAATATGCTAAATCTGTTGTAATATTTGCTTATCATTGTCCCCAACCAAATATAAATCTTAAGAAACTGTTTAAAACCAAACGCTACATTAGCCAAGAGTTTAAGCAGTTTCTTTTTTTAAACACTACCCCATATATGAATACAGGCTTTAGCTTTGAAGTAGTAGAAAATCAAGAAATGATCAGGAAAATGGTGAGCGATTTTGCCGAAAAGAATATTCGCCAAAACGTAATGGAGTGGGATGAGGCCCAACATTTTCCAGTAGAAATCTTTAAACAATTAGGTGAGCTCGGACTGATGGGCGTACTTGTACCAGAGGCCTACGGAGGTTCTGGTTTTGGATATCAAGAATATGTAGATGTAATTGTAGAAGTTGCCAAGGTTTGCGGTTCAATCGGTTTATCTGTTGCGGCGCATAATTCGCTTTGTACAGGCCATATTTTGGCCTTTGGTAACGAAGAGCAAAAACTTAAATGGTTACCTAAGCTGGCAACAGCCGAATGGATTGGCGCTTGGGGTCTAACTGAAGCCAATACGGGCTCTGATGCCCTTCGTATGACCACTACAGCTGTATTAGACGGTGATGAATACGTGATCAACGGTGCTAAAAACTGGATTACCCATGGTAAATCTGGAGATGTGGCCGTCGTGATGGTACGTACGGGAGAAGCAGGTAGTTCTAAAGGGATATCAGCCATCGTGGTTGAACGTGGAACACCAGGTTTTACAGCCGGAAAAAAAGAGAATAAATTAGGGATGCGCGCATCAGAAACAACAGAAATGATTTTTGATAACTGTCGCGTACCTAAAGAAAATCTTTTAGGTAAAGAAGGCGATGGTTTTAAACAGGCCATGAAAGTTTTGGATGGTGGCAGGATCCTCCATTGCAGCTTTATCTTTAGGCATTGCAAAAGGAGCTTATTTGGCGGCAGTTGCTTATGCCAAAGAACGTCATCAATTTGGAGTGCCGATCGGCAAGTTTCCAAGGCATCAGCTTCAAGCTGGCCGATATGGCAACTGAAATAGAAGCTGCGGAACTGTTGATCCGTCAGGCTGCAGATCTGAAGAACCGTCATTTACCTATGACTAAAGAATCGGCAATGGCCAAATATTATGCATCAGAAGTTGCCGTAAGATGCGCAACCGAAGCCGTTCAGATTTTTGGAGGTTACGGTTATACCAAAGATTTCCCTGTTGAGAAATTCTATCGTGATAGTAAGCTTTGTACAATTGGAGAAGGAACCTCAGAGATCCAGAAGATTGTAATCGCAAGAGAGATCTTGAAATAGTCCTCATCACGTTGAATTGAATTCAACATTTTTCTAATAGTTAATAACCAAGCTGTAGCTTTTGCTACGGCTTTTTTGTTTTCTGGATTTTATTTTTTCGATAGGGGGGTAACAAAAACCAATCTTCATTGATATGCTAGTATAAAAGATGGCGAACGCCGAAAAGCCCAAATAGAGTAAGCATTATCAAAAAGGAGATGATCATGAAAAAATTAACTTTAACCGCAATCCTACTGATCAGTTGTTTGATCGCCTGTAAAAAGGATGGCGTTCAAAATACTTCAAAATTGGACCTATCAACATTTAATGCCAAGTTTTCAGTTCCAACCCAAAGTTTTAATGGTGTTGCCGGAACAGTGTTTAGTATTACGGGTTCAAAAGGTATTCAGCTGGATTTTCCGGCCAATGCATTTTTGGATGCCAGTGGAAATGCCGTAACAGGTAACATCAAATTGACTTTAAAAGAAGTGTTGAGTAAAAGGGATATCCTTTTATCCGGAAAGATGACAGCTGCCAATGGACAAGTATTGGTGTCGGGTGGTGAGTTCCAGATCTTGGCCTTCCAGAATGGACAACAATTGAAACTCAACCCAGCTGCTGACGTAAAAGCCAAAGTACCTACAACCTTAAGTACGGAACCAATGGACCTGTTCGAATTTAAAGGTACAACAGTTTCTGATAGTACTTGGATGTTTAACCAAAAGGCCCGCATTACCACTACACCAACTTACTATCAGTTTTCTTTACCAGGTTTTGGTTGGTTAAATTGTGATTACTTTTACAGTAGTCCATCTCCAAAAACCACCATTACAGCCAGCCCCGTTTATGCAGGTGTATCCCCAAGTATCAAAGAACAGCGTGCCTATCTGCTCTTTGATAACATCAACAGCGTAATCGGTTTGCCTTTTGAAGCCTCGGTCAACAAACACCAATCTTATCTGAACTCTATCCCCTTGGGCCTAACAGGTAAACTGGTCATTATATCGGTTGGTATAGACGACACTATCTATTTTGGATATAGCAGTTTTACAGTAACCAATGGTCTGCACATCAATGTTGCTGTTGCGGCGGCAGACCAAGCAACCATCGATGCTTTTTTAAGCACGGTCAATTAAAGCTTTTTCGTTTTAAGGTTATATAATAGTGAGGAGTGGCCCTTAGCATTTGCTGGGGTCGCTTTTTTAAGGCCTATTGAGGCACTTCACGCATACTGACAATGCTGTCTACTACATACACGTTAAAGCCCCGCCAAGGTAGGGTGCCTTTGTATTCTTTATAATGGAGTTCAAAAGTTTTGCCACTGTTCTCCATCATTTTTTAGCAACAGCTTCATCGGAAACCGAAAACTCAAACTCGTTAGATTGTACAGTGCCAGTCTGTTTTGACCTAATTCCAGATTGGATCAATTTGCCTTCATAGGTTTTAAAGAGATAACCTTTTTTTACGATATAGTTCAGGTCGCCGGCTTTAACACCTTCGCCAAATACAAAGTAATATCTATAATAGATGACTACACCTAGAACCAGTATAATGATCAAACTTCCAATTGCGATGATTTTCTTTCCTGTTGTCATGATATGTAAATGAGGTATTTAAAAGTACTAAAAGAAAAATAAGGAAAGTGCTTTTGACCATTAAATTTAAGGTATCTATCTATTTTAAGCTTTTGGTTAGACTTTGTTTGGGAGAGTTGACATTTATTTGTGCATAATTTTAGAAAAAACTTTCTCTCTTTCAATATTTTACCTACATTTGCATCCCCAAGTAAAACAAGGGATTTAAAAACAACGAGAGGAGGTATTTCAACGTTATGATCATTATTAACATTAAAGACGGCGAATCATTAGATAAAGCGCTTAAACGTTTCAAGAAAAAATTTGAAAAAACTGGTGTATTAAGAGAATTACGTAGCCGCCAAGCTTACGAGAAAAAATCCGTAGCTCGTCGTACAGAAATTAAACACGCTGTTTACATTCAGAACATGAACCAAGAAGGAACACTATAGTTCTAACTTGTTTAAATAGATCAAAACGTTCCGATAATCATCGGGACGTTTTTTTTGTCAAAAAATTAATTGGACTTGCTATTTTTTGTATATTCACAAACTACCTAACCAAAGCGGCTTATGATTAGCAGTTTCTTAATCTATTTGCAACACGAAAAGCGCTACTCGCCACACACTATACAATCTTATCGTACAGATTTATTACAGTTTGAAGCGTTTTTGCAAAAAGATTTTGAACTCACGGCCATCGAGGCCAAAGCAACCCATGTGCGTAGTTTCATGGTGTATCTGTTAGATTGATCAGATTTCTGCAAATGCCATTGGCAGAAAAATCTCTACGTTGCGTAGCTTTTATAAATATCTGCTCACAGAGAAAAAAATTGCTGTCGACCCCATGGTGTTGATCAAAGCACCGAAAGTTCCGAAACGTTTACCAGTTTTCATTGAAGAAACCAAGATGGACCTGTTGTTGGACAGTGGAGAGATCTTCGATGAAAGTTTCTCTTCACAAAGAGACAAGATAATTTTGGAACTGCTTTTTGGAACTGGAATACGTTTAGCAGAATTATTACAGTTGGATGATGCAGACATTAATTTCTACGAATCGACCATTAAAGTTCTGGGTAAGAGAAACAAAGAGCGCATCATACCTGTTCATAAGGTATTGGTTGAGCAACTAAAAGCCTACCTTTCGTTAAAATCGATGCAGAAATTTAATAACAAAAGCACTACCTTAATCGTTACCAATACAGGCACTGCAGCTTACCCGAAACTCGTGTATCGGATTGTGCATCGTTATTTGACATTAATATCAACACAAGACAAAAAGAGCCCACATGTATTAAGGCATTCGTTTGCCAGTAGTCTGCTAAATCGTGGGGCAGACCTCAATGCAATCAAAGAGTTTTTGGGACATGCAAGTTTAGCAGCTACGCAGGTGTATACCCATAATTCAATAGAACGCTTAAAATCTATATATAAACAAGCCCATCCAAAGGCATAAAAAAGGAGGAAAAATGAAAATTAGAGTACAGTCGATCCATTTCAATGCGGACAAGAAATTATTAGAATTCATTCAGAAGAAAGTAGATAAATTAGATCAGTTTTTCGATCAGATCATAGGTGGGGAGGTTTATTTGAAGTTAGAAAATGTTGAAGATGAGGAAAATAAGATATCAGAGATTAAATTAATGGTTCCAGGTATGACTCTTTTCGCCAAAGAGCAGTGTAAATCGTTCGAAGAAGCGACAGATTTGGCAATTGAATCACTAAAAAAGCAAATTACGAAACATAAAGATAAAACTCGTGCAAAATTAAGCGAGCACAAAGCCATCCTAAACGCAGATGAAGTAGCTGATTATTAGGGTGATATTTTTAAGATACAATTCAATAAGATTTAGCGGGCCACAACCCGCTAAATTTTTTTTAAAATAAATTTTTTTCAAAGATTAATTTTTGTAGATTTGCATTCCATTTCGGAAGGGGCGTTGGTCCAGAAAGAAATGGATGTTCTATGAAAGATTAAATTATTATAAAATACGTCTGTTTTTACTGATGTATCATATAAGCCTCCTTAGCTCAGCTGGTAGAGCAACTGACTTGTAATCAGTAGGTCATTGGTTCGATTCCGATAGGAGGCTCTTTTAATTTTTAGACTTAGCGATAAGTTGACGAAGTTAGAAGCGGGGAGATACCAGAGTGGCCAAATGGGACAGACTGTAACTCTGTTGTCGCGAGACTTCGAAGGTTCGAATCCTTCTCTCCCCACCAAGTAGTTAACAGCTTGCAGTTTAAAGTTCTCAGTTAGTTTAACTGGAAACTGAAAACCGCGGACTGAAAATTAGAAAGCGGAAGTAGCTCAGTTGGTAGAGCGATAGCCTTCCAAGCTATAGGTCGCGAGTTCGAACCTCGTCTTCCGCTCAATGGGCAAGTTAGCAAAGAATGGTTATTAGGGTTTACCCGTAGTAACTATAATCTGAAAACTAAAAAGCCGACTTAGCTCAGCGGTAGAGCACTTCCTTGGTAAGGAAGAGGTCATGGGTTCAATTCCCATAGTTGGCTCAAAAAGAATAAAAAATAAATACTTTGTTAAATCTGTTGTTTATACAGAATGAACAAGGTTTTTTGTATTGAAATTGTATCAAAACAATAAATAAATAAAAAAGTTAACCTACTAATAAGTATAAAAACATGGCAAAAGAAAAGTTTGACCGCAGCAAGCCGCACTTAAACATCGGCACTATCGGTCACGTTGACCACGGTAAAACAACCTTAACAGCAGCTATCACTAAAGTGTTATCTGATGCTGGTTTATCTGAGGCGCGTTCATTTGATTCGATTGACTCTGCTCCAGAGGAAAAAGAAAGAGGTATCACAATTAACACAGCTCACGTTGAGTATTCAACAGCTAACCGTCACTATGCACACGTTGACTGTCCAGGTCACGCGGATTACGTGAAAAACATGGTTACTGGTGCTGCTCAAATGGACGGTGCTATTATCGTGGTTGCAGCTACAGATGGTCCAATGCCACAAACTCGCGAGCACATTCTATTGGCTCGTCAGGTAGGTGTACCTTCATTAGTTGTTTTCATGAACAAAGTGGATATGGTGGATGACTCTGAGTTACTAGAACTAGTAGAGATGGAAGTTCGTGAATTATTATCTTTCTATGAATTCCCTGGTGATGATATCCCTGTAATTCAAGGTTCGGCTCTTGGTGGCTTGAACGGCGATCCAAAATGGGTTGGAAAAATTATGGAATTAATGGCAGCTGTTGATAGCTATATTCCAATTCCTCCACGTTTGACTGATCTTCCATTCTTGATGCCTGTTGAAGATGTATTCTCGATCACTGGTCGTGGTACTGTAGCAACTGGTCGTATCGAGCGTGGTCAAATCAACTCTGGAGGATCCAGTTGAGATCTTAGGTATGGGTGCTGAGAACTTAAAATCTACAGTAACTGGTGTTGAGATGTTCCGTAAGATCCTTGATTATGGTGAGGCTGGTGATAACGTAGGTTTATTGTTACGTGGTATTGAGAAAACTGATATCCGTCGTGGTATGGTAATCTGTAAACCAGGTTCAGTAACTCCTCACACTGATTTCAAAGCTGAGATTTATGTATTGTCAAAAGCAGAAGGTGGACGTCACACTCCATTCTTTAACAAATACCGTCCTCAATTCTATTTCCGTACCACAGACGTAACTGGTGAGATTTCACTAGCTGAAGGTACTGAGATGGTAATGCCAGGTGATAACGTAACGATCACTGTAAAATTGATCAACGCTATCGCAATGGAAAAAGGTCTACGTTTCGCTATCCGTGAAGGTGGTAGAACAGTAGGTGCTGGTCAGGTAACTGAAATCCTTAAATAAGGAAATACAAAATAAATTCAATTAGCTAATTAGCAAATTCGCTGATTAGCTAATTGTGTCTACGGGAATAGTTCAATGGTAGAATAGAGGTCTCCAAAACCTTTGATCAGGGTTCGAATCCTTGTTCCCGTGCATAAAAAATATAAATATGGCTAGTGTAGTTCAATTTATCAAAGAATCGTACGAAGAAATGACCCAAAAGGTTACTTGGCCTACTTGGGGTGAATTGCAAAATTCTGCAGTATTGGTTTTAGTAGCTTCATTAATTATTGCAGTAGTGATATTTGCAATGGATAAAGGGGCTACCTATGTATTAGAAACTTTTTATAAATCACTTTCAAATTAATATTACTAGATGAACGATCAGTTAAAGTGGTATGTAGTTAGAGCAGTAAGTGGTAAAGAGAAGAAAGTAAAACAGTATATCGATTCTGAAATTAGCCGTTTAGGTTTTTCTCATCTGGTACCTCAAGTATTGATTCCTATGGAAAAATACTACCAAATGAAAGAGGGTAAGAAAATTGCCAAAGAACGTAACTTTTATCCAGGTTATGTGTTGATTGAGGCAATTTTAGATGGTGAGTTAGAACATATTATCAAAGGTATCAATAGTGTAATTGGATTTTTAGGCGATAAAGCTGGAAATCCTATTCCGATGCGTCAAGCAGAAGTTAACCGTATTTTAGGTAAGGTTGATGAAATGAGCCAACAAGGTGAAACCATGAACATCGCTTATTATGTAGGCGAGAACGTTAAAGTAATGGATGGGCCGTTCAATGGTTTTACTGGAGTAATTGAAGAAGTGAACGAAGAAAAGAAAAAATTAAAAGTGATGGTTAAGATTTTTGGTCGTAAAACACCGTTGGAACTTAACTACATGCAAGTAGAAAAAGAATAAGAATTTATTTTCGATGATATTTGCAAAAGCTTTCCTCCAAAGGGAAAGCTTTTGTTTGTTTAAACAATTAGGGATTTTGTTGCTAATTTCTTAATCCCAATAGTAAAGAAAGCACTTTTACGGATACTTACCTACCAGCTTTGAACATCGATAGGTCATTAATTTTGCAATGAAATATGTTGGGTTTGGTAGGCGAAGCAGACAATGAAGCAGATGAAATGGCTGTTCATAAAATATATTTTACCTAATCTATTGTAAGCCTGAGAGATTATTCATATCTTTGCAATCCTTTTGGTTTTATGTGGAGTGGTAAATGGGTTAAAAGAGGCTTAGGTTTCAATTCTCACATTTCAATTCTCATACCGCTAAAGGGAATCAAAATGTTACATGCTTCCAATATTTAACATTGAGTATTACAATTAACAAATCAGAAAATGGCAAAAGAAGTCGGTGCACTTGTTAAATTACAAATCAAAGGCGGAGCTGCAAACCCATCACCACCAGTAGGACCTGCATTGGGTGCTAAAGGTGTTAATATCATGGAGTTTTGTAAACAATTCAATGCTCGTACCCAAGATAAGCCAGGTAAAGTATTACCAGTTGTGATTACTGTATATGTGGACAAGTCTTTCGAATTCATCATCAAAACCCCTCCTGTGGCTATTCAATTATTGGATGCTACTAAATTAACGAGTGGTTCTGCTGAGCCCAACCGTAAGAAAGTTGGTTCGGTGACTTGGGATCAAGTTAAGTCAATTGCTGAAGATAAGATGACTGATTTAAATGCTTTCACTATCGAATCTGCTATGAAAATGGTAGCAGGAACAGCACGCAGTATGGGAATTACCGTTAGCGGTGATGCACCTTGGACAAATTAATTAACAAAAAACAGTTTACAACAGTGGCGAAATTAACAAAAAATCAAAAACTGGCACACGCTAAACTAGAAATCGGTAAATCGTATTCTTTACAGGATGCGGCTGCTTTGGTAAAAGAGATCACTACAACTAAATTTGATGCATCGGTTGATATCGATGTAAGTTTAGGTGTAAGTCACGTAAAGCCAATCAAATGGTACGTGGTATTGCTACTTTACCTCATGGTACAGGTAAAACTGTACGTGTTTTAGTACTTTGTACTCCTGACAAGGAAGAAGAGGCTAAAGCTGCAGGAGCAGATTTCGTAGGTTTAGACGAATATGTGGCTAAGATTGAAGGTGGTTGGACAGATGTTGACATTATTATCACTACTCCTGCTTGTATGGCAAAGGTAGGTAAGTTGGGCCGAGTTTTAGGTCCACGTAACCTTATGCCAAACCCAAAATCAGGTACAGTAACCAACGAAGTTGGTAAAGCTGTAACTGACGTAAAAGGCGGTAAGATTGATTTTAAAGTTGACAAAACTGGTATCATCCATGCTTCAATAGGAAAAGTATCATTCTCAGCAGAGAAAATATATGAAAATGCGTTGGAAGTTCTTCAAACGATTTCAAAATTAAAACCTTCTGCTGCAAAAGGAACTTATTTTAAAAGCATTCACGTGTCTTCTACAATGAGTCCTGGAATTGCAATCGAAACTAAATCAGTAGCGGGGATCTAATTATGAACAGAGAAGAAAAACAAGAAGTAGTTTTAGCTCTACAAGAGAAAATGCAAGAGTATGGCAATTTTTATATTGCTGATACCTCAGGCTTATCTGTTGAGAAAGTAAATAACATCCGTCGCAAATGTTTCGAAAGCGGTATCGAAATGAAAGTTGCAAAAAATACATTGATCAAAATTGCGATCGATGGATTAGAAGGCGACTCATCTGAGATATTCGCAGCATTAAAAGGTCAATCAGCCTTATTGTTTTCGAAAGTAGGTAATGGTCCAGCTAAGCTGATCAAAAGCCTTAGAAAAGGAAAAGGCGAGGATAAACCTCAACTGAAAGCAGCTTATATCGATTCAGCAATATTCGTTGGTGATAACCACCTAGATTCATTAGTAAGTCTTAAATCAAGAGAAGAACTTATTGGCGAAATCGTTGGTCTATTACAATCACCAGCTAAAAATGTTATTTCGGCATTGCAGTCTGGCGGTGGAAAAATTGCAGGTATTGTTAAAACACTACAGGAAAGAGGTTAACGAACACCTAAAGTTCGATATTAAACAAAATTATTTTTACGTAAATTTTTAAAATCTTAATAAAATGGCAGATTTAAAAGCGTTTGCTGAGCAATTGGTAAACTTAACAGTTAAAGAAGTTAATGAATTAGCTCAAATCTTAAAAGACGAGTATGGTATTGAACCAGCTGCTGCGGCAGTTGCTGTTGCTGCACCTGCTGGTGGTTCTGATGCTCCTGCAGCGGAAGAAAAATCTACTTTCGATGTAATCTTGAAAGAAGCTGGTGGTCAGAAATTAGCAGTTGTAAAATTAGTTAAAGACTTAACTGGTTTAGGTTTGAAAGAAGCTAAAGACTTAGTAGACGGTGCACCAAAAGAATTGAAATCAGGTGTTGCTAAAGACGAAGCAGAAGCTTTGAAAAAACAATTAGAAGAAGCTGGAGCTGTAGTTGAGATTAAGTAATCACTTAATTTTAACGAACCTTTAAGAAAAGACTCCGACTGCAAAGTCGGAGTCTATTCCTGTTTATAAACATTTCATCTTGTTTGGTTGGTGATTTGTTTGAAGGCAAACCAAACTAATAGTTTATTCTTAAACTAAATTAAATTTAGTCCCTTGGCAAATAAAGTCGACCAAAGAGTAAATTTTGCACGTAGTAAGCACATCATTGATTATCCAGATTTTTTGGATGTGCAGTTGCAATCATTTAGAGAATTTTTTCAGATCGAAACTACTTCAGATAACCGTCATACAGAAGGTTTATTTAAGGTGTTTGCTGAAAATTTCCCAATCACTGATTCTAGAAACATCTTTGTTTTAGAATTTTTAGATTATTTTATTGACCCACCGCGTTATGACATTCCAGAATGTATTGATCGTGGGTTAACTTATAGTGTTCCGTTAAAAGCAAAGCTGAAGCTTTCTTGTAACGATGCAGAACACGAGGATTTTGAAACCATCATTCAGGATGTATACTTAGGAACCATACCATATATGACTCCAAAAGGTACTTTCGTGATCAACGGTGCAGAACGTGTAATTGTTTCTCAATTGCACAGGTCTCCAGGGGTGTTCTTCGGCCAAAGCCGTCACACTAACGGAACCAAATTGTACTCTGCTCGTGTGATTCCTTTCAAAGGTTCTTGGATCGAGTTTGCTACAGACGTTAACAACGTAATGTATGCTTACATCGACCGTAAGAAAAAATTCCCGGTAACCACCTTATTGCGTGCAATTGGTTACGATTCTGATAAAGACATCTTAGAACTGTTTGATCTTGCCGACGAAGTAAAAGTTAGCAAATCTGGTTTAAAGAAATATATCGGGCGTAAACTGGCTGCTAGAGTTTTAAGAAAATGGGTTGAAGATTTTGTAGACGAGGATACAGGTGAAGTTGTTTCTATAGATCGTAACGAAGTTATCTTAGATAGGGATACCGTTCTAGAAGACGACCATATCGATATGATGATCGATGCAGGTGTTAAAACTATTATCTTATCTAAAGATGATGGTGCATCTCAAGCTGATTATACTATTATATACAATACTTTACAAAAAGATACCTCAAACTCTGAAAAAGAGGCTGTGGAGAACATCTATCGTGCTTTGCGTAATGCAGAACCACCTGATGAGGAAACTGCAAGAGGTATCATTGAGCGTTTATTCTTCTCAGATAAACGTTATGACTTAGGTGATGTAGGTAGATACCGTATCAACCGTAAGTTAAAAATGGATACTCCTGATCATGTAAAGGTTTTAACCAAAGCAGATATTATTGCCATTGTTAAATACCTGATCAAATTGATCAACTCTAAAGAAGAAGTGGATGATATTGATCACTTGTCAAACCGTCGTGTACGTACGGTAGGTGAGCAATTGTACGCACAATTCGGTGTTGGTTTAGCGCGTATGGCTAGAACAATCCGTGAGCGTATGAACATTCGCGACAATGAGGTGTTTACCCCAACTGATTTGATCAATGCCCGTACTTTATCGTCGGTGATCAACTCGTTCTTTGGTACCAACCAGTTGTCACAGTTCATGGATCAAACCAATCCTTTGGCAGAGATTACACACAAACGTCGTTTGTCAGCTTTAGGCCCAGGTGGTTTATCACGTGAGCGTGCTGGTTTCGAGGTTCGTGACGTTCACTATACGCACTACGGTCGTTTGTGTACCATCGAAACTCCAGAGGGACCAAACATTGGTTTGATTTCGTCACTTTGTGTACATGCTAAGATCAACAATTTAGGTTTCATCGAAACTCCATATAAAATTGTTGAGAATGGTATCGTAGCCATGGATAAAGACGTAATCTATCTATCTGCAGAAGATGAGGATGGTAAAACCATTGCTCAAGCTAATGCGGCTTATGATGATAAAGGTAACTTTACTACACCACGTGTGAAAGCACGTTACGAAGGTGACTTCCCGATCATCGAGCCTGAGAAATTAGACTTGATGGATATTGCGCCAAATCAGATCACATCAATCGCTGCTTCTTTGATTCCTTTCTTAGAGCATGATGATGCGAACAGGGCGTTGATGGGATCGAACATGCAACGTCAGGCTGTACCATTGTTACGTCCTGAGGCACCAATTGTAGGTACAGGTTTGGAAGGTCGCGTTGCTCGTGACTCAAGAACTTTGATCAATGCAGAAGGTGATGGTGTTGTAGAATATGTAGATGCTAACGAAATCACTATTAAATATGTACGTAACGATGGAGATCGTTTGGTTTCATTTGAAGGTGATAGCAAAACTTATAAATTAACCAAGTTCAAAAAAACCAACCAGAATACCTGTATCAACTTGAAGCCAATTGTTAAAAAAGGCGAAAAAGTAAGCAAAGGTCAAGTATTGTGCGAAGGTTATGCAACTGAAAACGGTGAATTGGCATTAGGAAGAAACTTAAAAGTAGCTTTCATGCCTTGGCAAGGATACAACTTTGAGGATGCGATCGTTGATCAACGAACGTATTGTTAGAGACGATATCTTTACCTCTTTACACATCGAAGAGTTTGAATTGGAAGTACGTGATACCAAACGTGGAGAAGAGGAATTGACACCAGATATCCCTAACGTTTCTGAAGAAGCGACTAAAGATTTGGACGAAAACGGTATCATCCGCATCGGAGCTGAAGTAAAAGAAGGCGATATCCTGATTGGTAAGATTACGCCAAAAGGCGAGTCTGATCCTTCACCAGAAGAGAAATTGCTTCGTGCGATCTTCGGTGATAAAGCAGGTGATGTTAAAGATGCTTCATTAAAAACTCCACCTTCAATCAAAGGTGTGGTAATTGATACTAAATTATTCTCAAGAGCTAAGAAAACGACTAAAGCAGAAGAAAAATCAGCAATTGAGAAATTAGATAAGAAATATAATTTAGCTACAGAGAACCTTAAAAACGAATTGGTTGATAAATTGTTCCAGATCGTAAACGGTAAAACATCGCAAGGTGTATTCAACGTTTACAAGGAAATGTTGATCGCTAAAGGAGCTAAGTTTACACAAAAGATATTGGCAGACCTAGAGTATGCACATATCAATCCATACAAATGGACAACTGATGATGATAAAAACGATCAAGATCAAGTTGTTGTTACACAATTATGGTATCCGTGTAAACGAAGAATTAGGTGCTTACAAACGTGATAAATTTGCAATTAGTGTTGGTGATGAGTTGCCATCAGGAATTGTTCAAATGGCGAAAGTTTATGTAGCTAAGAAACGTAAATTAAAAGTAGGTGATAAGATGGCGGGTCGTCACGGTAACAAGGGTATTGTTGCCCGTATCGTACGTGATGAAGATATGCCATTCTTAGAAGACGGAACACCAGTTGATATCGTATTGAACCCATTGGGTGTACCTTCACGTATGAACTTGGGCCAGTACTACGAAACCGTATTGGCATGGGCCGGTAAAGAATTGGGTGTTAAATTTGCAACTCCGATCTTTGATGGTGCTAAGCATGATGAGGTGGAAGAGTGGATCGCTAAGGCAGGTGTACCAGCTTCTGGTAGAACTTACTTACACAATGGTTTAACAGGCGAGAAATTTGATGAACCGACTACAGTAGGTATTATCTACATGCTGAAACTAGGTCACATGGTTGATGATAAGATGCACGCCCGTTCTATCGGACCATACTCATTAATTACACAACAACCATTGGGTGGTAAAGCCCAGTTCGGTGGTCAGCGTTTTGGTGAGATGGAGGTTTGGGCATTAGAGGCATTTGGTGCAGCTAATATCCTTCAAGATCTTAACAGTTAAATCTGATGATGTAATTGGAAGAGCCAAAACCTACGAAGCCATTGTTAAAGGCGAAAACCTACCAACTCCAGGTGTACCAGAATCATTCAATGTATTGGTACATGAGCTACGCGGTTTAGGTTTAGATATTACGTTAGACTAAAGTATAAAGTTAAAAGTTGAAAGTAAGCCATCACGGCACTTTCAACTTTTTTAAACTTTAAACTTTTAACTCAAAAAAGCTATGTCTTACAAAAAGGATAATAAATTAAAAAGCAATTTCACCTCGATTACCATTAGCTTGGCGTCGCCTGAGAATATCTTGGAGCGTTCAAGTGGTGAGGTGTTAAAACCTGAGACGATCAATTATCGTACGTACAAACCAGAACGTGATGGTTTGTTCTGCGAGCGTATTTTTGGTCCGGTAAAAGATTACGAATGTCATTGCGGTAAATACAAACGTATCCGTTATAAAGGAATTGTTTGCGACCGTTGTGGTGTGGAGGTAACTGAGAAAAAAGTACGTAGAGAGCGTATGGGACACATCAACTTGGTGGTTCCTGTAGCGCATATCTGGTATTTCCGTTCATTGCCAAACAAAATCGGATACCTCCTAGGTTTACCTACCAAAAGACTGGATTTGATCATTTACTACGAACGTTATGTAGTAATCCAAGCTGGTTTAATGGCAGAACAAGGCATCCAGTACATGGATTTCTTGACTGAAGAAGAGTATTTAGATATTTTAGATAAATTACCTAAAGAAAACCAATACCTAGACGATAAAGACCCTAATAAATTCGTTGCCAAAATGGGTGCCGAAGCATTAGAAGATTTATTGAAACGTATTGATTTAGATACTTTATCATATAACTTACGTCACCAAGCTGCAAACGAAACTTCTCAACAACGTAAAAATGAGGCTTTAAAACGTCTTCAAGTTGTAGAAGCTTTCCGTGGTGCTAAAACACGTATCGAGAATAACCCAGAGTGGATCATGATCAAGATCGTTCCAGTTATTCCACCAGAATTACGTCCATTAGTGCCTTTAGAAGGTGGTCGTTTTGCAACTTCAGATTTGAACGATTTATATCGTCGTGTAATTATCCGTAACAACCGTTTAAAACGTTTGATCGAGATCAAAGCACCAGAAGTTATTTTACGTAACGAGAAACGTATGTTACAGGAAGCTGTAGATTCGTTGTTCGATAACTCTCGTAAAGTAAATGCTGTTAAAACTGAAGGTAACCGTGCCTTGAAATCACTTTCAGATATCTTGAAAGGTAAACAAGGTCGTTTCCGTCAAAACTTATTAGGTAAACGTGTGGATTATTCTGCACGTTCGGTAATTGTTGTAGGTCCAAACCTTAAATTACACGAATGTGGTTTACCAAAAGATATGGCTGCCGAACTATTCAAACCATTTATCATCCGCAAGATGATAGAAAGAGGAATTGTGAAAACAGTTAAATCTGCTAAAAAAATTGTAGATAGAAAAGATCCATTGGTATGGGATATCCTTGAAAACGTATTGAAAGGGCACCCTGTATTGCTTAACCGTGCGCCTACGTTGCACAGATTGGGTATCCAGTCTTTCCAACCTAAATTGGTAGAAGGTAAAGCGATCCAATTACACCCATTGGTTTGTACCGCATTTAACGCGGATTTTGACGGTGACCAGATGGCGGTGCATTTACCGTTAGGTCATGCAGCAATTTTGGAAGCTCAAGTATTGATGCTTGCAGCACACAACATTCTGAACCCTGCAAATGGTACACCAATTACAGTACCTTCTCAGGATATGGTTTTGGGTCTTTATTACATTACTAAAGGCCGTAGAACTGATGCAAGTCGTGTAGTTAAAGGACAAGATGCTTCATTCTATTCTCCAGAAGAAGTTATTATTGCTTACAATGAGAAGAAAATTGATTTACATGCTTTTATCAAAGTAAAAGTTAACGTAAAACAAGAAGACGGAACAATTGTAAACAAATTAACAGAAACTACTGTAGGTAGAGTACTATTTAACCAAATGGTACCAGAAGAAGTAGGTTATATCAACGAACTGTTAACCAAAAAATCTTTAAGAGATATTATTGGTGAAGTGGTAAAAATGACTGGTATGGCCCGTTCGGCAAGATTCTTAGATGACATCAAAGAACTTGGATTTAAAATGGCATTCCAAGGAGGATTATCATTTAACTTACAAGATGTTAATATTCCGGTAGAGAAACATACATTATTAGAACAAGCAGCTGCTGAAGTTGAAGAGGTAAGAAACAACTATAACATGGGTTTCATTACCAACAACGAGCGTTACAACCAAATTATCGATATCTGGACTCGTATCAACAACCGTTTAACTACGTTTGTAATGAACCAATTGTCAAGCGATAACCAAGGTTTCAACTCTGTGTATATGATGCTTGACTCTGGAGCCCGTGGTTCTAAGGAGCAGATTCGTCAGCTGGCAGGTATGCGTGGTTTGATGGCTAAGCCTCAAAAATCAGGTTCTGGTGGTGAGATTATCGAAAACCCGATCTTATCTAACTTTAAAGAAGGATTGTCGGTATTAGAATACTTTATCTCTACCCACGGTGCGCGTAAAGGTTTGGCGGATACAGCGTTAAAAACTGCAGATGCTGGTTACTTGACACGTCGTTTACATGATGTAGCCCAAGATATGATTGTTAATGCTGTAGATTGCGGTACTTTAAGAGGTATGTACACTACTGCTTTAAAAGACAATGAAGATATCGTTGAGCCATTATATGACAGAATTTTAGGTCGTATTTCACTACATGATGTATTTAACCCGTTAGATGGTAAACTATTAGTTGCTGCTGGCGAAGACATCAATGAAGAGATTGCCAAAGCGATCGAAGAATCTCCATTAGAAGGTATTGAAATTCGTTCGGTATTAACTTGCGAAAACAAGAGAGGGGTTTGTTCACTTTGTTACGGACGTAACTTGGCCTCTGGTAAACGTGTTCAAAGAGGTGAGGCTGTTGGTGTAATTGCTGCACAGTCAATCGGTGAGCCGGGTACACAGTTGACATTACGTACGTTCCACGTGGGTGGTACCGCATCAAACATTGCGGCAGAATCTCAGATCAATGCTAAATTTGATGGTGTAATTGAATTTGAAAACTTACGTACAGTACCTACAACTACAGAAGATGGTGTAGTGGAGATTGTATTAGGTCGTTCTGGTGAATTCAAGATTACTGAACCAGGTACAGGTAAGATTATCGTAACCAACAACATCCCTTATGGTGCATTCTTATATGTAAAAGAAGGTGATAAAGTGAGCAAAGGCGATAAGATCTGTTCGTGGGATCCATATAACGCGGTTATTATCTCGGAATTTGCAGGTAAGATCCAGTTTGATGCGATCGTAGAAGGTGTTACTTTCCGTGAAGAATCAGATGAACAAACTGGTCACCGCGAAAAAGTAATTATCGATACACGTGATAAAACTAAAAACCCTGCTATCCAGGTAGTGGATAAAAAAAGGTGAATTGATCAGAAACTATAACATTCCAGTAGGGGCACACATTGCCATTGAGGAAGGTGAAGCAGTTCAAACAGGTCAGATCCTAGTTAAAATACCTCGTGCAACAGGTAAAACTCGAGATATTACGGGTGGTTTACCACGTGTAACCGAGTTGTTCGAAGCACGTAACCCATCTAACCCAGCTGTAGTAACTGAAATTGATGGTGTGGTAACTTTAGGTGGCGTTAAACGTGGTAACCGCGAGATGACGATCGAATCTAAAGATGGAGAAGTTAAAAAATACCTAGTTCCATTGTCTAAACACATCTTGGTACAAGATAACGACTTTGTGAAAGCAGGTATGCCATTATCTGATGGCTCTATCTCTCCAGCCGATATCTTAGCAATCAAAGGCCCTGCGGCTGTACAAGAATACTTAGTAAATGGTATCCAAGAGGTTTACCGTTTGCAAGGTGTGAAAATCAATGATAAACACTTTGAGGTAATTGTACACCAGATGATGCAGAAAGTTCATATCGAGGATCCAGGAGATACACGTTTCTTAGAAAACGACTCTGTAGATCGCTGGGACTTTATGGTGGAGAACGACGAAATCTATGACAAAAAAGTTGTGGTAGAAGCAGGCGATTCAGAAACAGTAAAACCTGGTCAGATTCTTTCTTTACGTAAATTAAGAGACGAAAATTCTCAATTGAAACGTAAAGATTTGAAACAAATTGAAGTACGTGATGCAAAACCTGCAACAGCGAGTTCAATCCTACAAGGTATTACACGTGCATCATTGGGAACTAAGTCATTTATCTCAGCAGCATCATTCCAAGAAACTACTAAAGTATTGAATGAAGCGGCAATTGCAGGTAAACGTGACCATATGTTAGGCTTGAAAGAAAACGTTATTGTTGGTCACTTGATTCCTTCAGGTACTGGCGTACGTGGCTACGAGCGTATCATTGTAGGTTCTCAAGAAGAATACGATAAATTATTAGCTTCTAAACAAGAAGAAGTTGAAGCTTAAATTATCATAACAAGCCTAGCAATAGGATTGTAGATCAAAAAGTCCTCCATGAGTAAAATCTGGAGGACTTTTTTTATTTAATCTATCGAATTTGTTACAATAACACAAACGCTTGCGTAAAGTTACTTCGGGTAAAATCATTTCAACCTAAGGCCTAATTGATTAATTTGGACTTATGAAATATCTACTTTTTATCATTTGCACTTGTATTACGTTAAATTTAAAAGCCCAGGACGTAAGTTTAGCTTTACAAAAGAAGCCCAAATTAGATGATCCCGCTGCATGGACTGGCGTACCTGCCAAATTAAATGTAAGTTTTGCTTCTGCCAATATGCGTTTTGCTAAAGAATTACCTCCAAAGGTAAGCTTACAAAATACTTGGACTACTAAAGCCTGGAAAGGTGAAAAAATACACACCCAATTATTGGTCTGGACAGGGGCTAATTTAAGGACAATAAGGATACAAACTAGTGATTTGAAAGATGGACATGGTAATTTGCTGAAAAAAGAAAACCTGACTACAGGTTTTATCAACTATGTGATGACTGATGAATTTAGAAATGGATGTGGTTACCGTGAAGCAAAGGATTTCGATTCCTCTTACGTTGCTGATCTAATAGATACCAAAGCAAAAGCAATAGCTATACAAAAAAACACAACACAGCCCATTTGGTTAAGTATCAGAGTGCCAGAAAATACAAAACCGGGTAACTATAAAGGCACCATCAAAATTTTGGGTAATGCTGAAGTTACTTTATCCATAAATGTGGAGGTGCTAAATAAAACTTTACCCGCACCCAGTAAATGGCATTATGATTTAGATTTATGGCAACATCCAGCATCAATTGCAAGAGTGCATAATGTGCCTTTATGGAGCAATGCGCATTTTACATTGATGAAAAGTTATTATCAGCTGTTAGCTAGTGCAGGTCAAAAAACCATTACCACAAGTATAGTGAACGAGCCTTGGGGCCATCAAACGTATGATGATTATCCAAGTTTAGTGAAGTGGACAAAGAAAAAGGATGGCAGTTGGGTATATGATTACAGTTTATTTGATAAATATGTATCATTTGTAATGAGTTGTGGAATTGATCAACGAATTAATTGCTACAGCATGGTGCCATGGAAAATTGCCTTTACCTATTTTGATGAAAGCCTACAAAAGGAAACAGTTTTTACCGATGCCATTGGTACGCCAAGTTATAATGCTTTTTGGAAAACAATGCTTACAGATTTTACCAAGCATTTGAAACAAAAAGGCTGGTTCAACAAAACCTATATTGCTATGGACGAAAGACCAATGAAAGCAATGCAAGATGTAATTAAGCTACTAAAATCTGTAAGATCAAAATTGGAAAATCGCTTTGGCTGGAGATTATCATCCAGAAATAGAAAATGATATTGACAATTACTGTATAGCTTCTAAATGGGAATTTCCAGCAAATGTGCTAGAACAACGAAATAAACAAGGTAAAATTAGTACATGGTATACCTGTTGTACGGAACCTTACCCTAATGCCTTTAGCTTTTCATCGCCAGCAGAGCAGGTATGGATGGGATGGTACACTGCTGGTAAAAATATGGACGGTTATTTACGTTGGGCCTATAACAGCTGGACAAAAAATCCATTAACAGATACACGTTTCACCGCTTGGCCTGCTGGAGATACTTACCAGATCTATCCTGGACCATTAAGCTCAGTTCGGTTTGAAAAGTTGATAGAAGGCGCACAGGATTTTGAAAAAATACAGCAGTTGAGATCATTTTATAAAAAAAATAAACAAGCTGAAAAATTAAAGCAATTAAATAAAGCTTTAGCGGGTTTCGAGGATCAAATCTTTAGCAAATATTACAGCCGATGAAATGTTGAATAAAGTAAAATATCTGCTTAATGAATAGTATTTTATGCTGTTAATTTCTATTTTTGAGCATCATGGAAGAACAACAGAACGAAAATCAAATCAACATAGAACTATCTGAAGAAATTGCAGAGGGCATATTCTCTAATTTGGCTATCATTACGCATTCAAATACCGAATTTGTATTAGACTTTATCAGGGTAATGCCAGGTATTCCAAAAGCTAAAGTTAAATCAAGGATTATTTTAACGCCAGAGCATGCCAAACGATTGGTAAATGCAATGGTGGATAATTTAGAAAAATTTGAAGCTGCCAACGGAAGAATTAAAACTCAAGAAGAGCCATCTGGCTTTCCATTGAATTTTGGGGGACCTACTGCGCAAGCTTAGAAGTTAAAAGTAATAAGTTAAAGGTATAAGTTGAAAAGAGTACTTATGCTTTTAACTTATTTTGTATATGGCCAATGACCTCATTGGTCTGATTGGGCTCAAACCAAGTCGTATTTTCATCTCTCCTAAACCAAGTCAACTGACGTTTAGCAAATCTGCGGGTATTTTGTTTGATCATGGCAACAGCCGATGCTAAATCTGATTTACCCTCTAGATAATCGAATAACTCTGAGTAGCCTACTGTATTTAAAGCATTGTATTGTCGATAGGGTAGCAGCTGTTGCACTTCTTGTAATAGACCCGCCTCCATCATTAAATCTACCCTGTGGTTAATGCGTTCGTAAAGTAAGGTACGGTCTGTATTTAAACCTACCTTGATCATATTAAAAGGACGCTCTTTTTTGCTAGCTGTAAGGAAAGAACTGAGCTTTTTGCCTGTAGAAAGCACAACTTCTAGGCCTCTGATCATTCGTTGAGGATTAGATTGGTCTACTTTAGCGTAGTACTCAGGGTCTAGTGCCGCTAATTGCTGACGGATAGATTCAATTCCGGTTGTAGCAAATTGTTGATTTAATTGCTCGCGGATATTTAGGTCAATTTCAGGCAGCTCATCCAGGCCTTTGCATATGGCATCGATGTATAAGCCAGAACCTCCTACCATGATCAAAACATCGTGTTTTTTAAACAGTTCTTCCATTAATTGGAGTGCTGCAGCCTCGAAGTCGCCAGTGCTGAATAATGTTTTTACACTGTGCGAATCTATAAAATGATGTGGTGCCGCTGCTAATTCTTCAGTAGAAGGCTTAGCCGTGCCGATATGCATTTCCTTAAAAAATTGACGGGAATCTGCCGAAATGATCTCTGTTTGATAAAACTGCGCCAGCTCAATAGCTAAAGCAGTTTTACCGATGGCAGTTGGCCCAATTACTACAATTAAAGTTTTTTGTGGCATAGGGCATATTCATTTTATAGCGCTACGATTTTAGATTGGAATGAAACACTAAAATCTTAAGGTCATTTCCTAATAGTCTTCTTCTTTGCTAGTTCCGTAATCCTCGTCTTCGAAATCGTCACCATCTGCAAACTCATCTTTTTCTTCCTCTTCTTCACTATCCTCACCAACTTCTTCAGCGTTAATGCCTCTACCGCCCATTGCTTCAAGTTCTTCTGTATCTTCTGGTACAAAATCCATTTCATTTAAGAAATCAAAATCGCTAGAAGAAGAACTGCTGGTTACCGCAAAGCCACCTGCATTGTTTTTCTCAATGATTTTTGGTGCCTCACCAGTACTTTTAACTAAGAAAGGGTACTCTATATTTGGATCATTTTCCAAGATGATCTTAACCAGTTCTACATGGAAATCAAACGGACGTTCAAAATTATAGATATAATAGAATTTTTGGTGTGGGTCTTCAATAAAACTGCTCAATTTGGCATTCTCCATTAGGGTAACACCATTGTCTATCTTACGTTGGTTCGGCAAAATGGCAATTTCATCACCCTTGATCCAATTGTCTGTACTTACATAAAATGATGATGATTTATCAGCATTGTAGCCAGTTGAGCGGTGTATTGCCCGATGTAAGATCTTCGAAGGTCTGAGTGGTTTTAATGTCGATTTCTCTTACTACGTCGTCAAAATCTTCAAAAGAAATTTTAAATCTATAAATTGCCATTGCGTTATCTGTTTCTGCCTGTAAAATTAAGAAATAAAAAATAATTTTAAGACTGTACTTCTACCTTAATGGGGTTAAATAGATTAAAATTGACCTTTTTGGTTAAATAGTTTCAACCATCTATAATTTGCACGCCCTAACTATTCTTTTGTTTGTTTTTTTCAGCAATAATATTTACTATTGGTTACACACAAAAAACACATACAAATGAAACGTTTACAATTAAAGAAAAGACATTTTCTGATGTCTTATGTAAAGACTATTATCGTCTTGCTGCTCACCGGCTGGTTATTGCCAGCAAATGCACAATTTTCGGGAAATCGAAATGAAATAGATGATTACAACAGTATTTTTTCCATCCTTAATGGAAGAGTTAATACCGCTGGTAATGCAGAAATCACTTATTACACGGGAGACTTTTATCCTGAAATTAAGGGAAAGATCAAATCGATCGGTAATACTGAAGTAACTTATTATACAGGAGATTTCTATCCAGAAATTAAGGGAAAGATGAAATCTTTCGGCAAAACGGAAATCACCTATTATACTGGAGACTTCTATCCGGAAATAAAAGGTAGGATAAAATCTATTGGCAATACTGATATTGTTTACTACACGGGAGATTTTTATCCAGAACTTAAGGGCAAGCTCAAATCAATAGGTAAAACCGATGTGACTTATTACACTGGAGACTTCTACCCAGAAATTAAGGGGAGGCCAAAAACAGTTGGCAAAACGGAGATTACCTATTATACCGGAGACTTTTATCCAGAAATTAAGGGTAAGCTCAAAGCTGTAGGCAATACAGAAATTACCTACTACACTGGCGATTTTTATCCAGAACTGAAAGGCAAAGTAAAATCAGTTAATGGGAGCTTCCCAGAAAGCGTTTTATTTCTTTTTCCCGAACTAGGTATAATTAATTAATTTGTTGAGTAAGGTCTGGATTAAGGTTCAGACCTTTTTTGTTTATAGATAAACCCTATTTCTTGGTCACTTGGGTTAAACCTAGTGTTTTGGCCTTCTCGAGCATAAAGTTGAATGCTTCTTCATAGCTATTTTTGATTTCACCCTCTAAAATGGCTTCTCGAATGGCATTTTTAAGCAAGCCTACTTCACGTCCGGCAGCTAGGCCAAAAGTTTCCATAATATCATTGCCAGAAATTGGAGGTTGCCAATTGCGCAACTGGTCGCGCTCTTCAACATCTTTTAGTTTTTGCTTAACCAACTCAAAATTGTTGCGGTATCTTTTAACCTTATATTCGTTTTTGGTAGTGATATCGGCATTGCACAATAACATCAAGCTTTCAATTTCTTCTCCAGCTTCAAAAAGCAACCTCCTAACAGCCGAATCTGTCACTTTTTCTTGAGCCAAAACAATAGGGCGTAAATGCAGTTGCACCAATTTTTGAACAAACTTCATCTTCTCGTTTAATGGAAGTTTCAGTTGGGCAAAGATCTGTGGCACCATTCTGGCACCTTTATCTTCATGGCCGTGAAAGGTCCAACCATGTCCTTCCTCAAATCTTTTGGTTGGCGGTTTGGCAATGTCATGTAAAATTGCTGCCCATCGTAGCCAAAGATCGTCAGTAGTTGCACAGATGTTGTCTAATACTTGTAAGGTATGGTAAAAATTATCTTTATGTCCTTTGCCATTGATGATCTCTACACCATACAATGCTGCCATCTGCGGGAAAATAAGATGCAGCAGTCCAGTATCAAAAAGATAGTTAAAACCTATAGAAGGTGTTTTGGCAAGGATGATTTTATTCAGCTCGTCCGTAATCCGTTCTTTAGAAACAATGCTGATCCGTTCTTTTTGCTTGCTGATCGCAGCCAAGGCAATTTCATCAATGTCGAAATTTAGCTGTGTGGCAAAGCGAATGGCTCGCATCATGCGTAGCGGGTCGTCTGAAAAAGTAATTGCTGGATCTAAAGGTGTGCGGATCAATTTTCTTTCCAGGTCTGCCAATCCATTAAATGGGTCTATTAAACTCCCATAATTCTCTTTGTTGAGCGATATGGCTAAAGCATTGATGGTGAAATCCCTTCTGAGCTGATCATCTTCCAATGTACCATTCTCTACAATCGGTTTACGAGAATCAGATCTGTAAGATTCTTTCCTAGCACCAACAAATTCAATTTCCAGGTCATTGTATTTCAGCATTGCGGTGCCAAAATTTTTAAAAACAGCCACCTTGGTCTTCAATTGCCTGCCTGTTTGTTCTGCAAACTCGATACCATTGCCCAATACTACAATATCAATGTCTTTTGAGGGGCGGTCTAAAAATAGATCTCGTACAAAACCACCGATTACATAAGCCTCTGTTTTAGTCTGGTCGGCAATGGTAGCCAACACTTTGAATACTGGATTTTGTAGATGTTGTAGCATAAGCATCGAATCGTCATGCCGAATTTATTCCAGCATCTTTTAACAGTGAAGACCACTGAACAAGTTCAAGGTGACGAAAATGTTAAAATTTATGCAAAAATAGTAAAATTACTTACGTATAAACTCAAATTGTCCGGAAGGACCTAATTTAATAATGGTCGACGGTATTTTTACGGTACGGTCTTCTTGTTCAAGATCTACAATATAGTCAACAGCACTTTTGACCTCCTCACTGATCTCGTCGAAAAATTTTGGGGTAGGTTGGCCACTTAGATTGGCAGAGGTAGAAACGATTGGTTTTCGGAAACGTTGGAGCAACTGCTCGCAAAACTCATGTTTAACTACTCTAATGCCAATAGAACCATCGTTATTGATTACATTTTTGGCCAGATTTTTAGCATTAGAAAAAACAATCGTCATCGGATTTTCCGCATATTCGATCAATTCGTAAGCAACTTCTGGAATTTCAGTTACATAACTTTGCAACTTGTTCTCATTGTCTAAAAGGATGATTAGACTTTTATCAGCACTTCTCCCTTTCAGTTCATTTACTTTAGCTACGGCTAATTCATTCGTAGCATCACAACCCAAGCCCCAAACCGTATCTGTTGGGTAAAGGATTACACCTCCATTTTTTAATATGGCTAAAGCATTGTTAACCTCGTCTCTAAGCATCTGAATTAAGTTTAGGGATATATTTTTTCCAAAATTCTGGATTATGTTTTAATGGAGCATGACAACCAAAAGGCAATTCCTCTTTCAAATAATCGAAAGCAATGGCAGGATGAAATTCTACCGCAAACTGCATCGCCTTTTGCCAATCTGGGATGCGATAGTTGTTCATGATCTTTGGCGCTTCTAATGACCAAAAAACATCTTCGTTGTAGCCATCTCCCTGCGTTTGTAGGTATTTATCTAATAGGGCTTGGTCAACCTGGTCTAAAACCAACAAGGCCGAGCCAATTTTTCTTAAGGATAGACCACCATTTCCAACTTTGTTGTAACGTTGGGCATATACTTTATTCAGTTTACAGGATAATTTAACCTGTTCCCAAAAGTTATATAACATTCCCTTATTTAACTTATCAGGTTTAAACCAAGGAGCGCCAATGTAATCGTATTTTTTTTCACACCAAAAACCAAGTTCATCTTTAAAAAGATAGACATCTGCTTGGTGGATGAGCATAAAATCAAAGAGGGCGAAGGCGTTATAAAAGGCTTTGGATAATAACAATTGATTGTACCCTTTAATGTCCTCAAAGTAACTGCGGGCAAAACGTTTCACTTCCAATTGTTGTAACGAACCAAAAGTTTTGTCTACAATTAGGCCTTCAGGAGCTACAATAACCTGCTTATAACCTTTTGTCCGTTTCATGCCGTTTTCTAAAAATGCCAATTCAGTTTGATCAGGAGCTTTGTACAAAGGAAAAACAACTACACAATTTTTCATACACACAATATCTTTTTGTAACAGTTCATTAATTGCTGACTAACTACATCATCATTAAAACGTTGAACATATTGTAAGCCTTTTTGTTTCATTGTTTGTTGTAATTCTTCATCGCTGAGTACTCTGTTTATAGCATTGGTTAGTTCTTTTTCATCATTAGGCGAAACATAGATACTGTTGGGTCCACCAGCTTCTTCTAAGCAAGAGCCAGTTGCAGCAATTACAGGTGTATAGCTATATAATGCTTCTATAATTGGGATTCCAAATCCTTCATAACGAGAAGGATAGATAAAAATGCTGGCCATTTGATAAATAGCAGGTAAATCGGTAAAAGGTACATTCTTTAAAAAATGCACCCTGTTTTGTAGACCTAAAGTTTCAATCTCTTTTTTTACTAGATCTGCATAAGCTGTCTCTTTACCAATTACCACAAGTGGATAAGTCAAATCGACATTTGGCAATGCCCTGATCAGTAAGAGCAGATTTTTTCGGTGTTCAATAGTCCCTAAGTTCAAAATATACTTCGCTGGAAGCTGGTATTTTGACCTTACTTTTTCTTGATCAACAGGGGATAGCAGTGTTTTAAAACTATCATCGCAACTTTGGTAAATGACCTCGATTTTTGAGGGGTCAATTTTGTATTGGGAGATGATGTCTCGTTTGGTCTGTTCGCTAATGGCAATGATCTGGTCTGCATTTTTGCAGGCATATTCGCTTTTTAGCTTATAGATGTATCGGTCTACTGATTTATAATATTCGGGTTTAATCAGAAAGATCAGGTCGTGTATGGTAACAATACTTTTGATTTTGGTCTTTTGTAACCCAATTGGGATTTCATGGCTCAAACCATGAAAGAGGTCTATCTTGTCTGATAAAAGTTGTTTTTTGATTCCTAAACTTCGCCAAAAGAGTCGGCTGGAGCCTTTTCGCGGTAAGATCAAGTTGATGTTCTTCTTAGTGAACAAAGAAAAATTGTGGATGTTTTCCTTGATTTTAGGCGTATAAATAAAATACTGGTTTTGAGGAAACTGAGTGGCCAGGTGCTCAACCAGTGATCGACTATAATTGCCAAGTCCAGTCAGGTTATTGGCGGCACGTTTGCCATCGTATCCGATCCTGAACCGAAAGTTCAAAGCAGAAAGTTCAAAACCTGCTTTTACAGGCTCAGAACTTTCATTTTTTAGAATTAGCTTTTTACTTTCTTTTTTCACTTGTGGGCTTAAACAGCTACGTTATTTTCTCTCAATGCATCATTTAGAGAAGTCTTTTTGTCTGTAGATTCTTTACGTTTACCTATGATCAAAGCACAGGGTACCTGAAATTCTCCAGCAGGGAATTTTTTGGTGTAAGAACCCGGAATTACCACTGAACGTGCAGGTACAATTCCTTTATATTCAACAGGTTTTTCGCCTGTTACATCGATAATTTTTGTTGAGGCAGTTAGCACAACATTTGCACCTAAAACAGCTTCTTTTTCTACACGTACACCTTCAACCACAATGGCTCTCGAACCGATAAAACAATCGTCTTCGATAATTACCGGAGCAGCCTGTACAGGTTCTAGTACCCCGCCAATACCAACACCACCACTTAAGTGTACACGTTTGCCAATCTGCGCACATGAACCTACGGTTGCCCAAGTATCAACCATTGTACCTTCGTCTACATAAGCACCAATGTTTACGTAAGATGGCATCATGATTACACCTTTGGCCAAATAAGCACCGTAACGGGCAATACCATGCGGTACTACACGTACACCAGCTTCTTTATAGTTGGTTTTTAGATCATTTTATCATGGAAAACAAAAGGTCCAACTTTGATTTCTTTCATTTCTTTAATCGGAAAATATAGAATAACAGCTTTTTTGATCCATTCGTTAATTCCCCATGTATTTAGGATAGGTTCTGCCACACGCAACTCACCTTTATCTAACCTTAAAATTACTTCTTCAATAGCCTCACAATAGTTATTATATGACAATAAAGACCTATCTTCCCAAGCAGCTTCTATTAATTTTTTTAATTCGCCAATCATAGTGTTTCAAATTTTTTACAAAATAAATCAATTTTATGTATTGCGCATTGTTTTCGTAGAATAATTTATTTTTTATCACTTTTTATTGATTTTTTACATGTTTGAACAATCAATTTGAAGTGTTTAATTTAGATTGATAGTTGATCATTATCCATTACCAACATTATAGCTTAAACGATTCTTGATCGAAAAATGCTACACCTGAAGGTTAGTTATGTATTTTTGTATTTTATGACTGAGAAAGAGAAATTAAGGATCGATAAGTATCTCTGGGCAATAAGATTGTTTAAGACCAGAAGTTTAGCTACAGAGGCATGTAAAGCAGGTAGGATAAAATTGAATGGCCAAAATTTAAAACCATCAGCGATTGTTAAAGTTGGAGAGGTTTATCAGGTATCTAAGGGTATTGAAAAAAAAGTAATAGAAGTAGTAGAGCTTTTGTACAATAGGGTAGAGGCCAAGATTGCGGTAACCAAATACAAAGATTTAACACCGGAAGAAGAAACACATGCTTTTAAATCCATGTTCCATGCGCCTACGCTAAAACGTGATAGAGGAACCGGACGACCAACAAAAAAAGACCGTAGGGAGACGGATGGTTTGATTGAAGGAATGTTTGAAGATTAGTTTATTGGTTCATTTGTATCATTGGTTCATTTCGGAATTAGACCCAAGACTCATGACTATTGACTCAGTACTCTCATCCGATAGGCCATCATCGCAGTTTTGCCCAGTTTTTTGATCAATTGGTAATTCGCTACAGCTCCAACTGCAGCACCTACTACTGGAAGCAATTGGGCCATTTTAGCCAAGTCGATGTAATCTCTATATTCTTGCTGAAAAGTTCGCCAATCAAATTGGTCGGCGCTTTCTGGTAACACAATTAATTTTTCATCCCAGTTCTGCATTTGTTTAAATATATTTTGGGTGCCTCTTGTACTCGAAAAAGCCAATTGAAAAATGTGCAGAATGTATAACCTTTCCCTATAATCCTTAATGTCGTAACCGTACAAGGTAGCAATCTCGAAAAGCATTTTGATCTTGATGCCAATCAGTACCGGAAAATCGGCCATGCTCATCAAAAAGCCTCCTGCACCCGTAATTCCACCTTCGGCAGCACCAGTTTTGCTGTAAGAGTCTATTTTTGATTTGACAAGTGCTTCTCTGTGTAGCAAGCTCATCCGCACATCGGGTAGGGCCGAAGTGGTATAGGTAGAACCAAACAATACGGCTTTTACCATTTGTTTAATAGTTACAGTAATTGCTTGGTGTACTTTGGCAGGAATGTAACTATTGATCTTGGTCTGCACCTTAGTGGCTAGATTGCCCAACATAGAAGGTTTCTTCATGAGCTCCATTTGCCAAAACTCCAATTCATACTTTATCTGTTGCTCGTAGTTTTCCATGATTACCTCTTGTAATGTACTGCAAAAATTAGGCCCTTGTTAATTAGACTATTTTTTCTGTTAAATATTACAAGTGAAAATTTGGATTAGTCAAACTATAACTATATTTTTAGTTTTTAGTAGACGAATTGAATAATAATGAAAAAATTAATCTTGTTGTTTTTACTGGCCATTGCCTTGCTTCAGGTTCGTGCCCAAGCCAGTAAGCAAAGATAGCTAGCTAAGTGGTAGGTAATCAAGTGATAATGTGTAATGAAATTTGGAAATGTCAAAAGTAAACTATATATTTTTTTAACTTTAAACTAAAACTATTAACCATGAAGAAATTATTATCACTCACCCTGTTGCTGGCAAGTGCATGGGGTGTTTATGCACAAACTGTAAAACTTTCTACAGCGCAACCCGAGGCAGGTAAGCCCCTCTCATTCGAGTACAATGCAAAAGGAGGAAAGCTAGATGGGCTGGCCAATGTAAAATGCGTAGTGCAGACCTTTGTTAATCGCAAACAAAATGTGGTGAATGTAGACCTCACTAAAGAAGGAACGGTCTATAAAGGCAGTTTTACGCCAGTTGACAGCACTGCTATTGCCATATTTACCTTTGCCGCAGACGGAACTAAAGATGATTCGCCAAATGGCTATTATACGCTGTTTTATAAAAATGGAAAACCAACAGGTATGGCCTATTATTGGGAAGCAATGTTTTACAACGGGATGGGCGCAGCCTTAGCAGGCGTAAAAGCAGATAAGGCTAAGGCAGTTGCAGCCTTTGATAATGCCTTTGCGGTTGAACCGGCACTAAAAGAAACCTATTTAATAGGTTATTTGAGCCTTCAGTATGGTTTGGATAAGGTTAAAGGCGAAAAAATGATCAATGAACGGATCCAAAGCCTTAATAAACTGCCTAATAAAAAAGAACAACAGTTCTTGGATATCGCCAGCCTGTATAATGCCATGAAAAGAAAAGCATCGGCTGATTCGGTTTTTAAATTGGTGAAATTAAAATACCCAACAGGAAGCTATGCTTATAATCAAAGTGTCAATGGAATCTACGAGGAAAACGATGCGGTAAAAAAGGAGGCAAAACTGAAAAGCCTTATCAGCAATTTTAAGCTCGACCTGAATAAAAAAGCAGATGCCGATAAAGTTGGCGATTTGTACGCAGAGATTGCTTCAGCTTACGGATTGGCCAAAAACAATGCAAAATTTGAGGAATTTGCCAACAAGGTAAAAGATAAAAACACTTTGGCCAGCGTTTACAATAGTTATGCCTGGGCAGGGGCAGAAAAGAAAGAAAATCTAGTTTTTGCCGCTAAAATATCAAAACGTTCTTTAGAATTGATTGAAGAAGCCAAGGCTGGACCTGTGCCGCCGTTTTATGCTTCAAAAGAGAGCTATCTCAAAGGTTTAGAAAGTAATTACACAAATTTTGCAGATACTTATGCGCTGTTGTTGGATCATTTAGGTAAAACGGCCGAAGCCTTAAAATACCAGGAAGAGGCAGTGACAAAAAATAATTTCACTAACCCCGAAATGAATGAAAGGTATGTATCGTTTTTAGCTAAAAATAAGCAAAAGGATAAAGTGGTTACCTATGCAGAACGTTTCATCAAAAATGGACAAGGTACTGCCCAACTCAAGGCCGACCTTAAAGATGCTTATACAGGAAGTCAGCCATTTGATGCCTATTATCAAGCCTTAGAAAAGGAGGCTTTAGAAAAAGAAAAAGCAAAATTTATCAAAGAAATGATAGACAGGCCTGCCCCTAAATTTGCTTTAACGAACTTAAAAGGCGAAAATGTAGATCTTGCTAGTTTAAAAGGGAAAGTGGTAATCGTTGATTTTTGGGCCACTTGGTGCGGTCCGTGTGTAGCTTCTTTCCCGGGCATGCAAAAGGCGGTAGATAAATATAAAAATGATCCGAACGTAGTCTTCCTATTTGTAAATACTTGGCAAACAGAAGAAAAAAGAGAAAAAGTGGTACAGGATTTTATTGCCAGTACACCTTATACTTTTAACGTACTTTACGATACTAAAAACAAACAGGATCCAAGTAGATTTGATGTTATTGATAGCTATAATTTAAATGGAGATGGCATTCCGCAGAAGTATATCATTGGTCCTAATGGCAATATCCGTTTCAAAAAAGTGGGTTTTGGTGGTTCTGCCGATGGAACGGTTAGAGAATTAGATATGATGATAGAACTTGCAAAGAATTCAAATGAAACCAGTAAATAATTAAAAGATCACCTATAGCCAAAACACCAAATCCTCATGAGGAATTGGTGTTTTGCTTTATAGATCTGTTTTCATCGGCGACTTTTCCCAAAGTTTAAAGGCCTGTAAAGCTTCGTCCCTCAACACTTGTTGAATGGGTAACTTTCTTTTTTCCATGGGTTTGTCCAATTCGTTGTAGATGAACTCATCATCAAAGCCAGCACTTGATGCATCCTGTTTGGTATTTCCGTAATAGATGGTTTCTATTTTGGCCCAATAAATGGCACTTAGGCACATAGGGCAGGGTTCGCAACTGGTATAAACAACAGCGCCACTAAGGTCAAAGGTCTTCAGTTTTTTGCAGGCCAATCTAATGGCAGCTACCTCGGCGTGTGCTGTAGGGTCGTTGCTGGCGGCTACCTTGTTCGCGCTTTTGGCTATTACTTTTCCATCCTTCACGATCACCGCCCCAAATGGGCCGCCAATACCTTTATCTACGTTCTGCTCAGAAAGGCGGATGGCCATCCGCATAAATTTTTTGTGTTGTTGGATTTGTTCCATAGAATAAACAGTGCAAAAAAATGCCCCGATTGCTCGGAGCATTTTTGATGATTTCAAAAACTGAATTTGATCAGTCGTTATTTTTTGTTCTTTTTATAATCTTCATTTAGGCCAACAATTACAGCGCTGGTTACATCCAAGCTTTCGTCAGCAAATAAAATAGCACTATTTCCTTTAGAATAGGTCAATACCATTTTGTAGCCTTTTGTTTTGGCATATCCTTTTAAATAATCAGCCACTTTGTTGTAAAGTACTTCTTGTTCTTTGGCCTGCTCGTTTTGAAGCGCTGCACCAGCATTTTGTTGGTAGGCCTGTAGTTCTTGTTGTTTACGGGCCAATCTTTGCTCTGTGGCCGCTCTCTGGTCGGCAGGTAAAGTATTTTGTTGTTGTTGGTATTGTTGTACTTCACGTTGGAAAGCTTGGGTTTTGGCAGCTAGATCGCCTTCAGCAGCTTTACCTTTGGTTTCCATTTTGCTTTTAAGGTCTTTGAAATACTCATATTTGGTTAACAATGAGTCTGAATTAACGTAAACAATCTTCTCGTCTCCAGACACAGCCGATGTGCTAGTTTTAGTAGCTGTAGCATCAGCTTTGTTGTCCTTATTTCCACAAGCAGTTAGTACAGAAACTATTGCTATTGCAGTAGCTAAACTGCTTACTTTTAATGTTGTTACTTTCATTATAAATCAATAAATTTTAACAAATATAAAAATCAAAATGGACTATCCTAAAAACTCCTGTTTTTTAATCGGATTTAGCCCGATTTTAACACTCAAATAGTTATCCACATCTGCCTTAATTAGGCAAAAAATGGTTATTTTTGATTCTTTAAGTATTAAACAAAATTATGAGCGAAGAAAAAGATTTAAAGTCAAATTATTCGGCAGATAACATACAGGTTTTAGAAGGTTTAGAGGCGGTTCGTAAACGTCCTTCTATGTACATCGGTGACACCGGGATCAAGGGTTTGCACCACCTGGTTTACGAAGTTGTAGATAACTCTATTGATGAAGCATTAGCAGGTCACGCAGACACCATTTACGTAAATATCCTTAAAGGTAATTCGATCAGGGTTGAAGATAATGGTCGTGGTATCCCAACTGGTATAAATACAAAAGAAAACAAATCGGCTTTAGAAATCGTAATGACGGTTCTACATGCGGGTGGTAAATTTGATAAAGACACCTATAAAGTTTCTGGTGGTCTGCATGGCGTAGGGGTAAGTTGCGTTAACGCCTTGTCAACTCACTTAAGGGCAGAAGTACACCGCGAAGGAAAAATTTGGGTACAAGAATATAACATTGGTAAACCATTATATGATGTAAAAGAAATTGGAACTACGGAAAAAAGAGGTACAATCGTAACTTTTAGCCCAGATCCAACCATCTTTACACAAACTACAGAATATCGTTATGATACCTTGGCTTCTCGTTTGCGCGAGTTGTCGTTTTTGAACAAGGGAATTAGTTTGACCTTAACAGATGAGCGTGAAGTAAATGAAGATGGTACTTTCTTGTCGGAAGTATTCAAATCTGAAGGTGGATTAAAAGAATTCGTCCAGTTTTTGGATGGAACTCGTCCTTCTTTAATTCCTGAGCCTATTTATGTAGAAGGAATTAAAAATGGTATTCCGGTTGAATTGGCAATGCAGTACAATGATAGCTATTCGGAGAATGTGCATTCTTATGTAAACAACATCAATACCCACGAGGGTGGTACACATATTGCTGGTTTTAGACGTGGTTTAACCCGTACCTTAAAAGCTTATGCAGAGAAATCTGGTTTGTTGAAGAATGTAAAATTCGAGATTACAGGTGATGACTTTAGAGAAGGTTTGACAGCTGTAGTTTCGGTAAAAGTGCAAGAACCTCAATTTGAAGGTCAGACCAAAACCAAGTTGGGTAACTCTGAGGTAATGGGTGCGGTAGATGTGGCCGTAGGGGAAGCTTTAGGTATTTACCTTGAAGAATATCCAAAAGAAGCGAGGATGATCGTAAACAAGGTTATTTTGGCTGCTACAGCTCGTGCTGCTGCACGTAAGGCACGCGAGATGGTGCAACGTAAAAGTGTAATGGGTGGTTCTGGTTTGCCAGGAAAACTAGCCGATTGCTCTGATAGTGATCCAGAAAAATGTGAGTTATATCTGGTAGAGGGTGACTCGGCGGGTGGTACCGCTAAACAAGGTCGCGACCGTAATTATCAAGCCATTCTTCCACTTAAGGGAAAGATCCTGAACGTTGAAAAGGCAATGGAACACAAGATCTATGAAAACGACGAGATCAAGAATATGTTTACCGCTTTGGGTGTAAGCATCGGCACGCCAGAAGATGATAAAGCATTGAACTTGACTAAACTCCGTTACCATAAGATTGTGATCATGACGGATGCGGACATCGACGGATCGCACATTACTACTTTGATCCTTACTTTCTTCTTCCGTTACATGAAGGCGCTGATTGAAGCAGGTTATGTGTACATTGCTGCTCCACCACTTTATCAGGTTAAAAAAGGGAAAGATTTTGAATATTGCTGGAACGACCAACAACGTGACGCTGCGGTACAGCGTTTAAAAGGTGCTGGTAAGGAAGAAAGTGTACATATCCAACGTTATAAAGGTTTGGGAGAGATGAACGCTGAGCAACTTTGGGAAACTACCTTAAATCCGGCAACGCGTACCTTGTTAAAAGCTACAATAGAAAACGCTGCAGAATGCGACCATACTTTCTCAATGTTGATGGGCGATGAAGTTGCACCACGTAGAGAGTTTATCGAACGTAATGCAAAATATGCGAAGATTGATGCTTAGATAAAAGCATTCACTATAATAGCCCCATAAGTTTTCTTATGGGGCTTTTTTATTTTAAAATTTATATACATAATATTCTTATGTATATAAGAAATATTTATATTTGTTTCATGGCAATCAATAACGAATTATTTAAAGGGACCTTACAGACCATTATCCTTAACCTGTTGGCAGAAAACGACCGGATGTATGGTTATGAAATTACGCAGAAAGTAAAATCGCTTACCCAAGGGCAGTTGGTACTAAAGGAAGGGGCCTTGTATCCGGCTTTACATAAATTGGAGGCAGAAGGTTTCTTGGAAACCAGCACTGAGATTGTTGAAAACAGGGTACGTAAATATTATGCTTTGTCTAAAAATGGCGAAAAGGAGGTGGTGAATAAATTGCAGGAAGCCAAAGATTTTATTGCGCAACTACAACTATTGTTAAATCTTAAATTAACCTGATATGCAGCTCAACGAAATAGAAAAGAAAGAAATAGGCGATTATGTTTTTGGAATTGGTAGGTATATAGAAACCTATAATGAGGTGTACGACCATGTGTTAAATCTACTGGCAGACATGCCGGGAACATATCATATCGGTTTGGTCCAAAAAATAATTGAACTTGATTTTGGAGGGGTAAAAGCCATCAGGAAACAAGAAGACATTTACCAAAAACAGGTCAAACGCAGATATCTCAAATTGATTGGCTTAGAGATGTTGTTTACATTTAGACTTTCGCAACTGCTTCCAAACCTGATCTTGTTGTTATTGTGCTACGTCTTATATGCAAGCAACACCAATTTATCTGCCTTGTTTAAAACAGTTTACTTATCTATTTTGGTGTTGATCGTAATGGCAGGACTATACTGGATTGTCTTTAGGTATATCATCCATCGAAAAACTAAAAAAGATTCGATAATAGGTGACTTGGTATTTGGATTGATGTTTTTACCGTTGGGTTTCATCAATATTTTCTTTAATCTGTTAGTGACCAAAGAAAACACCCACATTTCGATAAATACCCAACACATTATTTTATTGGCCATTTTCTTTTTTACAAGTGTTTATATCAGGGCGTTTTTGAAGTTGTATGCCGAAAGAATTAAGGTGTTGGCCATTTGATATGAGTAGATATAAATGGTTGATACTTATTGAAAAAGCCCTTTAAGAACTATCTTAAAGGGCTTTTTGTTTGCATAAGTGTTATTAATTTCCTTTTTCAGATTTCTCTTTCAAGAATTTCAATCCTGCCTCAAAATCTTTTCCGATCATGCTGTCCATGCAAAGACCCATCCATTTATCCATTGTTCCTTTACTTTCGCCACTAATGGTCCATATTACTTTGTTGCCGTTGCCATCTTTAACAATCTCAAAATTGGTATTGGCAACGCTTTCAAATGGCTTGATAAATTTAAGTTCAATATTTACCATTTTATTGGCCTCAACGCTTGTGATTTTCATTTGTCCACTACCCGTTTCTTTTCCTTCCCATTGGTACAAATGTTCTGGTTGGGCAACAGGACCGCTGATGGTGGTTTTGGCTGTAGGTTCCATTTTAGCCCAAGGATTCCATTTAAGGAACTCATTAAAATCTGCAATGTTTTTGTAGATTACACTGTCGGGAGCATTGATCACAGTTGTTCTGTTAACAGAATAGGTTTTAGGCAGGAATAGTCCACCAATGAAGAAAATCAGCAGCAATGCGGCTATAATTCCTCCAATAATTTTTAGCAATTTCATATTTAAGTTGGTTTGGTTTACTTAAAGTTAACAAATAACATTTTCATTAAGAAATGTTATTTGAGCCATAAATCTTGTTCGGAAACTACTGTGGTGTACTGCTTTTTATAAAGATTGATTAAAAGATCTCTCCATTTTGGTTGATGTATACAATCTTATCCTTAAGGGATGCCTTTGCCTTACCATCTACAAAATCATCGATCCAGTCATAGTTAATAGGAGCTAGGATGTTTCCGTTTTTATCAATGGTTCCCCATTTGTTGTTTAATTTCACTCTGGTAAAACCATCTTTGAAAATAGATGGCCAGTCGTAAATAAAAGGAATAGCCACCAAACCCTTGGTGCCTATAAAGCCCCATTTATCACCTTTTTTCACAGCGGCTCTTTCATTGGAAAAGAACATGGCATCATCATAGATAGGAGGTATGATGAGTTGGCCATCTGGACCGATATATCCCTTTTTTTCTTTTACTGCAATTAAAGCCAGTCCGTTGTTAAATGCCCAAGCGCCATCATAAATAAGCGGCACAATCACATTGCCAGTTTGATCAATATAACCAAATTTATTATTGAGGCCAACAACTGCTCTGCCTTGACTAAAGCTCTCTGCGTAATCGTATTTTGGTGCGATCACTACCTTTCCCTTTTTGTTTTTAAAGCCAAATTTGTTATTTGTACTGATGAGCAATAGCTCATCTTTTGTAGATTGAACATTTTGGGTGGTTTGTTGTGAGGTATCTTTAATGTGAGCAAAGGATACATTCAAGCTACAGATCGCTGCTAAGGTTAACAATACTTTTTTCATATCAATAGATTTTACAATGGTTAAGTCTGATTTGCCTAAGTCAAACTCTTGTCCAATCTTATTTTATTGAAAATGTATTTTTTGTATATTATTGTAAATCAGATATTTATGTGATTTTTTTAACCTTTGTTTATCAACTATGACTACATTTAAGTTGTTGGTCAAGCGATTTTTGAGAAATTAAGTCTACGAACCTACAGAAAGGCATTTTACAATTTGTAAAATGAGGATAGGAGACCTTACTAGATTTTACTTTAAGTTAAAAACCCCAATGCTTTCTAAGGCATTGGGGTTTTTTGGTTATTGATATTGGATATGTACTTAGTATGTTTCTCCGTTTTGGTTAATGTAAAGCACCCTGCCATTTAGAGAAGCCATTGCTTTACCATCAGTAAAATCATTTACCCAGTCGTAGATGATCGGAGCAATAACATTTCCGTTTTTATCGATTAATCCCCATTTGTCATTTAGTTTTACCCTGGTAAAACCATTGGTGAAAACTGATGGCCAATCGTATTTGAATGGAATAACAGTTTTTCCAGTCATGTCAATAAATCCCCATTTGCCACCTATTTTTACCGAAGCTTTGCCTTCAGAGAAGTACATTACATCATCATAGATGATCGGAACAATTAGTTTTCCTGCAAGGTCGATGAAACCTTTTTTATCATTGACAGAAACGATTGCCAAACCATCTTTGAAAGCACTTGCCGCATCATAAACCAATGGAACCACAACGTTGCCGTTGATGTCAACAAAGCCAGATTTGTTGTTTAAGCTAACTTTGGCTCTTCCTTGTGTAAAGTTGTCGGCGAAATCATATTTTAATGGAACAATAGTGTTTCCTTTTTTGTCTTTGTAGCCAAATTTGTTGTTCATACCTATTAAAATCAGACCTTCAGACGAAGGAAGAACAGTTTCTGTATTGTAAGATGGAGGGCTTACAAATGTTGGTTCTGCAATTACTGATGGTGCCTTTTCAATGTTTTTGGCAAGAAGAGGTGAGGCCGCATCAGAAAGCTTATTTAAACTCATGTTTGATTTGAGCAATTTGTTATCTTGAGCGATAGTTTTTTCAGTTTGCGCTTTAGTTAAAGTATAACATAAAGTAATGGCTAATAGTAATGCTAACTTTTTCATAATTTTTTTATTTGTTATGATTGAAGCAAGGCAAAATGCTATCCAATTTGAGAAGTTAAATCTGTGTATTTTGTACTTTGTTGAAAATCAATCAGTTAATAAATTTTCTTAAAAGATTATATTTATTTTCTCTGAAAGAAAATTTTTTTAACTGAGACAATTGCGGATTAAAATCCCCAATATTTCTCGATTTTACTTTTACTTGAAAGGATGTTGAAGGAGATGAGCGTTTTTAGTTTACTTTTAAATGTTGTAAACTATTGTAGCTTAATGTTTTGATGAAATTTCCAATACAATTTCCACATCAAATTATTGTTTGATGTTTTGTGGGGCACCTTTTAATGATAAATCTTTTAGGTTAAACCTGATCTTCTGCATAAAGTCTGCTCCAGGATCAGTTTTTCCGGTTTGATAATTAGGATCTGTTTCCTTCCATAATGCAGTATGTTTGAAGGAAGTGTATTCGTAATGTCCAATCAGGTATTGAATCTTATATTTAGCGGTTAGGTACCTTACCAATTGTTCATTTGCTTTGAGTTGCGCCTCGGTAAGAGGGAAATCATCACTTCCAACATTTTCTACCCCAATTGCACAATAGTTTAAACCAATTACATGACGGGCAAAATTGTTCTCAGGCATGAGCCTGTAGATGGTTCCATCTCTATCGATCAGAAATTGGGAAGAGACATTGAGGTTGCTTGCGCCAGCAATTGCTTTGCGGTCTCCATCTAAAGTGGCATGGTTAAAAGCATTAAATGTAGAAGAAAGTGTTTTGGCACCTGTCCAATGCAGCACAACCATTACAGGTGCTATTGTGATGGTTTTTGCAGGGATGCCATGTCTTTCTTTGAGGTATTGTAATGAAAGTTTTATTCTGGTAGAATCGAAGACAATGGGCTTGTCTATTAGTTTGATGCCCGTGTTTTGGGCAAAGGTAAAAGATGAGCAGCCTAAAAGCACAAAGAACAACAGCTGTGCATAGCATTTTGAAAAGGATGTTCTTTTACTGTCCATGGTTCAACTTATTTATAAAATTTTAATGTACTTTTTCGATAGTCTATCTTGGCATGGAACTGCATCAAGATGTCTCCACCAATAATCCCAGCAATTGATGGATGGCCTAATTGCAGATACGTATCCGTTACACTTTGTAGGTCTAAAGCCACCGCATGGTAGTGCTTTAAAATTAACCCTCCAATTTTAAGCTTGGGAATGATGCCCTGCAAGGTTTCGGTAGTACTGAAGATCGTGGCAGCCTGTGTTTCTTCACTCATGGAAAGTTCTTGGATGTGTTTGGTCATCAAGCCCTTGTCAAAAACCGATCGTGAAGCACCAGTATCTACCACAGCAAATAATTTTTCTCCAAAAACGACAATTTCCACCAAAAGATGGAAACCGTCGTCTTGTAAATTAATTAATATTAAAGGAACAGTAATTGTTCTCATATATAAGGTTAATTGGCTAAATGTTGATTCGGTTAATTGTTTAACTATACAATAACGATTAACCAGTTGATCAATCTGAACAGTTAACCAATACAATCAATTAAATCAAATTCATTTCTGCCAATACATTGTTCATGTTGCGTACAGCATCAGCACTTTTGTTAAATGCAGCTTGTTCAGCATCGTTTAGTTTGTAGTCAATGATCTTTTCCCAACCATTGCGACCCACAATTACTGGTACGCCTAAACAAATGTCATTTTGACCATATTCGCCTTCTAAGGCTACACAACAAGTAAATAATTTTTTCTCATCGCGTACAATCGCTTCTACCAAAGCTGCACCGGCCGCACCTGGTGCATACCAAGCAGAAGTACCCAATAGGCCAGTTAATGTAGCTCCACCAACCATGGTATCGGCAGCAACTTTTGCTAGGGTAGCTTCATCTAAAAGCTCGCTTACAGGTAAGCTCTGGTAAGTAGCATAACGTGTTAACGGAATCATTGTTGTATCGCCGTGTCCACCAATTACAAAACCTTGTAGGTCGTTTGAGTTGCAGTTTAATGCTACGCTCAAATGATATTTGAAACGAGAACTGTCTAATGTGCCACCCATACCGATGATACGGTTTTTAGGTAGACCCAATGATTTCAATGCCAAATAAGTCATGGTATCCATTGGGTTACTGATCACCACGATGATTGCATCTGGAGAATATTTTAAGATGTTTTCTGCAACTCCCTTTACGATACCCGCATTGATTCCGATCAATTCTTCACGGGTCATCCCTGGTTTACGTGGTAGGCCCGATGTAATTACAGCAACAGCAGAACCTGCGGTTTGGCTATAATCGTTGGTTACCCCTTTTATCTTCGTGTCAAAGCCTAATAATGTAGCGGTCTGCATCATATCAATAGCTTTACCTTCGGCAAAACCTTCTTTGATGTCTAACAATACCAATTCTTCAGCTAATTCTTTTCTTGCAATGTTATCTGCGCATGTGGCACCAACGGCACCAGCTCCTACAACGGTTATCTTCATATCAATTTTTATTTGGAATTTTATGTTTATCAGGCATAGTAGAACAAAGTGTAACTACCATTGTCCTGGGTAATGATCAATATATTTTCTTTTTTGATGTGATGGGTATTGATGAATTCAACAATGTCCTTTTTGGGGTCCCAACTATTAAATAATTCAGCTTTTAACTCCATTTTATTTCTTGTTGCCTAAGGTATAGATTTGCTTCTTTTTAACAAAATGGTTTATCAAGTTTTTAAAACTTTATTACAGTCAAATGGTTAATCTATCAAATTTTGATGTGATGGAAAACCAGCCTGTAAATGTAATAGACCATGAGGCCTATGCCGGAAAATGGTACTCTTTGTACTCGATTCCTACCTTGTTTGATAAAAATTGGAAGCAGACCATTGAGTATTATACTTTGATCGATGATGAACATTTTGAAGTTCTAACCACCTACCATAAAGATGGTAAGGAAGAAGAACGATCGGTAAAGTCGAAATTGTTTTTTAGTGAAGATAAACCTGATGGCGAGATGAAGGCGCAGTTTTTATGGCCTTTTAAAGCTGGATACTGGGTAATAGAATTGGCTGATGACTATAGTTATGTGGTAGTAGGACATCCAGACCAAAAGTATTTGTTTATTATGGCAAGGGAACCAAAAATGGATCCCGTTTTATTGAAGGAAATTATAGAAAGATGTAGACAGATGGGCTATGATGTGGGGAGCTTGGTAAGCCAGGAACACTAAGCTAGTTGGCAGTTGAACATTTTCAATTGGCGTAAAATCATCTGAAAATAACTGCACCGACATTTGTTTGCTAAACCTGATTGGCGGAAAAGCTTTTTTGTTTCAGCTGCTTCGATAAGCTCGGCATAACATTCGCAAAAAACTTGAACCAGAAAGCAGGACTACATTTTGCTAAAAGCTAAGTTTTTGCTTTTCTAAGTCCTCAACAATTTAGCAATTTACAATTCAACAATCCTAATTTTTCTCTTCTCCACAGCTCCTCCATCTTCCTTTTTCCTTCTTCCATTTTTTATATAGATGTTGATAATTTGCTGACACGTTAGCGCGTTAAATTCTCTATTTTTGATTTCCATCACAACTCCAACTATGTACCTGATTTTTGATACTGAAACCACTGGTTTACCACGTAATTTTAATGCCCCGATTACCGATACTGATAATTGGCCGCGTTGTATACAAATTGCCTGGCAGTTGCATGATGAAATGGGTAAGCTGATCGAACATCAAGATTATCTAGTGAAGCCCGAAGGTTTCAATATTCCTTATGATGCAGAGCGAATCCATGGTATTTCTACCGATCTGGCTATAGAGCAGGGGGTTGAACTTGCCGAGGTTTTAGAGAAGTTTAACATCGCATTGAGCAAATCTAAATTTGTTGTTGGTCAGAACGTAGGTTTTGACGTGAACATTATGGGTTGCGAATTTTACAGGATGGGTGTAGAAAGCCCAATGGCCAGCATGCCCGTATTGGATACCTGTACGGAGGTAACGGCCGAGCTATTGAAAATTCCAGGTGGTAGAGGTGGACGATTTAAGTTGCCAACTTTAACAGAATTACACCAATACCTTTTTGGCGTGCCATTTTCTGAAGCGCACAATGCAACAGCAGATGTGGAGGCCACCACACGTTGCTTTTTAGAACTGATCAAAAAGGAAGTCTTTAAGAAAGAAGAACTATTGGTTGATACCGATTATTATCTTCGATTTAGAGAGGTCAATCAAAATCCGATCAGTGCCATCGGTTTACAACATGTTAACCTTAAGTCTGCTTCAGACGAGATTAGGAAACGTCAGCGAAGTGCCGAAACTGGGGGGATATCGAAACAGACCCTAGCAGGGAATAAGGAAGAATTAGCCAGTGCCAATTTTATCCATCTGCACAACCATAGTCAATTTTCCGTACTACAATCTACCATTAGCGTACCAGATCTGATCAAAGCGGCGGCGGCCCATCAGATGCCTGCAGTGGCCATTACCGACCATGCCAATATGATGGGGGCTTTTCATTTTGTAAGCCAAGCCATCAAACATAACAAGGATGCAAAAGCCAAAAATGCGGAAGCTTTAGAAAAAGGCCAGCCACCAGTTGCACAAGAGGTAAAACCGATTGTTGGGGTTGAGTTTTTCGTTTGCGAAAACCATACCGACAAAACCCGTAAAGATGATGGTTATCAAGTGGTATTATTGGCCAAGAATAAAAAAGGTTACCACAATTTGGCCAAAATGTCGTCTATAGCCTATACCAAAGGGTTTTATTATGTGCCTAGGATTGACAAAGATGTAATTGAGCAATATAAAAGTGATATTATCGTCCTTTCTGGAAACCTTTATGGCGAGGTGGCCAGCAAACTCCTAAATTTAGGAGAGAAACAGGCCGAAGAAGCCTTGAGCTGGTGGCATACCCAATTTGGCGAAGATTTTTACGTGGAGATCATGCGCCACAACCAAGAAAACGAAGATCGGGTAAATACTGATCTGATTGCCATGGCAAACAAACATGGCGTTAAATTGGTTGCAACGAACAATACTTACTACATTAATAAAAAGGATGCCAATGCCCACGATATTTTATTGTGTGTAAAAGATGGTGAAAAACAGGCCACACCAATTGGACGTGGGCGTGGTTACCGTTATGGCCTACCCAACCAAGAATATTATTTCAAATCTGGGGATGAAATGAAATCTCTTTTTGCCGATGTACCAGAAGCCATTTTAAGTACACAGGAAATTGCAGATAAGATTGAAGCCTATGAACTGGCCCGCGAAGTGCTTTTGCCAAAGTTTGGGATTCCTGATGAATTTTTGGTTGCGGAAGATGATCAGGATGGAGGTAAACGAGGAGAGAATAAATTTCTGAGACACCTGACTTACGAAGGGGCAAAGAAAAGGTATGGAGAACTGACAGATGTCATTATCGAACGCTTAGATTTTGAGTTGGCCACTATTGAGAAAACGGGTTATCCGGGTTATTTCTTGATTGTGCAGGATTTTATCGCAGAAGCTCGTAGAAGAGACGTATCTGTAGGCCCAGGCCGGGGTTCGGCTGCGGGTTCTGTAGTGGCCTATTGTTTATGGATCACCAATATCGATCCTTTAAAATATGATCTCCTTTTCGAGCGTTTTTTGAATCCAGACCGTGTTTCCATGCCCGATATCGATATCGACTTTGATGATGAGGGACGTGGCCGTGTAATGGATTATGTAATTAATAAATATGGTTCTAGTCAGGTAGCGCAGATCATTACCTATGGTACCATGGCTGCGAAGTCTTCTATCCGTGATACGGCCAGGGTTTTGGACCTACCGCTTTTTGAGGCTGATAAAATTGCCAAACTGATACCCAATATGAAGTTGGCCAAGATATTCAATTTGGAAGAGAAAGCTTTAAAATCGGCTTTGCGACCAGATGAATATGAAAAGATTATCGAGTTAAAGGCACTTTCGAATGCGAAAAACCTTAGTGCAGAAACGATTGAGCAAGCTATTGTTTTAGAAGGTTCTTTGCGAAACACGGGTATCCACGCTTGTGGGGTAATTATTACACCAGATGACATTACCAATTTTGTACCGGTGGCTACGGCTAAGGATTCAGACCTTTATGTAACCCAATTTGACAACTCGGTTGTAGAGAGTGCAGGTCTGTTAAAAATGGACTTTTTGGGGTTAAAAACCTTGACATTGATCAAGGATACCGTAAAACTGGTCAAAAAAAGACACAATATCGATCTAGATCCGGATGCTTTCCCGATCGATGATGAAAAAACATATGAGCTCTTTCAGCGAGGCGAAACAGTCGGCATTTTCCAGTACGAGAGTGCGGGGATGCAAAAATATATGAAAGAGCTTAAGCCAACAGTATTTGGGGATCTGATTGCGATGAACGCATTGTATCGTCCAGGCCCGATTGCCTATATTCCGAGTTTTGTACGTAGAAAGAATGGTGAAGAAGAGATCAAATACGACTTGGAGGCTTGTGAGGAGTTACTGAAAGAGACCTACGGTATTACAGTGTACCAAGAGCAGGTAATGCTTTTGTCGCAGAAACTGGCTGATTTTACCAAGGGTGAGGCCGATGTACTGCGTAAGGCAATGGGTAAAAAGCAACGTGATGTACTGGATAAGATGAAGCCCAAGTTTATCAAACAGGCTGCAGAAAAAGGTCATGATGCTGCTATTTTAGAGAAAATCTGGAAAGATTGGGAAGCATTTGCCGAGTATGCCTTTAACAAATCGCACTCTACCTGTTATGCCTGGATTGCATATCAAACGGCTTATCTAAAAGCGAATTACCCTGCAGAATACATGGCTGCGGTACTTTCCAACAACATGAGCGACATTAAGCAGGTTGCCTTCTTTATGGAAGAATGTAGGCAAATGGGTGTTACGGTTTTAGGCCCTGATGTAAATGAATCTGACTTGAAGTTCTCTGTAAATGCCAAGGGCGAAGTACGCTTCGGACTGTCGGCTGTAAAAGGAGTGGGAGAGAAAGCGGTAGAGAGCATCATCGAAGAACGTTTGGAAAATGGACCCTATCCTAGTGTTTTCGAGTTTGCCAAACGTTCCAATACACGTATCGTTAACAAAAAGGCTTACGAGAGTTTTGTGTATAGTGGCGCCTTTGATGCTTATGGTTTCCATCGTGCCCAATATTTCTACATTGGTGCCAATGATAAAATGAATGGGATCGAAAAGCTGATCAAGTATGCCAACGACTTTCAGAATAACCAAAACTCCTCTCAATCTTCATTGTTTGGTGGCTCAAAGGCCGATCTGATTTTGGAACCTACTTTTCCGGTATCTCCAGAATGGGGATTGATCGATCGTTTGAAGTACGAAAAGGATGCCATCGGAATCTTCTTATCAGGGCACCCACTAGATGATTACCGCTTTGAGCTGAACAATTTCTGCCAACATGCGGTTAAACATCTGAGTATCGTCAATAAAATACGAAGCGGAGATACCAATGAGGAAGTTTTAGGAGAATTTGAAACTATCAAAAACAGAGACCTAGTGGTTGGTGGACTGGTGGTGATGGCTTCGCAGCGGATCACAAAAACAGGGAAACCATTTGGAACTTTCATTTTTGAAGACTATGATGACAGTTGTGAGATTGCGTTATTTGGAGATGATTTTCTGAAGTTTAAACAGTTTTTAACCGAAGGCTATTTTCTACAGATTAGAGGTAGGGTTGGAGAGCGCTTTAAAAAAGCAGGTGACTGGGAATTTAAGGTGACTTCGATAGATTTACTGTCAGAATTACGTGATAAACTGACGAAATGTATTACTATCCAGCTACCTATAGAAGAAATCAATGATGAGTTGATGGAGAAAATAGACTCGATCTTACAAGAAAATAAAGAGAATAGTGAGCGCCATAATTGTAAATTGAATTTTGAAGTTTACGATAGAGAGCAAAACCTGAAGTTAGAACTGCCTTCAAAGTCGTTAAGGATCAATCCGAATAATTTGTTTTTAGAACAATTAACAAAACTAAATGTTGTAAATTACAAGCTGAATTAAAACAGCGGATTTAAGTCTCCAAAGCGGCTACCTCAAAGAAATGTCAAATTGGCATTACGAAGTAGTTGGCATTAGAATTGAATATCTATATTTGTATATAAATTTAAAAATAAGTTATGGCTTTAGAAATAACAGATGCAAACTTCGAGGAAGTTGTGTTAAAATCAGATAAACCAGTGTTGGTAGATTTTTGGGCAGAATGGTGTGGTCCATGTCGCATGGTTGGTCCAGTGGTAGACGAAATTTCGAAAGAATATGAAGGAAAAGCGTTGGTAGGTAAAGTGAATGTGGACAACAACCCTCAGATTTCAACTCAATTTGGTATCCGTAACATTCCAGCTTTATTGTTCTTTAAAAACGGTGAAGTAGTTGACAAACAAGTTGGTGCTGTTCCAAAATCAGTTTTAGCTGGTAAATTAGATAAACAATTATAATCAGGTTAAAGATTTAAGAGCAACAGATCAACTGATGCTGATTAAACGTTACCTCATCCATATTAAAATCCGAATTCATAAGTGAGTTCGGATTTTTTAGTTTAAGTATTTTTTTGTTCTTTTAGGAAACTCAACATGTTTATGGATTTATTATTCAAACGTCAACTATTTGGTCTTTTTACTGTAGGCTTTTTGTTTAGCTGTGTTCAGGTACCGGCACAAAATTCGGTAGAAAAAGAAAAACCTTCAGCAGATTATCAACCTGCATTTGCAGGACAGACCCGTATCAGGGCTGTAAAAACTAAAACCCCATTAAATATTTCGATCATTAACAATAAGCTGGAAAGTCCGTGGAGTATTTCGGCCATGCCTGATGGAAGGTTCTTGATTACCCAAAAAGAAGGAACAATGGTGATCTTATCGGCTGATGGAAAATTGGTTAAAAAAATCACTGGGCTTCCAAAAGTAGATGCCTCTGGTCAGGGTGGACTTTTAGACCTTACGCTTGCACCAGATTTTGCAAAAAGCAAAATGGTTTATTGGGCTTATGCCGAGCCACAAAACAATGGGGTGTTATTGGCCATTGCAAAGGGTAAATTGGCTGCTAACGAAACCAGCATCGAAAACCAGACGATCATCTACAGAGCCACGCCAGCTTATTCAGGCAAACTTCAATATGGTTCGAGGATAGTTTTTGATCAAAATGGGAACTTGTTTGTAAGTACGGGTGAGCGCTCTGGCAACGACATCCGGATGCAGGCACAATATCTAAATTCTTCGCTAGGCAAGATCTTGCATCTTACACCAGCAGGTAAGGCTGTAGCCAACGGACCGTTTGCAAAACAAGCCAATGCGAGACCAGAGATTTATGCTTATGGACTTCGAAATCCAGATGGGCTTGCCATCAATCCCCAAACAGGTGAGTTATGGGAGGCAGAATTTGGGCCTAAAGGAGGTGATGAAGTGAATATCATCAAACCAGGGAAAAACTACGGCTGGCCAATCATCACTTATGGTACAGAATACAGTGGTCGAAAAGTTGGAGATGGTATCCAACAAAAAGCAGGAATGGAACAACCTCTATATTATTGGAACCCAAGTATTTCTCCAGGCAGTATCGCTTTTTATAACAGCAATCATATTGCAGAGTGGAAAGGAAATTTATTTGTAGGTGCTTTAAGTGGATCACACATTATCCGTTTGGTGATCAAAGCGAATAAAATAGTTGGAGAAGAAAGATTGCTGGAGGATCGGAGCGAACGTTTCAGAGACCTGGTAGAAGGTAAAGATGGTGCGCTATACGCGATAACAGATGGCGGCAACTTGTTCAAGATCACCAAAAAATAGCCGGAAGCTTAAAGCCAGTCGACATCAAATAAAAACCCTGAACTATTACTGGTTCAGGGTTTCTTTTTGGTCGAGTTTTAGAAACAAAAAATTAATTTGATCACTAGTATTTTCCAAATTTATAGGTTAAACCCACGCCTAAAGTTTCTTTCAACTGAAGTTTGCCAATTTGATTGTTGTCGTAAAACAGATCTGCGGTTACTTGGGTAGAAATGAACTTGTTCACCTTCATGTCTAAGATGGCCGAATAAGCCAATACCATGTTTTGTGGGTCTTTGAGGTAATTGGTAAAGATACCAAAACGGTTATCTAAAAAGATATTCTCCATCAGTTTTGCTTTATATCTACCACCCACATAAGCACCGAACTGGTACACAAATGTTTCGTCAGGTTTGGCACCGTAGGCTTCTGTTAAAACGCCATCTTTATCTGGATCAAATACAGCTTTATCACCAATAAATGTTAACCTCGAAGTAAGAGGGTGGATGCTGATCTGAAAGTTGTCGTTTGGAATATAATCAACTCCCAGTCCAAAGGTAATATACCCAGGAGCCATAAAATTACTGATGTAACTTTGGTTAGGTTTACTATAATCGTATCCTTTGCTAAATTGTGTTTTGAGATTTAAGGCCATTGCTGCAAACCAATTGCTCTGCTTGATTTGGTAACCATATTTAGAGGTCAGGTCAATCACATCTTCTACCTTGGTTGCATCACTTTTTTCTTCAGAACGTAAACCATAGCCCATTAAAATCCTGTTTTCCCATAAATTTTTGCCTCTTTTCAGGTTAAATTCATAATCTCCACGGGCAGTTAAAGCTACAGAGTTGATACCACCAGAAACCCAATTGGAAAACGCGGCCTGGTTGAGCAAGAGAATATTGGTTCCTCTAATGGTCCAACCTTCTTGTTTTTTAGCGGTATCTAATTTAGCTACCAATTTTGCACTTTCAGTATTTACTTTACCGCCTTGAACGGTTTGTGCAACACCATACAAACTGATGAATGATGACAATAATAATAGCGCATATTTTTTCATAGATTTTTAAATATGCCTTCAAAATTAATAAAAAATCTTTTATTAGCTTTACGCTATGGCATCGATCAACCAATACGAAAATCTACAACTTACTACAAATCTTGAGCTTTTGGCCAAACAAGTAGTAGAAGGTTTCATTACAGGGTTACATAAAAGCCCTTTTCATGGTTTCTCGGTAGAGTTTGCAGAACATCGATTGTACAATACGGGCGATAGTGTAAAGAATATCGACTGGAAACTATTTGCCAAAACAGACAAACTATTTAGCAAAAGGTACGAGGAAGAAACAAACCTACGCTGTCAATTTGTAATCGATACTTCTTCATCGATGTATTTCCCTGACGACAAGTATAACAAGCTAACTTTTGCCATACAGAGCACGGCTGCATTGGTCTATCTGTTAAAGAAACAAAGAGATGCTTTTGGGTTAAGCTTATTTACAGATCAATTGCGCTTAAATACACAAGCAAAGTCGACCAATACCCATCAAAAATATCTATTTGCACAGTTGGAACAGGTTTTACAAGCACCGAAAATGAACGTGCCCACCAATTTGGCATTGGCATTACATCAAATAGCCGAGCTTATCCACAAGCGCTCTTTGGTGATTGTCTTTAGTGATATGTTGCAGACGATGCATGATGAAGATAAGGTCTCAGCATTGTTTTCTTCACTGCAACATTTAAAATTCAATAAACATGAAGTCGTTATTTTTAATGTAACCGATAAAAGTAAAGAAGTGGATTTTGATTTTGCCAACCGCCCATACGAGTTTATCGATATGGAAACGGGCGCTGTTCTAAAAGCGCATGCAAGTAAGGTAAAAGAGGGCTATTTGGAGCAGATGGTCAATTATCGTCAAAAATTGGCATTAACCTGTGCACAATATAAGATTGATATGGTGGATGCGGATATCAATGCAGGTTTTGACCATATCCTACAATCTTATTTGATCAAACGACAGAAAATGGGATAAGATGGTTCAATTGTTCATTAGTTCAATTGTTCATTTGTGTTCTTGCTCTTGGCTCATGTCCATACGAGCCAAGGATCGAACTTTAACCCATAAAAAAACCTTCATGTATTTTGCAATACATAAAGGTTCAGATAAGGGTAACCGGAAAACTAAAAAACTATTGATGAGTTTTATAGATAACAAAACGGAAATCGCTTCTGATGTTTTGTTAGTCAAATATGATGTTCTATTATGAAGATTGTATGAAGTTATATTGGGAAGTGAATGGTTACAGTTGTTCCTTTGTGTTTTTCTGATTTGATATTGATAGTCAATTGGTGGAATTTTGCAATACTATTCACAATAGCAAGACCTAAACCAAAACTATCTTCTTTTTCGTTGTTTTCTTCTCTTTCAAAGCGGTTAAAAGCGTTAGCAATGATTTCCTTCTCCATTCCAATTCCAGTATCTTCTACCTTTAAGATATAATCAGTAGCACTTGATTCGTCGCTGATATTGATCGTGCCATTCACAACATTGTACTTAATGGCATTATTGATGATATTGATCAACAAGGTATGTATCAATGCCTGGTTTCCAGTAAAAACAAAATTTTCTTTAACATGATTGGTATAAGTTAATTTTTTGGCGACGATCCTGTCTTCTAAATCTTCATAAAGGTCTTTTAATTCCTCTTGGATACAAACCTGGTCTTTTTTGAGATACTGTTCATTTTCTACCTTAGAAATCAATAACAAACTGTTGATGATTACCTTTAAACGATTTAGAGTCTTTAGTGAGGCTAAAATTTTATTCTCATGTTCGATAGGAAGATTTTCGGCAGTTAGGATATTTTCAAGCCTACCGCTCAAGATAGAAATAGGGGTAAGCAACTCGTGCGAAACATTTGCGATAAATTGTTTTTCTAGAGAGAACAAACTGGCGATCTTTCGCATCAGTGTATTAATGCTATTGTCTAAAAACTTGAAATCTGTAGTGGTAGTTGGAATATTCTCATAGTCATACGCAGTGGGATCATTTACCTTGTTCAATTTCTGGTCTATGATTTTGTAAAAAGGTCGTAGGATAAATTGGGTAAATGCATAATCGGTAATTAAAGTAACCAAGAGCGCAATAACAAGTACAATGAGCATGTAGAACCTGATGGTATTCTTTACCGCATCCATGGCTGTCATGGTTTCGCCCAGTTCTAAATGATATCGTTTATTGTTGTATTCAAATTGGTCATTCAGGATCCGATAGATTTCTATGTCTCCTTCAATTTCCCTCCGTTCTGTGGTAAAAGAAATGGAAGGGTCTATTTTATGGTCTTTTGGGATGGCCGTGAGTACAATGAACTCATCCTTTAAGATATTGTAATCGGTAAACGAATGTTGGGCCTTTAAGAGATTGTCAATTTCATTGTCATTTAGATTGGCAATTACCTTCGACCTTTTTTTGGTCAAACGGCTATCTAAATGATGAAAAGAAATCTTCTCAATTGAAAGCAAAATGATCAGTCCCAAGACCAAGATTACCGCTATTTTGGTAATGGCATTGTATAAGGAAAACTTTGTTTGAAGATTCATTAGTCGGTTTTCAGTTATCAGTTTTCAATTTATGCCTCTTTAATAGTTGATCCTGTAGCCGATGCTTCTTACCGTCTCAAACCAGTCTGTTTTTGTGCATTGTGTAAGTTTTTTGCGGAGGTTCTTTACATGCACATCCACAAAATTGGAGTCAGAATTTACTTCTAAAATATCACCCCAAACATGTTCTGTAAGGCTCACCCTAGACACTACACGGTTTTTGTTCAATACCAGATAGTTGAAGATCTCAAACTCTTTTTTGGTTAAAGGAATACGCTCATCCTGAAAAGAAACGGTACGGTTATGGATGTCAAGCACAAAATCGTGGATTTTTACATCATTTTTCTCCAACTTATGTTTTCTACGGGTGATGGCATGCATCCTGGCCAACAACTCATTTAAAGAAAATGGTTTTGCTAGATAATCATCTGCGCCACCATCTAAACCTTTGATCCTGTCGTCAACAGCACTTCTGGCAGTTAAGATAATTACAGCGTCATCTCGATCCTTTTGGTTCTTCAATTGTTTCAATACATCAAAACCATCACCATCCGGTAGACCTAGGTCTAACAAGATGAAATCGTAGTTGTTTACAAAAATCTTTTCTTCTGCTGATGCCTTTTTCCAAGCATGTTCAACAATATATCCTTCGCGACTTAAAAATTCATCCATTTCTAAGGCAAGGCCTTTTTCATCTTCAACTATGAGTACGTTCATTTTTTAGCGGTTTACGGTGATCAGTTTTCTGCTCTTGTTACCAAGTTAACATTTTTTAAGATGATTGTGCAAGCTTCTTCTATTTCTGTTTTGGTAATGGTTAAGGGTGGGGCAATGCGCATTGAATTGCTACAGTGCAAAAACCAATCGCTGATCAAACCGTCTTCGATACAAGCGTCGATGATTGCTTTGTTGGTGTCAAAATCATTAAATTCTACGGCCAGCATCAATCCTTTTCCCCTAATTTCCTTAATTGCGGGATGCTTTAAGAGGTCTTTAAATTGTTGGCCCTTTTCATCCACTTCGCTAACAATGTTTGCTGCAATCAAGGTGTTTAAAGTTGCCAAACCTGCTGCGCAACAAACCGGATGACCTCCAAAAGTAGTCATGTGTCCTAAAATTGGACTATGGGACAAAACCGACATAATTTCTGCGCTGCTAATAAATGCCCCAATCGGCATACCTCCACCAATACCCTTGGCCAATAACAGCACATCTGGTGTAATTTGGTAATGTTCAAAGGCAAACATTTTCCCGGTTCTGCCAAAACCAGATTGAATCTCGTCAAAAATCAATAAAGTACCTGTTGCAACACATTTATCTTTTAGTGCCTGCATATATGTTTGATCAGCAACCCTGATGCCTGCTTCACCTTGTATGGGCTCTATAAATACAGCTGCGGTTTCTTCCGTTATTTTTTCTAAGTCTGGCAGGTGGTTGTGGGTGATGAAACCGATGTTTGGTAAAAACGGGCCATAACCTATTGAGTAAAAGTCGCTTTCCATTAAACTTTCTGCACCTTGTGTACTGCCGTGATATGCATTTTTACAAGCGATAAAGCCTTTTCTGCCGGTATATCTTTTGGCCAGTTTCATGGCGCCCTCTACGGCTTCGGTTCCAGAATTAACGAAATAAGTACAGTTTAGGTTTACAGGTAGTACTGATGCCAGTGCTGTTGCAAAATTAACCTGTGGACTTTGCACAAACTCTCCATACACCATTAAATGCATATAAGTTTCTACCTGTTGTTTAACTGCATTGACTACAGCTTCGTGGCAATGCCCAATATTGCTTACACCAATGCCCGCAATCAGGTCCATGTATCTTTTGCCATTTTGATCATACATGTATATTCCTTTTGCTTTTACAAACTCCAATAAAAGTGGGGTAGTAGAGGTTTGGGCGTTATGTTTTAAAAATAATTGACGTTGTGTTAACATGCTACAAAAGTAAGCTTTTTAATACTTTAATGCTTTTGGTTGCTCAGCGTATTTTGAACGGATCTTTTACAAAGAAAGAAAACCAATGTTTACAATTTTTTCCTACTTTTAATCAACCCTCTTATCTCATGAAAAATATCTTCATCATTCTATTTGTACTGAATACTACATTTGTTTATGCCCAAGATGGTGAGGTTGAGCAGAAAACCAGTTTTTTAAAAACTTCTGGGAAGGTATTGAAGAACAGTGTACTTTCAGTGCCACGTGATTTTGCTTTTATGGGCAAAGAAGTATCTGAAGATTGGGGCAAAACAGGCTTATATACCTTAGGGGCATTGAATTTGATCTTAACAGATAAGATTACAACTAAATTTCTGCAAAACCATATCGAACCTAATGTCAATTATACCTTGCCCAATATCTCGATGTTTAAAAATCATGTCGATTGGTTAAGTGGAAATGATGCCTACATGTCGTACCCGATCATTGGATTGTATCTGGGGTCGATGTTTACCAATAATGAAAAGGGCCAGTATGCAGCAATCAATGCTTTTAAGGCCGTTACGCATTCAATCATCATTACGCAATTGGGGTTAAAAACAATTTTTGGCAGAAAGAGACCTTATAGACCTTTAAGTAACCCAGGTGAGGATATTGGTCCATGGACGACAGATAATTTCGATTTTTTTAACAAAAGAGGTGCTTTTTTGACTTCCGATGCAGAAGCTTCTTCATTTCCATCGTTACATGCTACGGCCTATTTTGCAATTGCCAAGGTATTTCAGATGGAGTATGATAACTACTGGATCCCCTATGGGGCAATGTCACTGATTTTTTTGGCTGACCTCGATGGACATAACCATTGGGTAGGAGATATGGTTGTAGGTGGCGTTGTTGGAACAATCATAGGAAGGTCTATTGTTAAAAGCAGTTGGAAGATCAGGTATGGCACACCAGACCGAAAAAAGAAAAACTATTCGATTAATTTTATTCCGCAGTTTTCGCCAAGAATAGGTAATTCTCCTGCTTCAGTTTATTTTTCTCTTCGTCTGAATAGGCTTAACAATTAAGCCCTTATCCCATCAGTCAACCTTTTAAATAAAAAATCCCATATGCATTAAACATACAGGATTTCTAAAAAAATTAATCATTATTTAGTTAATGTCTTTCTGGTCCGCCGCCACCGCCTCTATATTGTTTCAATAATTCTGTTTTGAATGCTTCTTGCGCTCTATAGAATTTGCCCACAATTTTGATAGATAAACTGCTTGATTTCAATCGGCTATAATATTTCTTTTCGATATTCAATTCTCTTTGTTTAAAATCGAAATCGTTATAGATCAAGGTCTGTACTTCAGCATCAGTTAGGTCGTCGATTTCTTTCGTTTTTCTAAAACTGATCATTTTTTGCATCCTGTCTTTACGTAATGCACTTTGTTCTCTAGTAAAATCGTTGTAGATAGGCCAAAATATCTTTGCTTCTTCGGCAGAAAGATCGAGCTTTTGAGTTAAAAATGTAACTTTCATAGCTTCCATCTTTTCTCCACTCATTCTTGGTCCTTGTGCGATGGTTAATCCAGGTAATAAAATAAACAGTGCAATAAGAAGATTTTTCATTAGTTTTTATTTTTTAATGGTTATTGAACGATCATCGTTAATGTTATACATTCACCGATGATGGACTTCATCATTTATAAATGATTAGATAAATCGCTAGAAGAGAAATTATCTAAAATATAGTTTTCCATTTCTGTGTCTGAAGCAGAAATATTGTTGGTAACAGTTTGACTTTCTTGTAGATGTTCGAAGATTACACTTTCGTCTATATCATAAAGTAGTTGTTCATTCGCAAATTCTGTATTTCTGATCTGCCTGATGGAATGTTGTTCGTTAAGATATAGGCCAGAAGCTGCTAATATGATAAAGCAGGCAGCAGAAGCATATTTCATTAGATCTGTTTGCCACAAACGAAGCACCTTTACTTTTGGAGCGGGAGCTGCTGTTGTTTTACTTAAGATGTTGGCCTGTAATTTATCAAAATAATTTGCTGGGGTTTTAAACCCATCATTTTTAACCAAAGTATTGATTTGGTCTACAGCAATTCTACTTTCAATCTGTTTTCCCAAATCCTCGAAGTAATTTTGAGGTATGGTAAAGCCTTGATTTTCGCGTTGCATTAGCTCCTCTACGAAAATAGATTGCTTGATGCGTACTTGCAGCTCGTTGAAATATTTATCTGGCACACGATAAGGCATAGTTCTTGGTAAAGCAGCTAAGTGTGGTGCCTCCATTTCCCATTCCATATTTTCATCTTTTATATTCATCACGTACTATTGATAGATTTTATTGTAAAAGGTTTAATACTTAATCTTCATTTAGTAAAATACTTTCAATTTTTTTAACTGCGATGTGGAACGATGCTTTTAATGCACCCACACTTGTGCCTAAAACCTCCGAAATCTCATCATATTTCATGTCGTCGAAATACTTCATGTTAAAAATAATGCGCTGTTTTTCGGGTAAGGTTAAAATGGCTTCCTGTAGTTTCCTTTGTGCCCTATCTCCATCAAAGTAAGTTGAAGCAGCAAGGCTTTCTGACAGCTCTCCACTTACATCATCCAATGAAATATTGTTTTTTTGTTTTTTCTTGTTCAGAAAAGTGATGGATTCGTTGGTGGCAATCCTATAGATCCACGTGTAGAGTTGAGAATCGCTTCGAAAATTGGCCAGGTTTTTCCAAACCTTTACAAAGGTTTCCTGCACCAGATTATCCGTGTCATCGTGATCAATCACCAACCTACGGATATGCCAATATATTTTCTGTTGATATTTAGTTAGAAGCAAGTTGAAAGCTTCATTTCGTGTTTTTTCAACACTGAATTTTTCTAATATCTCTCCGTCTTCAACTTGCTTCATGATTGCTTATAACTTTCTTTTCATTACTTTTTGAGCTGCTGCAACGATATCTGATGGGTCCAACTTGTATTTGGTCATCAATTGATCTGGTGTAGCACTTTCTCCGAAGCTATCATTTACGGCAACAAATTCTTGTGGTGCCAGATATTCTGTAGTCAATAAACGTGCAACGCTTTCACCAAGTCCACCAAATTTATTGTGCTCTTCACAAGTTACGATACATCCAGTTTTCTTTACAGATTTTAAAATGGCTTCTTCATCTAATGGCTTAATGGTGTGGATGTTAATGATTTCGGCATCAATACCCAGCTCGGCCAATTTTTCGCCAGCTTCGATTGCTCTCCAAACCATGTGACCAGTAGCTACAATGGTTACATCAGTACCTTCGTTTACCATCCATGCTTTACCGATTTCAAATTTTTGGTCTTCTGGTGTAAATACAGGGATTACCGGACGTCCGAAACGTAGATAAACCGGACCTTCGTAATCCATAATGGCCAATGTTGCGGCTTTCGTTTGGTTATAATCGCAAGGATTGATGACCACCATGCCTGGCAACATCTTCATCAGACCGATATCTTCTAGGATCTGGTGTGTAGCACCATCCTCACCTAAAGTTAAGCCAGCATGTGAAGCACAGATCTTTACATTTTTGCCAGAATAAGCTATTGATTGACGGATTTGATCGTAAACCCTTCCTGTAGAAAAGTTTGCAAAAGTTCCAGTAAAAGGAATCTTACCTCCAATGGTCATTCCGGCAGCAATACCCATCATGTTTGCTTCAGCAATACCAACCTGCACAAACCTTTCTGGGAAATCTTTTATAAAAGCGTCCATTTTTAGTGAACCAACTAAATCAGCACAAAGCGCAACTACATTTTCATTGCGTTTACCTGCTTCATGTAAGCCAGCTCCAAAGCCTGAACGTGTGTCTTTTTTTTCAGTATATGTATATTTTTTCATTTCTATTTTAGCTATGAGAAGTGAGTTTGAGATAGTGTTAAATGTCAAATCTACTATCTACGGTCTCAAGTTTGGTTTAATAATCCCCTGCAGTTTCTTTAATTTGACTTAATGCAACTTCCAATTGGGCATCGCTAGGTGCAGAACCATGCCATTTATGGGTACCTACCATAAAATCTACACCGTAACCCATTTGTGTACTCATCAGGTTAAGGATAGGTTTACCTTTACCAGTTAATGATTTTGCATAGTGTAGAGCCTTGGTGATCTCTGCCATATCATTGCCGTCAGAAGTGATTACATGCCATCCAAATGCTTCGAACTTGGCCTGAAGATTTTCTAATGAAAGCACTTTTTCTGTCGGGCCATCAATCTGTTGGCCGTTATAGTCGATACTGGCAATGATGTTATCTACTTTATGGAAAGGAGCGAACATAAAAGCTTCCCAGTTTTGGCCCTCTTGTAACTCGCCATCGCCTTGTAAGGTATAGATTAAAGATTTATCACCATTCAGTTTTTTGGTCAATGCGGCGCCAATGGCAACTGATAAACCTTGACCAAGTGAACCTGAAGCTACACGAACACCAGGTAAACCTTCATGGGTTGTTGGGTGACCTTGTAATCTTGAATCCAATTTTCTGAAAGTTGCCAATTCGCTTACTTCAAAATAACCAGACCTTGCCAATACACTGTACCAAACTGGAGAGATGTGGCCATTTGAAAGGAAAAATAAATCTTCTCCGGCTCCATCCATGCTAAATTTTGGATTGTGGTTCAATACTTCGAAATATAGTGCTGTAAAAAAATCAGCACAGCCTAAAGATGCACCTGGGTGACCAGATTGCACGGCATGTACCATTCTAAGCACATCTCTTCTAACTTGCGAGGCAATATCTTCTAATTCACTAATTGTATGTTTCATTAAAAATAAGATTGTTGTAACTAAACAAAGGTAATGTAATTATAAAATTTTAAGTAATAATGTTCAAGGTAAAAATAAGGCAAATAAGGGTTTGATATTTTACTTGATCAAGTCCAAAACCTGTGCGGTTGGGCTTTTGGTATCTACTTTGGTAATGATGTGGGCAATGTTTCCTTGTTCATCGATAATGAAGGTTGTGCGGTTGATGCCCATGTATTTTTTACCGTACATGTTTTTCTCGCCCCAAACCCCGTAGGCATTTACAATGGCCTGATCCGTATCTGCCAAAAGGGTAAAAGGAAGGCTAAACTTATCAATAAATTTTTGATGTGATTTTTCATCGTCAACACTTACCCCAAGTACTTCGATTCCCTTGGCTTTTAAACCTTGGTAATTGTCACGAAAATCGCAAGCTTCTGCAGTACAGCCAGGTGTATTGTCTTTAGGGTAAAAATAAAGCACTACTTTTTGGCCCTTAAACTGGTCTAAAGAAATGGTATTTCCACTTTGGTCTTTTGAGGTAAATGCAGGGGCCTTATCGCCTTGTTGTAATGTAGTCATATCGTTGTATTGTTAATTGTTTATATTGAGAAATAGGTAATCTTTTAGTTCATTTGTTCAATAGTTCATTTGTTCATTTGTTCACTTGGATTTGAATATCAATGTTTTATTGTTTAACTGTTTAACCGTACAAATCTTTCATCCTTATACCTTCTACTATCTATAAAATTCTATCGCATACCGTTTAACATTGTCTTTCATATCAGTAACCAACAATTCAAAACTATGTTTGCCGGGTAACGTTCTTTCATCAAAACTATGCCACAAGCTGGCTGTTTTGGTATCAAACTCCATTAAACTCCATTTGCCATCAATATAGCCATTAAAACTTTTAATTCCAGAAAGTCCATCACTAATTCTAAAACTCATTTTGCTTAGGCCGGCCATATTCCTGCCATCGGCAATATTAACAGGTACAATGGTAGGGGGTATGGTGTCTATTGCGATAAAGAAACTCCCAAAGTTTCTTGGCGTTGTCTTTACATAGCCGTTTTCAAAATATCCACCTTGTGATGAGCGGTTGGTGTTAACGATAAGTGCCTTGTTTTGATATTTTGTTAAAGCGCTATCGGCCTTGATCCAGAGTTCAAATCCAAGATGCAATGGGGTAAGGTTATTTTGGATCTGGTGGATGGCTGAAAATGCGTTTTGTTGTGGTTTGGGCAGTTTCTTGTAGATGAAATTAAGATCGTTGTATAAGGTGCCTTTTGGTAAAATCACTTTTACATCTTCGGTAGTGTACTCATTTGTTTTGTTATAAGGAAAAGCAAGGCCCTCTGGTTGGTTTGGTGTATTGATCACCGCTTTTGCATTGGCCTGCACGTTAAATGCCAATGTACTTTTGTTGCCTTTAGAATCGGTAATAGTGTACTTCAGCTCATGTAGGTTGTTATCATTAAAGGTAATTCGACCATTATTGACCAAACTGCTGTAGACTGTAAGGGATTACCCGGATCAACAAAACTTTTTTGGATGCTCCTTTTAAGATTTAGGAATGCCGGGTAATCAATATGTGAATTGATGGCTTTGCTATTCTCGAAACTGAATCTTTCTAGTGCTGAAGTGAATATTTTTTTGCCGTCCATTTCTAGTTCAATGGAATAGACCCCATTCAAGCCAGAGTTTCCATTGTGTTTATCTGTAGTAATGATGCCAAAACCAACCTCACCACTTAAATTAATGGTGGTTACTTTATTGAGGTTATATTTTCCATTGCCACCTACAACCTGAAAATACTGTTTTGGAGTAAACTCATTAAATGGTTTGCCATTTAGGCGATAAACGTACATCGAATAGATAACCGGGGGGATATTGTCTGGAATTTGGATGCCCAACAATTGGGGATTGATCGTGGCTTCGGTTTTGGTATCTCTTAACTCAAAGTGCAGGTGCGGTCCTCCAGAACTACCGGTATTGCCAGAATAAGCAATGATATCGCCCTTGCGAACCGGAATCAGGTCTGCTGAAGGAAATTCGTCTATCTCGTAGGATTTGTTCTTGTATTGGATATTTTTTACCTGTTGGGCAATTTTTGGATTGAACCTTGATAAATGTCCATAAACAGAAGTGTATCCATTTGGATGATTGATGTATAGCGCCAAGCCGAAACCGCTATTCTGCACACGTAACCTGGCTACATAACCATCGGCAGTAGCATATACAGGATAGCCTGTAGCTTGGTTGGTCCTAAAATCGATGCCAGAATGGAAATGGTTCGACCTTAACTCACCAAAAGAACCTGCAAGGGCTGGCGGTACAATATCAAGAGGTGGTCTGAAATCGGTTAAGGGATAAGAATTGGTGCTGAAGATCTGTTGTGCATTGACCGTTGTAGTTACGAAAAGCAAAAAAAATAGAAAATACGAAAGTTTAGCCATGTGTTGGCTTGGGAACATTTTTGTATGGAACATGCCAGTTATTTAATGTTAAAGTTGAGTAGTTGTTTGCCTTCAAGCCATGCCTCTAATTGGTCGCCTTGTTTTACTTGGCCCACACCTTCTGGTGTTCCGGTAAAAATGAGGTCGCCTTTTTTAAGTGTGATGTATTGGGAAACAAAAGCAATTATCTTCTCAAACGAAAATAAAAGATTGGCAGTATGTCCATTTTGACGAGTTTCTTTGTTGATCTGCAATTCAAACTGCAATTGGTATAGGTCTGCAAATTCAGATTTTGGCAAGAAATTACTAATGGCTGCAGAGTGGTCAAAGGCTTTGGCCAACTCCCAAGGTAATCCTTTCTCTTTATGCTCAGTCTGGATATCCCTGGCAGTAAAATCTATGCCTAAGCCAATCTCATCATAATAATTGCTGGCAAATTTTTCTGCAATGTGTTTACCTTCCTTGCAGACCTTTAAAACTACTTCCAGTTCATAATGGATATCTGAAGAGAAATCGGGGATATAAAATGGCTTGTTGTCTTTTAAAACTGCAGTATCTGGTTTTAAAAATATGATTGGTTTGGTGGGAACAGCATTGTTCAATTCTTTAGCATGCGCAGCGTAGTTGCGACCAATTGCAATTATCTTCATATAACAAAAGTAGAAAAGTAATTTATAGAACGGAAATCTTCCAAACCTTAAGTGCTCCGCCAGCAACAACTCTTAGAAAATACATTCCAGCATTTAGCTTGTTTGGTACGGCGTACGTTTTGGTCAGCTCGCCAGCGGCACTTCTTTCGTTTGCTAAGGTTACTACCGTATTGCCCAATAGATCGGTAATAGTTACATTCAGTATAACCTCTCTATCTAAACGCAGGTTGATGTTGATCTGGTCGCTAACCGGATTCGGATAAACTTTTAAAACAGTTAACATTTTACCAGGTTTCGCATTGTTAACGGTAGCCGTTGAGCCAGATGGACTATAGTTGATAGAAGAGGGTTTGTAGTTTGGGATATTTGTTTTGATCTGGGGTGCCTTGCTAGCTACCTTTGCCTTTGGCTTGATGGATAGTTTTGTGGTATCTATTTGTTGGGCAAAAACAGCAGGACCTACCAATACCATCATGCAGATGATGCAAAGGATATTCCAAGAGAGCGATATTTTTAACTTAAAACCCATTTAATGCTCGCAAAAATATAAATAATTAAACAAAAAAATCAAACAATTGGTGTTATAAAACATTATTTAACAATATTTAACACAGCCTTTTTTTATGGAATTTGACACTGAATTGAGATAAATTTCAGATAAAAATCATAAAGGACTTTAATAAATTATTATTTGACTAATTTTGCATCCAAATTTTATAGAAGTGTCAAATCATAAAAACGTTAACGCCTTAACAGCAGGTGGTATTCTAGTGAGTTTGGGTATTGTTTTTGGGGATATCGGTACATCTCCATTGTATACCTTAAAAGCAATCTTTAAAACAGTAAAAGAAACTGGACAGTTTATCAATCCAGACCTGGTTTTAGGGGCGCTATCTTGTGTTATTTGGACATTAACCCTACAAACTACCATCAAATACGTGATCATTACCTTAAGGGCAGATAACAAAGGTGAGGGTGGTATATTTTCGCTTTACTCATTGGTAAGAAAAAAGGCAAAATGGTTGGTTATTCCGGCTATTATTGGGGGAGCGGCACTTTTGGCCGATGGGATCATTACACCAAGCATTACCGTAACCTCTGCTATTGAAGGTCTAAAACTAAAATTCCCTACAGTTTCGGTGCTGCCTATCGTATTGGCCATCATTACTTTATTGTTTGTCATTCAGCAGTTTGGGACAAATTTGGTGGGCCGTTTATTTGGTCCGATCATGTTCTTGTGGTTTGCAGCTTTAGGCGTTGCAGGTTTGGGACAGATTATACACGACCCAACAATTTTTAAAGCACTAAATCCTTATTATGCTATTCATTTATTGGTTACCAATCCAGAGGCATTGGTGATCTTGGGTGGTGTTTTCTTATGTACTACGGGGGCAGAGGCACTTTATAGTGATCTAGGCCATTGTGGGAAGGACAATATCAGGGTAAGCTGGATCTTTGTGAAATTGATGTTGATCTTCAATTACCTTGGGCAAGGGGTTTGGGTATTGAAAAATCCTAATTATATCACTCACGTTGCCAATCCTTTCTTCGAACTGGTGCCGCAGGGTTTGGTATTGTATATGGTGGCATTGGCTACCATGGCGGCTGTAATCGCATCGCAGGCTATGATTTCTGGTTCATTTACCTTGATTTCTGAAGCCGTTCGTTTAAACCTATGGCCTAAAGTAAGGATCAACTATCCTAGTGTGCAAAAGGGGCAATTGTATGTGCCATCCATCAACTGGTTGTTATGGGTTGGCTGTATTATTATCGTACTGATCTTCAAAAAATCAGATAACATGGAGGGGGCCTATGGATTGGCCATCAATCTTACATTTTTAATGACGACCATTTTGGTGGCTGTATTCATGTTAAGGAAAAAATTCCCGAAATACCTAATTGTTTTGTTCGTTATACTTTATGGTGTAATCGAATTGACCTTCTTGGCAGGTAACATGGCCAAATTCATTCATGGTGGATGGGTAACATTGTTGATCAGTTCAGCCCTGTTAAGTGTTATGTGGACTTGGTACAACTCAAGAAAAATCAAAAATCGCTTTGTTAAATATGTAGAAATAGAGGATTATTATACCATTTTAAACGAGTTGAGCAATGATGAGTCGGTGCCAAAATATTCATCACAATTGGTTTACCTAACCAGCGCCAACTTTAAAACAGAGAATCGAATCAAAAATCATCTATTCAATTATACAAAAGGAACCTAAACGTGCAGATGTGTACTGGTTGGTTCACGTAGATGTAATGGACGAGCCTTATACCATGGATTATAAAGTTGAATTCTTAATTCCTGGTAAGTTGATCAGGATTGATTTTAAACTTGGTTTTAGGATTGAGCAAAGGGTTAACCTACTTTACCGTAAAGTGGTAGAAGAGCTGGTTAAAAATGGAGAGGTTGACATTACCAGCCAATATACTTCATTGAACAAGCATAAAATTACTGGTGATTTCCGTTTTGTACTTTTAGAAAAACACCTTTCGAAATTTACAAACCTTAGTTTCTACGAACGCAGTATTATGGATTACTACTTTGTGCTGAAACGTTTGAGTTTATCTGAGGTAAGCAGTTTTGGTCTGGATTCTAGTTATGTAGAAGTAGAAAAAGTACCACTGATCTTTGTTACACCTGATGATATTGAATTGAATAGGTTAGCAGTTTAATCAAGATATATTTGTTAAAAAGGCCTCGATTTTCTTTAAATCGAGGCCTTTTTAATTGAGGTTATATATTTTTAGCTAACAGATTTCTGCGCAATAATGACCAAATCTATCACTTTTGTGCCATCTGTTGTAGGAAAGTCTTTACGAGCTAAACGGATAATCTTTAAATGATTTTTTTCAAGCATAGGAGTTAAATCTTCAGCGAGATAAAAATGCATGAAAACCTCATCCCCGTTACTTCCTTTCCTTAACCCAGATCTGCTATAGTCATCTTCCATGGTACTTAGATAAAATAGACCATTGGGCTTCAATAGTTTTGAAGCATCAGCAATGAGTTGAGCGGTTTCTTCCTTAGACAAATAGGGCAGGCAGAAACCACACATCACCCCATCAAACCTTTGATTGATACTGCTTATCTTCCTACAATCCATTACCCTAAATTCGGCCTGTGGATTATTGGTTTGGGCAAGGGCAACCATGTTGGGAGCCAGGTCAATGCCCAATAAATCAAAATCTGGCCTTTTCCTTAACAGGTGCTGGGTAATGTTACCTGGGCCACAGGCAATCTCCAAGACTTGCGCATTGGGCACATCAATCTTGTCGCAAAAGAAATCAAAAGTATCGCCATACAGACTTACATCCATAAACTTATCCTGGTATTCTTTTGCAAGCTTATCGAAAATGCTTGCCGCAAACTCACTTTTGTCCATGGAGCAATACGTTATATAGGCTAAATCTTACGTTTTATGCAATGCTGGTTAACGGTCTACTGAGAACTGTTAATTCAACTGCTGTTGCCCTAATTTACTATGTTTAAAGCCGTAAGCGAAATAAACGACCAGACCAACAACCAACCAGATGCCAAAGCCAATCCAGTTAGAAATACCCAACTCGCACATCATGTATAAACAGCTGATCAAGCCCAATACAGGAATCAGAGATAAATTTTTTGTAACACAATAGTAAGAGATGATCAAACAGATGAACAAGAAGATCCACATCGGGATTTTATGCTTGAACAACGACCAGCCACTTTCGTACTTTTTGTCGTATTGGATGGCCGATTTGCTCATGAACTCATCATATTGGGCAGGGGTAAGGTTATTTAAATAAGCTTCTGCATCAATTTGTTTACCCTGTAATACAACTGGGCTCGCACTGATCTCGTTTTTAACTGTAGCCAGTTCGGCATCGGTAAGCGATGTAATAAAAGTTACAGGACCATTCACTTTGGTCTCATTGCTAATAAAGGCCATGGTTTCTGTTTTAAAGCTTGTAAAAGCCACGGCAATCGAAGCTATAAAAACAATTGGGATAATAAACTTGGAGTTTACATAAGGATCTTGAATTTTCCTCGCTGTACACCAGGCCTGTTCTGCAATACCAATACTCCAGCACAAACCAATACAAAAGCGAATAATGTACCAATGGAACACAAATCCGTAACGATAGTAAGGTTCATGAAAAGCGAAGGAACTGCGACCACAAAACCTACAACGATGGTTGCGAAAGATGGGGTTTTATACTTAGGGTGTATTTTAGAGAAGGATTTAGGTAAAAGACCATCACGGCTCATGCTCATCCAGATACGTGGTTGGCCCATTTGGAAAACCAAAAGCACACTTGCCATTGCAAAAACGGCACTTACGGCTATGATTCCGCTCATTAATTTAAGGTCGATCTGATCAAAAACGAAGGCCAATGGATCACCCACGGCCAAGGTGTCTGATTTTACAATCCCTGTTAATACCAAGGCAATGGCAACATATAAAATGGTACAGATGATAATGGCCCACATCATCCCCCTAGGTAAGTCTTTTTGTGGGTTTTTACATTCCTCGGCTGTAGTAGATATGGCATCAAAACCGATGTAGGCAAAGAATACAGCCGACACGCCTTTTAAAACACCTGAAACACCATTTGGTGCAAAAGGGTTCCAGTTTTTAGTGTCGATATAAAAAACACCAACCGCCAAAACCAGTAGGATAACCGCAAGTTTAACAACAACCATGGCGTTGCTGGCATTTCTAGATTCCTTCATGCCACGATAAACCAACCAGGTAATAAAGATAATGATACCCAAAGCCGGTAGAATCGGCTACAATATGAAAGTTGCCAATTTGAGGTGCAGATGTCCAAGCATTGTTAGCGATACGTGTTGCATCATCTAAATTGGCCATGCTTTTGCCTGCATTTAACAAAGCCTCGGCATGTTTATGTCCGTTAAAAGCAGTGAGGTAATCCATTGTTGCCCAATCTGGTACATGAATCCCATCAATGCCCAATGCGGGTATTCGGATGGAGGAGAGTAGTCCGGTAAAATAATCTGACCACGAAATGGCTACGGTGATATTCCCGATGGCATATTCCATGATCAACGACCAACCAATGATCCAAGCTACCAATTCTCCAAAAGCTACATAAGAGTACGTATATGCACTACCAGATACAGGCACCATAGAAGCAAACTCTGCATAAGCAAAAGCAGCAAAACTACAAGCAACTGCGGTAAATATGAATAAGAAAATTACTGCAGGACCACCATCTGCGCTGGCTTTACCAATGGTACTAAAAATACCAGCACCTATAATTGCAGCAATACCAAAAGCGGTTAGGTCTCTTACACCTAAAGTTTTATGAAGTGAATCTCCGTGGTCACCATAACCCTTTGCAGCATCTTCTAAAATTTTACTAATGGATTTCTTTCTAAATAGTTTTTCGAACATAAATTGGTTAGTTTGTTCAAACTTAAAAAAATAAGTTTAAAACTACTGTTTCGTGATTCGTTTTGTTACGTTTTTTACTTTTTAAACTGGTATAGGCGATGGCGCAACAAATAACTGGCCGATTGATAATAAGAAATGGCTTCTTTTTCTAAGGCTGGAGCAGATTTAATTGGCGTAGTGGTAAAATTAGTGCTGTCTACATCAAATGCTTCCACTTTTTGTTGAGGAGACAAGATGATTAATTTATTGTCTTTTAGGTAACCGAGGTTTTGGTAGGTGCTGATGAATGCCCTTCGTTGATTTGCCGGGGTATTAAAAATATCAAAACCAAAAAACTTGGATGTATAGCTTACATTAAGCATACCTAGTAAAGTTGGTACAATGTCGATTTGAGAGGTAAGTCCATCAAAGTTGCTCGGTTTAACAATTGATGGGGCGTAGATGATCATCGGAATGCGATAGTTTTTGATAGGCAGTTCCGTTTTTCCAGCACTAGAAGCACAATGGTCGGCTACAATTACAAAAATGGTATTGTTGAACCATGGTTTGTCCTTGCAGTCGTTAATAAATTTTCCAATTGCATAGTCAGTGTATTTTACTGCTCCAGCCCGGTTGGTGTGGGATGGGATGTCTATCCTTCCCTCTGGATAAGTAAATGGACGATGGTTGGAAGTTGTCATCACTTGACTAAAAAATGGTTTTTTCAGTTTGTAATTGGCATCAAAGGTTTTAATGGCCAAGCTAAAAAGGTCTTCGTCTGCAACACCCCAGATGTTCTCGTAATGGATATCTTTTTTATCGGTTATGGCAGAGCGGTCGATCACATCATAACCATTGTTGCTGAAAAAGTAGTTCATATTGTCGAAATAACCATAGCCACCATACAGGTATTGTGTGGTATAACCTTTACTTTTTAATACATTGCCCAATGAAAACCTGCCTTCATTATTCGGTCTTTTTACTTCCGATTGCCCTGGGGTAGGAGGTAAGCTTAATGACAAAGCCTCAAGTCCCCTTACCGTTCTTGTGCCTGTAGCAAATAGATTAGAAAAGAATAAACCGCGATTAGCTAAACTATCCAAATTAGGGGTAATGTGTTCAGTATTGCCAAATCTGGAAAGAAAATCGCCGCTTAAGCTTTCAACACTGATCAATACAAGGTTGTAGTTTTTTTGTGTGCCTGTGTAGGAAACAGTTCTGGTAATCGAGGTCAATGAATCGCTTTGGAATTGGGCATCTACAAAAGTCTTTTTAACGGTATTGAAGATATCGGCTACGGCCTCCGTTCGATAAAACTTGTCGTAATCCAATTGATTGTTGAAAAAGGCAGCGCCAAAATCGTACATGCCATTACCAGAAAGTTCTGAGGCATATTGGTTTGCACTAAACTGTTTGGTTTTATTGCTGCCAAATAAAAATACAAGTACAGGCAAAAGTAAAAGTGGTACAGCAATCAAAGTCCTCCATTTAAAGGTTAAACGGTTGCTGACTTCAGCTTTGATATATTTCTTTGTAGTTAATAAGGTTAGGATACTCAATACGAATATGCCAATCAATAGTTTTACAATTGGATACGACTGCCAGATGTTGCCGATTACTTCTGTGGTATAGATCAGGTAATCGACTGCGATAAAATTATAACGCGTAGAAAATTCATCCCAGAAAAACCACTCAGATACTGCGTTGAATATGAGTATGTTAATGGTTAAAAATACCAGTCCATAAAGAAAAAAACGGTGCCATTTTTTGAAATAGATCTTGTTTGGCATTAACCATAGATACAATACAAATGGTATCAAGAAAAAAGTACTCATTAAAGTATCATTGAATAGGCCAATCAAGAAGATACCTAGAAATTGAAATAGATTGCCATCTAACTGGCCAAACGATTTGATAAAGAGGATTAGTCTGGTTAAAAACGAAACAGAAATAATAAATATGTAGACAATTGCCAATAGCTTAAAGCGCGTGGCCAATAGTTTTTTGAGCATTAGATTTATATTAGGTTGCACGAATGTGCGAAATTAGATTTTAATTCTGAAGAAAATCTGAACTTGTAGGCTCGGTCCTAAAAGAAAAGGGAAACCTATCTCTTAGATTTTCCTTTTAATAGGTAGTTTTTAATGAAAACTTAATCTAATTTATTGAGCTCGTCTTTTACAAAATCGGCCAACTCTTTGATATATGCCGCACTGAAGTCGAACTTGATCCCGGCGGTTTCATAGATCTCGTTCATTGGTTTGGTATAGCCCAAAGCCAAGGCGGCCAGGTATTGGTCTAAAGCTTTACTAGGATTTTCTTTGTAGTTTTTCCAAACAGCAATTGCACCCAGTTGCGCAATGGCATATTCAATATAGTAGAAAGGTACCTCGAACAAGTGTAATTGTTTTTGCCAAAGGTTGCCAAATTGTTGCTCAAAATCTGTCCAATCTGCAAATCCAGCACCAAAACGGGTATAAATCTGTTTAAAGGCAGCTTCTCTGTCTGCTGCATTATGGTCTGGATTGGTGTAGATCCAATGTTGAAACTGGTCGATCACCGCTACCCAAGGCAGGGTTTTCAGTACATCTGCCAATTGTTCTTTTTTAGCTCTGATCAGGTCTTCTTCATTGTCAAAATAAACATCCCAGTTGTCCATAGAGATCAATTCCATACTCATCGAAGCTAGTTCTGCAACTTCAGAAGGGCAGTGCTTAAAATCATTTAACGTTAAGTCGGCAGTTAAAAAAGTATGGATGGCATGGCCACCTTCGTGCACCATTGTAGTAAGGTCTCTTAAAGAATTGGCCGAGTTCATAAAGATAAAAGGAGCACCTGTTTCTGCCAAAGGATAGTTGTATCCACCTGGTGCCTTACCCATCCTGCTTTCTACATCAAAAAGGTTGTTGGCTTTCATTATGGCCAATTTCTCACCTAATGAAGGGTCAATGGCTGTAAAACATTCAATACTTTTGTCAATCAGTTCTTGTCCATTGTTAAATGGTTTTAGCGCTGCTTTGCCTGTGGTGCTTACTTCCATGTCCCAAGGTTTAAGTGTGGTTAAACCTAAAGCAGCCTGTCTTTTTTCGGCTTGTTCTCTTAATACCGGCACTACTTCTTTTTCTATGGCCGTGGCAAAATCGTAACAGTCTTTTGGCGTATAATCAAAACGCCCTAAGGCTTGGAACATGTAATCGCGGTAGTTCTCAAAGCCAGCATTTAAAGCAACTTTATGACGCATGGCAACCAATTCGTCAAACAAGATGTTCAGTTCATCCTTAGCAGTTAAACGACGTTGTTGAATGGTTTCCCATGCATTTTGTCTAACATTACGGTCGGTATCCTTTAAAAAGTTGGCGGCCTGCTCCAAAGTAAACTCTTGGTCGTTGATCTTTACGCTCATGGCTCCGGTAATACCTTGGTATTTCTGTTGGGTAACCTGCAATTGGGTAAAGAGCTCAATATTTTCTTCTCTATAAAGATCCAAGGCTTTTTTTACTGCACGGATATAAACGAAATATTGTGCTTGGTCCAATTGGTCGATGAAAGGACTTTCGCTGAACTTTTTATTCAGTTCATTAGCGATTGGCGAAATCTTAGGTTCAATTTCCGTTGCAAAATATTGGAAATTCTTTACCAGTTCTTCATTTGCCGTATCACAGCTCATTTTAATGTATCTCCAAGCAAAATCTTCTTCAAGCGCAGCTTCCAATTCGCTTTTGTCTTTTAGCCATTGCTCCAGTTCCTGTACAGTATTGATGCTGCGATTTTGTAGCTCGTCCAAAATTGGTGCTAGACTTTCCCATTCCATTTTCAGGTCTTGTGGGATGTAGGTTCTTGGTTTTTTATGAATGGTGAGGTTGTTCATGGGTTTAGAAATTATGTGTTCTTAAAAAGGCATCAACTAAAAAGCAAAGTGCAAATATAACTGAGGCAAATCCGTTGGTGGTAGCAAAGGCTCTATCCACTTTGCTGATGTCTGTTGGCTTAACCAACAAGTGTTGATAGGTAAGCATGGCACAGAAAAAGGCAATGCCGATATAATATACCCAACTAAATTCGGTAAAGAATAAAGGCATAATTACGCATATAGCTGAAAATATATGGAGTACAACTGATAAACGTAAAGCATTTTTGATACCCATTGCTGCGGGGATCGAATGTAGTTTTTCTGCTCTGTCAAAGCCTTCATCCTGTAGGGCATAAATAATATCAAAGCCACTTACCCAAAACAAAACTGCAAAGGAATAAAATAAGGGAACGATATTGAAAGCACCTGTTACCGCGATGTAGGCGCCAATTGGGGCAAGGGCCAAACCTAGTCCCAAAACCAAGTGGCATAAGGCGGTAAACCGTTTGGTATAGCTATAAAACAGCACTACAAACAAGGCAATTGGTGATAGGTAAAGGCACAGGTTGTTGATAAAAGCAGTGGTGATCACAAACAATATGCAATTGACAATGACGAAGGTTAAGGCCTCACTTGCAGAAACCTTGCCCGAAGGGATATCCCGCATTACTGTACGTGGATTTTTGGCATCTATATTTCTGTCCAGGTAACGGTTAAAAGCCATAGCGGCATTTCTGGCAAACACCATACAAAGGATAACCAAGACCAGCAAATACCAATGGAATGGATTTTGAGTGGTAGTTACACCCAAAAAGAAGCCGATCAAGGCAAATGGCATTGCAAATATGGAGTGTGCAAATAATACGAGTGAAAAATATTTTTTCATGCTTAAATTTGAAACAATTGATTGTCTATTGCTAAATTGTTGTGTTAATGATTAACCTGGATTTGAAAACTGTGACTCTACAATTGGCATTACAAAATCTTCATTTACCTCGTGGATAAATTGTAGAACTTGGTCTCTGCCCTGCGCTTTTTCTGCCGAAGTGACAAAAAATGGAGGTACTTCTTCAAACCAACCCAATAGCGCTTTGTTAAATTTGGCCACATTCTGGTCGGTTTTAGGTGCAGATTGTTTATCAGCTTTGGTATACACTAAGGCAAAAGGAATCTGACATTCACCCAACCACGAGCAAAATTCAAGGTCTATTTTTTGAGGTTCTAAACGGCTGTCTATCAATACGAAAACGCATTGTAGGCTTTCTCTTTTGGTAAGATAGTTCCTGATGAATTTCTCCCATTTCTCTCTGCTGCTTTTAGAAACCTTTGCATAACCATAGCCAGGTAGATCTACGATATACCATTTCTCATTGATCAGGAAATGGTTGATCAACTGTGTTTTTCCAGGCTTTTGCGATGTTTTTGCTAAACCTTGTTGGTTGACCAACATGTTGATTAAGGAGGATTTTCCGACATTAGAACGGCCAATAAAGGCATATTCTGGCATATCGGGTGCTGGTAAAGCCGAAACCTTAGTGTTGCTTACAACAAACGTGGCTGATTTTATGATCATGATACAAAGGTAAGAATAAGTTTGGAGAAGATAGTTTGGCGTATTAAAGGTTAACTGTTTAATTGATTGAACTGGTTAGTAGAATTAGATTTGATATGGAAGTAACTAGCCAATTTCGCCATTTAAGCTGCACTGTAATGAATCTGCCTACAACGGTATAACAGTTCTCTGTCGGTTTACCCATACAATTAAACAATTTACCAATTAAACAGTTGTGCATTTTCTCTATCTTTGACCAAGAATTATGAATCAAAAAATAACTCCCTACGCAGGTAATGAAACTAAGAAAGAACAGGTAACTACCATGTTCAATAACATTTCAGGTACTTATGATTTTTTAAACCACTTTCTTTCCTTGGGCATCGATATCATCTGGCGTCGTATGGCCATTAAAGAATTGGCCACAATTCAACCCAAAACAATATTAGATGTTGCAACTGGTACCGGAGATTTCGCTTTTGAATCGATCAGTATCCTTAAGCCCGAAAAAATAATTGGTGTAGACATTTCTGAAGGGATGTTGGAAGTAGCCAAGAAAAAGATCAAGGAACGTAACTTGGGAGATGTGTTTTCGGTTCAACTTGGCGATTCAGAAGGTCTCAACTTTGAGGACAGTACTTTTGATGCCATCACCGTAGCTTTTGGTGTGCGTAACTACGAACATCTGGAAAAAGGATTGTCAGATATGTTAAGGGTTTTAAAACCTGGCGGAAAGATCGTTAATCCTAGAGTTTTCTAAACCACGTGTTTTTCCTGTGAAACAGCTTTATCATTTCTATTTTAAATATGTGACCCCGTTTTTTGGTAAATTGTTTTCAAAAGACAAAAGAGCTTATACTTATTTAAATGAATCGGTAATTGCTTTCCCCGATGGACAAGCATTTACCCAGCTAATGGAAAAAGTTGGATATCAGAATACCAAACACCGTTCTTTAACGTTTGGTATTAGTGCCATTTATACCGGTATCAAATGAAGATAAAACTGACTCTCCTTATTGGTCTGCTATTTGTTTTTGGGAGTACAAAAGCCCAGAACTGGGGTGGTGGCAATGACGATGAAAAGCTGAACTTTGGTTTTACCTTTCAATATGTGGCTGCCGAGTATAAAATCCTGAAAACGGCAAATTGGAGAACACCGTTTACAAATCCAGATAATAATTTGCCATCTACAAGTAACCTGACCTCCGTTTCATCACCGGTTTCTACGGGTTTCGGTATCGGTTTTGTAGTAAATACACGGATGACCAGCAACATCGACCTGCGTTTAACACCCACATTGGTTTTTAACGACCGTAAGATAAATTATACTTATGAAACTGATGAGCCAATCTCGAAAAAGGTTCAGGCAACTATGGTCGAGCTGCCACTTGGCGTAAAGGTAAAATCAGATCGTTTGATGAACTTTAGGGCCTATATGTTGGGTGGTCTGAAATATTCGATGGACATGGCTTCTAAAAAGAAAACAGACGACCTTGATGCGCCAGCACTTCAAAAAAACCTTAAAAACAGCAGGAATTATTTATCCTATGAAGCAGGTATTGGTTTCGACCTTTATTTCGAATGGTTCAAGATGTCTCCAGAATTTAAATTATCCTATTCTTTCAAAGATATAGTTAAGCATGCCGGAAATGCTTTCGATACACCAATTGAAAAAGCAAAGCTCAGACATTTTACTTTCAGCTTATTTTTCGAGTAAGTTCCCCGTTCAAAAAATTATACCTTTGTTACATCAAATAAATTAACAAATGGCTAAAATTGCATTAATTACAGGTGCAAGCTCAGGTATAGGTGAGGCTTGTGCACATCTTTTCGCCCAGCAAGGTTACAACTTGATCTTAATTGGTAGAAGGGAAAACCTTTTAGAAAAAATAGCACATCATTTGGCTGATAAATATGCGGTAGAGGTTAAAAAAATCCAAGCCGATGTGAGGGACAAGGAGAATATCAACTACGTATTGGAAACATTGCCCGCCCAATGGAAAAATGTAGATGTACTGATCAATAATGCAGGACTGAGCCAAGGCCTAGATCCAATAGATAAAGGAAATACCGACGATTGGGATACCATGATCGATACCAATATCAAAGGTTTGTTGTATGTTTCTAAAGTGGTGAGTGGATGGATGGTAGCGCAAAAGAAAGGCCATATCATTAACATTGGTTCTATTGCTGGTAAAGAGGTGTATGCCAATGGTAATGTATATTGTGCAACGAAACATGCGGTTGAAGCATTGAACCAAGGGATGCGCATCGACCTTTTACCTTACGGGATAAAAGTAACAGGTATACATCCAGGTATGGTAGAAACAGAGTTTTCTATTGTACGTTTTAAAGGTGATGAAGGCAGGGCCAAAAAAGTGTATGATGGCTTTGAGCCTTTGGTAGCACAAGACATCGCCGAAGCAATCTGGTTTGCGGTAAGTCGTCCGGCACATGTTAACATCAACGATATGTTGATCATGCCAACTGCACAAGCCACCGCAACAACAGTAAAAAGAGACTAACAGTTAACTGTTTAAATAGAAAAATTGTCAAGTGCAATTAACCAGTTCAAACGATTAACCGATTAAACAAAAAAAGAAGATGATAGCAAATACAATAGATCAAGAGATAAAACAAGCCATGTTGGCCAAAGATCAGGCTAAACTAAGAGGTTTAAGAGCAATTAAAGCAGCCTTGCTGCTGGCAAAAACCGAAAAAGGACATGCAGAAGATATCAGTGAAGAAGCAGAAGATCAAAATCCTTCAGAAACTGGTAAAACAACGTAAAGAATCTGCAACCATCTATAAAGAACAAGGTCGCGAAGATTTATATAATGTAGAGCAAGAGGAAATAGATGTAATCAGTCAATTTTTACCTCAACAGCTAGATAAAGCTGCCATTGAACAGGTTGTAGCTAAGATCATTGCCGAATCTGGGGCCACTAGTGTGAAAGAAATGGGTAAGGTAATGGGTTTGGCCAACAAAGAACTGGCCGGAAAAGCTGATGGAAAATTGATTGGCGAGATTGTAAAATCACAATTGGCTTAAATCTGTTGTTGCATTAGTAATGTACTTTTTTGGAAAAATATTTAGATTATTTACCGTAATTTAATTTTACTCTATTAACTTAGTAGCACTTACTATACAATTAATACCATATATGGAATACGAAGTAATTGAAGAAGAGGGGTTTAAATTCATAGAGGCGGGCCAAGGTGAAACGCTAATATTACTTCATGGATTAATGGGCGAGCTAAGTAACTGGGAACCAGTACTTGATCATTTTAAGGCCAATTATCACGTGGTAGTGCCTATATTGCCAATCTACGAATTGCCTATCCTTACGCTGGGTGTAAAAAGCTTATCTAAATACATACACCGCTTTATGAAGTTCAAAAAGCTAAATCAGGCGGTTTTGGTCGGAAATTCATTAGGAGGCCATGTAGGCTTGGTTTTTACGGTTGCACATCAGGAGTTTGTAAAAGCATTGGTATTAACAGGTAGTTCTGGCCTATATGAAAACGCTTTCGGAGGGTCATTTCCAAGAAGAGAGAGTTACGACTACATTAGGGAAAAGGTTGAATTTACATTTTATGATCCAGCAACGGCAACAAAAGAGTTGGTGGATGAGGTGTTCAAATCTGTTAACGACCGCTCAAGGGTGATCCGCATTTTAGCGCTTGCAAAATCTGCCATCCGTCATAACATGAACAAAGAGCTTTCAAGGATTACTATTCCAGTTTCTTTGATCTGGGGTAAACAAGACAAAATTACACCTCCAGATGTTGCTGTTGAGTTTCATGAGCTTTTGCCAAATTCAGAATTGAATTGGGTAGATAAATGCGGGCATGCACCGATGATGGAGAGACCGACAGAATTTAACGAATACCTTGACAAATTTTTAAATAGGATTTTACTTAAATAGATGCTAGCAGGAGAACTCATATCCAATATAATTCCAACGCTAAAGACTTCTGATACGGTACAGAAAGCTTTGGAAAGGATGAGTGAGTTTAAACTTTACCATTTGCCCATTGTAAATGAGGCCCAGTTTTTAGGTCTGGTGGCTGAAGATGAATTGATTGAAATAAGAGACCAGGCTACTCCAATTGGAAGTTTATCCTTATCGATCTTAAATCCATTTGTTTTTGAAAATGCCCATATTTACGATGTGGTGCGTCTTTTTAATCAATTGCAACTCTCATTGGTGCCTGTTTTAGATATGAATAAGAATTACCTGGGTGTAGTTTCTATCCATAATCTTTTAGCCTATACTGCAGACATGTATGCCCTGAAAGAGCCAGGTGGGATATTGTTTTAAGATCAGCAATAGAAACAACTCTTTGGCACACATGGCGCAGATCGTAGAGGCAGACAATGCCCAGTACTCTCGTCCTATGTAAGTTCATTTGCCGATTCTACCAAACTGGAAGTTACCTTAAAGATAAATAAAACAGAATTATCAAGTATTATCGCTTCTTTTGAACGCTATAGTTACGAAGTCAAAGCTGTTTTTAACAATTCACAAAACGATGATGGTTCAGCAGATCGATTTAATTCTTTCATGAACTATCTAAACGTATAATACCTACATGAGAATAGCAATCTACGGTAGAGATTTTAATGATAGTGTTTTGCCCTTTGTACAAGAAGTGTTCGATGCATTGGCCAAACAACAAGTTACGGTCTTGGTCTATCTTAAGTTTTATAATTTTATCAAAGCCAAGGTCAAGCTTCCTGCAAATATCACTACGTTTTCTACACATGCAGAATTACTGACCGAAGTAGACGTGCTCTTGAGCTTAGGTGGTGATGGCACTTTATTGGATACCTTATCATTGATTCGTGATTCTCAAATTCCGGTAATAGGGATCAATTTTGGACGATTGGGCTTTTTGGCCAGTATCAACAAGAACGAAATCAATACTGCGATCGAAGCCTTGGTAAAAGGAGCATATTCATTAGATAAAAGAAGTATCCTGAATTTCGAATCTCAGAATTCGTTATTTGGCGATGAAAACTTTGCACTGAACGATATCACCATCCACAGAAGAGACAACTCGGCGATGATCATGATCCATGCCTATATGAATGGAGAGTTCATCAACTCTTACTGGGCTGATGGGTTGATCATCGCTACCCCAACGGGTTCTACGGCTTATTCCTTAAGTTGTGGTGGTCCGATCATCTTGCCAAATGCACAGAACTTTGTGATCACACCAATTGCACCCCATAATTTGAATGTGAGACCGATCATTGTTCCAGATGATGTGAAGCTCACTTTCGAAATTGAGGCCAGAAGTACCAAGTTCTTGGTTTCTTGTGATTCTAGGACGGAAACCGTTGATCGATCAGTTAAGATCAATATCAACAAAGCAAATTTTAATGTTAATCTGCTTCGCCTTAACAATGAAAGTTATTTAACTACGTTAAGGAATAAATTACTTTGGGGCATAGATACCCGTAACTATTAAAATGCGATACAAAAAACTAGTCTTATCCCTTCTTTTCTTTTTTGGCTTGCTTTCAACTGTTTCTGCCCAAAGGGCCGAAGTAGGTATTGATGCGGGAGGCGCTGGATATATGGGAGACCTAAATGTAAACAACCCTTTAAAGATCAGTGGGATTTCTGCAGGTATATTTGCCAAAATAAATTTTGATCCTTATTGGGGTCTGGGTTTATACTATACATATGGTAGCGTTAAAGCCAATGACCTAAGTTCTTCCAATGCTGATCTGAGAAAAAGAGGACTGAATTTTAAATCCAATCTTCACGAAATCTCGATACTTACGGAGCTGAATTTCTTTGATATCTACTCGCCTGTTGCCAAAAAAAGATTTACACCATTTATTTTTGCAGGTATTGGTGGATTTATATTTAATCCAAAGGCAAATTATGGGGGAGGAGATGCAACCCTGAGGATTTATAGAACAGAGGGCCCGCTAGAACAATATAAAAATTACGCCATCACCGTTCCTTATGGGGCTGGCGCAAAATACAGGTTGACAGAAAACCTGACCTTATTTTCTAAGATTGGTTACCGCACTGCGTTTACAGATCATTTAGATGATGTGAGTGGGGTTTATCCGGCAGCAAACTCCTGGAAAGGCGATCCACCTAATCAGGCAGCTTATAGTTATTTTTTATCAGATCCTCACAAGATCCTACAAAAGTAGGTACCCAAAGAGGCGATTTTAGAAAAAGAGATACATACATGTTTGTAAGTATTGGGATATCTTATACCTTTGTGAGCCAAAAATGCTTTACTTTTTAGAGCATTACTTAAATATTAATGGGATTTAAAGAACAAATAGACACCACACGCTTACCAGAGCATATTGCGATCATTATGGATGGCAATGGTAGATGGGCAAAAAATCAAGGTAAATTTCGGGTTTTCGGTCATGAGAGTGGTGTGCTTTCTGTAAAAGATATTGTAGAAGGCTGTGTAGATATTGGGATAAAATACCTGACCGTTTATGCTTTTTCTACCGAAAATTGGAACAGACCTATCGAAGAAGTGAATGCTTTAATGGAATTGTTGATTTCGACCATTAATCAAGAAGCCGAAACACTTAATAAAAATAACGTAAGATTGAACGCCATTGGCGATTTAAAATCATTGCCACAGAAATGTATTGATGATTTGGCCAATGTGATGGACATCACAAGTAAGAATACCAAATGTACCTTAACATTGGCCTTAAGTTATAGTGCCAAATGGGAAATATTGGAAGCCGCCAAAAGACTGGCCCAACAAGTACAAGAGCAGAAAATAACTTTAGAAGAGATCAATGAAGATATTTTTGCTTCCCAATTAACAACTGCTCAAATGCCAGATCCAGAGTTAATGATCCGCACAAGTGGCGAGCATAGAGTAAGCAACTTCCTGTTATGGCAAATTGCTTATACCGAATTGTATTTTACCGAAACCTTATGGCCAGACTTTAGAAGAGAAGATCTTTTTGAAGCCATTGTAGATTATCAAAAACGCGAACGTCGCTTTGGAAAAATTAGTGAACAACTGAACTAATTTTACTTTTAACACTTTTTAACAGGTGTTTAAATTAACTTAGCAACGTTTTTTAAATTGTAAATGAAAAGAATATACCAACTTATATTTCTGCTATTGATGGGTTTACCAGCAATAGCTCAGATCGTCCACAGCCTGCTGCTGCAAGCTTAAAAGTAAATGGCTTAGACCTTGATTATTTTAGTCCAAAAGAATATGTAATTGGTGGAACAACATTAACAGGTACCAAATACCTTGATAAAGAAACGATCATCATCTTATCTAAACTGATCAAAGGTGAGCGCGTAACTTTGCCTGGAGAAGTAACTGCAAGTGCAATCAAAAATCTTTGGGCACAAGGCTTGTTTGATGACGTACGATTAAACGTAGATAGAATTGTAGGTGATAGCGTGTTTTTTGATATTGAGGTAGTAGAACGTCCGCGATTAACGGCTTTTGAAATCCTTGGCGTTGGTAAATCTCAAAAAACTGATATCAGCGAAAAGCTTGCTGATAAAGCAGGGAAGACAATTGTAAACGATAACCTTTACAATACCACTAGTGCGATTGTTAAAAAATACATGTTGGATAAAGGATATTTCTTTACCAAAATCGAGTATGTATCAAAACCAGATCCTAATGCAGAAAACAGTGTTATTTTACAAGTTAATGTCAACAAGGGCAAACGTGTAAAAGTACACGAAATCAATTTTGAAGGAAATAAGGACTTTAAATCAGCAAAACTGAGAAAATACCTTAAAAAGACCAAACAACAAGCATTTTATAAGGTTTTTGGTAGTGGTAAGTTTAGCAAGGAAAAGTACGAAGAAGATAAAGTAAAGCTGATCGCCAAAATGCAGGAGAAGGGCTATAGAGATGCAGCAATATTAAAAGATAGCATTTATCAATATAGCGACAAGGCCATTGGCATTAAAATAAATATACACGAAGGCCCTAAATATTACTTTGGTAACATCAGTTGGGTTGGAAATGCAAAATACGGCACACCAACCTTAGAAAAGATTTTTGGGATAGAAAAAGGCCAGATCTTTAGTGAAGAAAAATTAGAAGCCAAGCTACGTGGAAGTGCAGACGGTAGTGATGTATCAAGTCTATACCTGAATGATGGTTACTTAACATTCAATATTGATCCTGTACAGACCAAGATCCATAACGATACTGTAGATATTGAGATGCGTATCTACGAAGGCCCACAATATACCAACAACAAAATCAGCATCATCGGTAACACAATTACCAATGATAGGGTTGTATTGCGTGAAATCCGTACTAAACCGGGAGAAAAATTCTCTAAAGCGGATCTAGTTAGAAGTGTACGTGAGATTGGACAATTAGGAAATTTTGATGAATCGAAAACCAACCCTATTCCTAAGCCTAACGTAGCTGATGGTACTGTGGATATCGAATATCATGTAGAAGAAAAACCTTCAGATCAGATTGAATTGTCGGGTGGTTTTGGTGGTGGCCGTGTAATTGGTACATTGGGTCTAACCTTTAATAACTTCTCATTAAGAAATATATTTAATGGCAATGCCTATAAGCCACTTCCAAAAGGTGATGGACAGAAATTAAGTTTACGTGGACAGACGAATGGTAAATATTATCAATCTTATAGTTTCTCTTTCTCTGAACCATGGTTTGGAGGTAAAAAACCAGTAAGTTTTGGGGTAAGTGCATTTACTTCATTGCAATCTAATGCGCTACCATCTGCAGACTCCCAATGCTTATAAGATTCGTTTAAATGGTGTTTCATTTAGCTTAGGTAGAAAACTGAAATGGCCAGACAACTGGTTCTCTTTGGTACATACTATTAACTTGAACCAATACATCTTGAATAACTACAGAGGATATCTGTTCAGTACTGGTACATCGTACAACTTAAACTTGACCCAAGAAATTGCAAGGGATTCAAGAAACCATAACATTTTCCCAACTGGTGGTTCTTATATCAAGTTTACGATACAGGCTACACCTCCTTATTCGTTGTTGAATAATGTAAACTATGCAATAGCTTCAGATAAACAACGTTATAAGTTTACTGAGTACCATAAATGGAAATTTGAATCGCAATGGTTCCAAACCATAACAGGTAAATTGGTTTTAAAAGCGCAAGCGCAATTTGGTTTCTTAGGCTCGTATAACAGTGCCGTAGGCCAATCAGCCTTTGAGCGTTTTAAATTAGGGGGAGATGGTATGCAAGGATTTGATTTCTTACAAGGTTCAGAATTGATCGCCATGCGTGGTTATTCTAACAACTCGGTTGTTCCGGTAGGTGCCAACATTAACAATGCACAAACTTCTGGTAGCCCGATCTTTACCAAATATGTAATGGAGTTAAGATATCCGGTAATCAACTCACAACAAGCAACAGCCTTTGTAACTGCTTTTGCCGAGGGTGGTAATACTTGGAATAAGTTTAGCGATTACAATCCATTCAACGTAAGACGTTCATTAGGTATTGGAGCAAAGATATTTTTACCGATATTTGGATTGTTGGGAATTGATTATGGTTACGGATTTGATAAGATACCAGGTATTCCTGACGCCAACAAAGGTCAGTTCCACTTTAGTATTGCACAACAATTGGGTGGATTTAATTAATTTTGCTGTATTAAAAACAAGGTCAGGTCAATGAAAAAATACATATTAGCTAGCTTTTTGCTCTTAATCGGATTAGGTGCATCTGCACAGAAATTTGCTTATGTAGATACAGAATATATCTTAAAGCATTTGCCAGAATACAAATCATCATTAACACAGATTGATGGCATGTCTCAACAATATCAGAAACAAGTTGACGACAGTTTTATGGAAATAGATAAAATGTATAAAGCTTATCAGGCCGATCAGGTATTGTTAACGGATGATATGCGTAAGCGTAGAGAAAACGATATCATTGAAAAAGAGAAAAAAGCAAAAGAACTACAGCGTCTAAAATTTGGTCCTGAAGGAGAACTTTTCCAGATGCGTACCAAGTTGTTAAAACCAATCCAAGAGAAAATAGCAACTACCATTGCAGAAACCGCAAAAGGTAAGTTTATTGATTTTGTATTCGATAAAAGTAGTGAATCGACGATGATGATCTATGCCAGTAGCAATTACGACATCAGTAATGATGTGATTATTAAATTGGGTTATAAACCTGGCACCCTTGTTAAATAAGATAAATAAAATATAAAACAATTATTAAGTAAATAGAAAAATGAGAAAGTTAATTAACGTATTTTTTGTTGCGGCTGGATTAATGCTAATGACAAATGTTGCCAGTGCTCAACAAAAATTCGGGCACCTAAATACCGATGAGATCTATGCTACAATGCCAGAAGCAAAAACAGCACAGACTGCTTTAGAAACCTTTGCAAAAAAATTGCAAGGCGACTTGGAGAAAATGAATCAAGAGTTGGCAACCAAATACAAAGCTGCACAAGAGAAACAAAAAACTTTGAGCGAAGCCAATAAAGAAGTAGTTGGTAAAGAATTGCAAGCTGCTGATATCGAATTGCAAGATCTTCAAAAAAGAATTCAAGATGCTACCACTAAAGGTAACGAAGCTGTAGAAGCTAAAAGAAACGAATTGTTTCCACCAGTTGGTCAAAAATTAAGTAACGCAGTGAATGCTGTAGCTAAAGAAAAAGGATTAGCTTACGTTTTTGATATTTCTCCGTCTCAAGGTTTCAACAACCTACTTTATTTTGATGGTGGAGAAGACATTACTGCTGCAGTAAAAACCAAATTAGGTATCTCTGCAACAACGCCAGCGCCTGCTGCTGCAAAACCAGGAGCTGCTAAGCCTAAACAATAATTAAGATAATAATTAATATCTTGCGGAATTAAGTTGAATACTTAATTCCGCTTTTTTTTGCAATGGATAATCAATTTTCAATAGGTGTTTTCGATTCTGGTTTTGGAGGATTAACGGTATTTAAGTCTATCACCGAAAAACTGCCACAATACGATTATATTTATTTAGGAGATAATGCACGTTCTCCTTATGGCGACCATTCTTTTGAAACGGTGTATAAGTATACATTAGAATGTGTAGAATGGCTGTTTGCTAAAGGTTGTCCATTGGTGATTTTAGCCTGCAATACAGCTTCAGCAAAGGCGTTGAGGAATATCCAGCAGTTAGACCTACCTAAAAAATATCCAACTAATCGGGTATTGGGTGTAATCAGGCCTACTGCCGAAATCATTGGCAATTATACCAAAACCCAACAAGTTGGTGTAATGGGCACAAGGGGGACAATAAATTCCAATTCCTATCCCATAAGATCAACCACTTTTATCCAGAAATAGAGGTACATCAGCAAAGTTGCCCAATGTGGGTGCCATTGATCGAAAATGGAGAACATACACAGGCAGGAGCAGACTATTTTGTAGATCAATATATCCAACAGTTACTTCAACAATCAGATCAAATAGACTGTATTTTGCTGGCCTGTACGCATTACCCGTTGCTGATCCCAAAGATCGAGCAATACCTGCCCAAAAATATCCAGTTGTTGGCGCAGGGTGATATTGTTGCCAATAGCTTGGTAGATTATTTAAAAAGACATCCAGAAATGGAAAGCCAATTGGCAAAAAATTCAGAAAGAACTTTTTACACTTCTGGCGATGTGGCAACTTTTGATGCCCATGCTTCATTATTCCTTGGCCAAGCGCTAAGTTCCTTCAAAATGTAGTAATATTAAGGCTAGTGTCTCAACTGTTTTAATATTAGCTTGTTATCCTCATTTAAATCACAATTCAACATGCATTTATCAGGTTATGGTAATTTGATGATAAAACTTGCATTTTCTGTTAGGTAGTAGTTAGATAAAACGGTAAATTTGCGGCTCAATCATAATCAATGAGTCGATCAGATCAAACACGAATGCGGGATAGCCTTTATCCGATTGTTAAAACCTCTGTCATACTACCAAGAAAAATACGGTACTGCACTTTACGGCCTCAACAAATTGTATTTGTTGATGGAAAAACAGCACAACCGCGGACAGGACGGAGCAGGTATTGCAACCATTAAATTAGACATGAAACCAGGTAGCCGCTACATTAGCCGTTACCGTTCTATGGCGCAAAATGCAGTTGCAGATATTTTTGGGTATGTACAAAACAAGTTTGTAGATATCCAAAATGAAACACCGGAGCTGATGAAAGATACCGAATACCTGAAACAAAACGTAAGCTTTATCGGCGAGGTTTTATTAGGGCATTTGCGTTATGGTACACATGGTAAAAACAGCATCGAAAATTGCCACCCTTTCTTGCGCCAGAACAACTGGATGACCAGAAACTTGGTAATCGCCGGTAACTTTAACATGACCAATGTGGACGAGCTGTTAGAGCAATTGTACGAGCTTGGACAACATCCAAAAGAAAAAGCAGATACCGTTACGGTATTGGAAAAAATCGGTCACTTTTTAGATGATGAGAACCAAGAATTATTTGATGCCTACAAAAAAGAAGGCTTAAATAATGTGGATATCACCCATAAGATTTCTGACAACCTAAACATTGCAAACATACTTCGTCGTTCGGCCAAAAACTGGGATGGCGGTTATACCATTTCTGGTATTGTGGGTAATGGAGATGCATTTGTACTACGCGATCCTTCGGGTATCCGTCCGGCATTTTATTATGCAGACGATGAGATCGTAGTGGCAGCATCAGAAAGACCGGCAATCCAAACGGCATTTAATGTACAGATCAAAGAAGTTAAGGAAATAGAACCTGGCCATGCCTTGATCGTTAAAAAAGATGGTACAGTAACCCAAGAAATGTACCGTGAACCTGCAGAGAAAAGAGCTTGTTCATTTGAGCGTATCTATTTTTCGAGAGGTAGCGATGCAGATATTTATAAAGAGCGTAAAAAATTAGGACATTTATTAATTCCTCAGGTTTTATCAGCTGTAAATAAAGATTTAAAAAACACGGTTTTCTCTTTCATCCCTAATACCGCCGAAGTTTCATTTTATGGCATGGTAGAGGGTTTACACGAGCATGTACGTGAAGTTCAAAAAGATGCTTTGCTTAACCGCAAAGAGCAATTGAACGATGAGGACCTGAACGAATTACTGTCCATGTCGCCAAGGGTAGAGAAGTTGGCCATCAAAGATGTGAAGCTCCGTACCTTTATTACCCAGGATGCAGACCGAGGCGAAATGGTTGCCCATGTTTACGATACTACTTATGGTGTGATCAAAAACCATACAGATACGCTGATTGCGGTTGACGATTCTATCGTACGTGGCACCACCTTGAAACAAAGTATCATCAAGATTGATCGATAGGTTACACCCTAAAAAGATCATCATTGTTTCTTCGGCACCACAAATCCGTTATCCAGATTGTTACGGTATCGATATGTCTAAAATGGGACAATTTGTAGCTTTTGATGCAGCTGTTCAGTTGTTAAAAGAAAGAGGTTTGGAGCACATTATAGAAGAGGTTTACCAAAAATGTAAAGCTTCCCTTTTGTTGCCCAAAGAAGAGATGATCAATCATGTGAAAGAATCTACAAACCGTTTAAACAACAAGAAATTTCAGATCAGATTGCAAAGATCATTACGCCAGCTGGCACAGTAGCAGAGGTGGAAGTGATTTATCAAACTTTAGAAAACCTGCATTTGGCATGTCCAGATCATACAGGAGATTGGTATTTCTCTGGAAATTATCCAACACCTGGAGGAAATAAAGTAGTGAACAAGGCTTTTGTAAACTGGAGAGAAGGAAATAATCAAAGAGCTTATTAAAAAAGACTTTGCTGGTCCATCCAGAAATTTATAGGATACATTGAAAGGGCGAAAAATTAGTTTTTCGCCCTTTTATTTTTTTATAGAAAACTTAGTAGAACTGATGATAGGTCTTGTACATTAGCCATATGGCAAAGGCAATGATGATAATGCCCGCAATCTTATTCAACTTCTTCAAGGCATCTTCTTTAATGCGATAACGCAGTTTGCTGGAGTAATAGCTTTTTAAGCCATCTATGGTCAATTGGGTGGCCATGGCAATAAAAAAACAGAAAAGTTTCTCATCCAAAGAATTGAGTTTGGCCGAGATGATCCCGCTTACAATGATCCAGAACATGAGGGTAGAAGGGGTTAGAATACACATCAAGAACCCTTTGAGCAAGTAGCCCCGTTTACTCACTTTGATGATGGCATTCTCTTCGTATTTGATGGAAACTTTAGAATAGAGGTAATAGACTCCAACAGCGAATAAGAACAAGCCGCCAATAATGCCTACATACTTATCAAAACTTTCTTGATAAACTAAGAATTGGCTTCCATAAAGTACCAGTCCGATCAAAATAACATCGCTGATTATTACGCCAACTGCTAATGAAAAACCGGCTTTAAATCCTTTTTCAATACTGGTCTTTATCATTGCGAAAAAAACAGGACCAGTTAAGAATGAGGAAATTAGCCCAGCTCCCATACCCAATAAAATCGCTTCAAACATTAGCCTATCATATATTTTATGCTAATATGCGATTTTTAAAGCTAAAATCTGAGCTTTTTCGTTCCGAATTTTGATTGTAAACCATTATGGAGTTAATTATAATATGATGTTAACATCTCCAAAACAATTCTTTTCTTTTGTGTATAAATTACACTTTAGTAAGCAATAAATTTTATTTATGTTTAACAAACTAAATATTAAATAGCCTAAACCTTAAACTCTAAATCCAAAAATGGAACAACAAACACAAACGAAATGGGGACAGTTTATTCCCTTGGTTACGGTCTTCTTCTTTTGGGGCTTCGTAGCTGCAAGTAACGACATCCTTATTCCGGTATTTAAAGAAGCATTTCACTTAACGCAAAGTGAAAGTCAATTGGTATCTATAGCCTTTTATGTAGCCTATACTGTAGGGTCTTTGATCTATATGGGCATCTCTTTATTGATGGGGAAAGATTTGATCAATAGGATTGGTTATAAAAACGGATTGGCACTAGGTCTTGTAATTTCAGCAATTGGAACTTTATTGTTTTATCCAGCAGCAAATACAGGTTCATTTACATTGATGTTGTCTGGTCTGTTTATTGTTGCATTAGGGTTTTCGTTACAGCAAACCGTAGCAAACCCATTGGCCATTGCATTGGGACCGATCAGTACAGGTTCACAACGTCTAACATTGGCAGGAGGTATTAACAACTTCGGAACCACCATTGGTCCATTGATTGTTAGTTTTGCCATTTTTGGAGCAAGTACCAGCAGTACAGGTAGCATCAGTATAGAAAGTGTTAAGATCCTTATCTGATTTTAGGAGCTGCTTTCTTAGCAGTAGCTATATTCTTAAAATTATCTCCTCTACCTGATAGACCAGCATTGGTTGAAGCATCGGCTGAAGATGATAAATCAATCAAAGGTTCAGCACTGAAATACCCACAATTGGTATTGGGTATGGTGGCTATTTTTGTTTATGTAGGTGTAGAGGTTTCTACGGCCAGTAACTTACCTGCTTATATGGAGAAGGACTTAGGTTTCGCAATTAAAGATGTTGCACCTTATATTTCATTGTATTGGGCAAGTATGATGATTGGTAGATGGACAGGTGCTGTTGAAGCATTTACCGATAAGATCAACCTGCAAAAAATATTGAGATGGGTAGCTCCATATCTAGCTTTTGCTATCTTCTTAGGTGTAAATGCCATTGCTAAACATGATTTGGCACCATTTTATATCTATGCATTGATTATTTTGGTATTGATCATTGCCGATGTAATGAGTAAAGGTAATCCTGCTAGAATGTTGTTGATCTTCTCTGGTATCGGGATTTTGGCTTTATTGATCGGTATGTTAACTACTGGAATGGTAAGTGTATATGCATTTACGAGTGTAGGTTTGTTCTGTAGTACTTTATGGCCATGTATCTTTACCTTAGCGGTAAGTGGTTTAGGTAAAAATACCAGTCAAGGTAGTAGCTTCTTGATCATGATGATCATGGGTGGTGGTATCATCAGCTGGATCCAAGGTTATGTTTCTGAATTTACAGGTATCCAATATAGTTATGTAGTAGGTATATTGTGTTTTGCCTATTTAGCTTATTACGCTTGGAAAGTGAGCGGAATACTTAAAAAACAAGGAATTAATTTTGACACCAAAGTTTCTGGTGGGCATTAATTGAAATCATATTTTGAAAAGCCTTCCTCTAAAAGGGAAGGCTTTTTTATGTGCGTACATTTTTTATTAGTACTTGAAACAATTTTTATTTTGCATATTTAGCAACTGAAAAACAAAACTAAACACAATGACCACATCAACACCTACCCCAAAAAGCAGTTTTTTTCGCCAGATGGCGATCATCAGTATGCTTTTTTTTGTATTCGGATTTGTGACCTGGCTTAATGGTACACTGATCCCATTTCTTCAAATTGCCTGCGACCTTAAAGAAACCCAAGCATTATTGGTGACATTTGCCTTTTACATGGCCTACTTCTTTTTGGCAATTCCATCATCTGCTATCCTTAAAAAAACAGGATTTAAAAATGGAATGGCGCTAGGATTGTTTGTAATGGCGATTGGTTCTTTGATCTTTATTCCAGCCGCACAACAACGTGCATTCGGATTGTTTTTAACTGGTTTATTTGTGCAGGGTGCAGGATTGGCACTTTTACAAACCGCCTCAAACCCTTATGCGGCAATTATTGGCCCAATAGAAAGTGCAGCTCAACGTATCAGTATCTTGGGGATCTGTAATAAGATCGCTGGCGCCATCAGTCCCTTGATCTTAAGTGCCATTGTACTTAAAAATGCCACCGCTATTGAAGAAAAGATTAAAGTTGCCGTTTCTGCAACAGATAAGGCACAATTGTTAGACGAGTTGGCAAGCAAGGTAATTACACCTTATGTAATTATGGCTGTTGTACTGATGGTTTTGGCTTTTTTGATTAAAAAATCATCACTTCCAGAAATAGATACTGATAAAGAAGATTCGGTAGATGGTGTTGAAACTGCACATAAATCTTCAGTATTAAGCCACCCACATTTGGTGCTAGGGGTAATCTGCTTATTCCTATATGTTGGCGTAGAAGTAATGGCTGGCGATGTAATTGGTAATTATGGTAGGGCAATGGGCATGAGTTTAGATACGACTAAATACTTTACCACATTTACCTTGATATCGATGTTGTTGGGGTATGTAATAGGCATTTTTACCATTCCAAAATACATCAGTCAACAAACGAGTTTAAAATTGGCTGCTATATTGGGTCTGGTATTTACTTTGGGCACCTATTTTACAGAAGGTTATACTTCGGTAACTTTCATCGCCTTATTAGGATTGGCCAATGCGCCGATGTGGCCAGCCATATTTCCGTTAGCAATCAATAAGTTGGGTAGGTTTACCAAAATTGGATCGGCCTTATTGGTAATGGGAATTGCAGGTGGCGCCATTTTACCACAGATCTATGCTCAATTGAAATCACAATTACACTTGGCCAATAACCTTGCGTTTTTAATATGTATGTTGCCATGTTATGCCTATATTTTATATTATGCAATGGCAGGTTATAAAGCTGGACTAAAAAAATAATGAAACCTTCTTTCCATAAAATTTTCATGAATCTGGCATCAGATTTAGCTGGGCGTTCGCATTGTGTACGTGCGCATGTGGGTGCTGTATTGACAAAAGATACCCGTATCATCTCTATCGGTTACAATGGCCCGCCTGCAGGCAAACATAATTGCGATGAGGAATGGCCAGAAGTAGGTTGTGCCAGAGATAGCAAGGGCAGCTGTTCATTAGCCTTACATGCAGAAGAGAATGCCATTTTATATGCCATCAAAAATGGGTCTAAAATTGAAGGTTCAACCCTGTACACTACACTGTCGCCTTGTATTGCTTGTGCCCGATTGATCCTGTCGTCAGGTATCAAGAAAGTGTATTTCAAAGATTCTTATGCCGCCTATAAAGGTTTGGCGAGTGATGAAGGAGTTGATTTCTTGGTCCGCTTTGGCGTAAAGGTGCAGCAGCATAGTTTAGATGACTAGTTTGTTGGTTCATTGGTTCATTGGGTCAATGGTTCATTTGGTGAATGGGAAATAGTAAATAGGCATTGAAACCGATAACCTAATACAGAGGTTAAATTTTCTGTTTCTAACTTCACACTCCTGACTTTGGGCTCCAATCTCTAGACTTCCGACTTTCAATTTTTTACTTTAGTCTTTCAGCTTTAATCGCTATCTTTGCCCATGCTAGAAAAAATCATCATTCTCGATTTTGGTTCGCAGTTTACTCAGCTTATTGCCCGTCGCGTTCGCGAACTTAATGTTTACTGCGAAATCCATCCATTTAATCACATTCCTGAATTAGATTCAACCGTAAAAGGAGTTATTTTATCAGGTAGTCCTTATTCTGTTCGTCAAGAAGACGCACCTTATGTAGACCTGAGCTTGTTTAAAGCTTATCCACTATTGGCTGTTTGTTATGGCGCACAATTTATTGCACAACAAAGTGGGGGAGATGTGCAGGCATCATCAACAAGAGAGTATGGTAGAGCAAATCTAAACTTCGTCAACAACGGAAATAAATTATTTAAAGGTATCAATATCGATTCGCAAGTGTGGATGAGCCATGGAGATACCATTACCAAAGTGCCTGATAATTTTGAGATCATTGCCAGTACGGCAGAAGTAAAGGTGGCAGGATATCAAGTTAAGGATACCAATACCTATGCAATCCAATTCCACCCAGAAGTAACCCACAGTACTGACGGTAAACAGTTATTGGAAAACTTTTTGGTAGACATCTGTAACTGCAGCCAAGACTGGACGGCTGATGCATTTGTAGAAACCACCATTGCGGCCTTAAAAGAAAAATTAGGGAACGATAAGGTAGTTTTAGGCTTATCAGGAGGGGTAGATTCGAGTGTTGCAGCTATCTTATTGCACAAAGCCATTGGCACAAACTTACACTGTATCTTTGTAGACAATGGTCTGCTTAGAAAAGATGAGTTCGAAAGCGTATTGGAACAATACAAACACATGGGCCTAAACATAAGAGGTGTTGATGCCAAAGAACGTTTCTTAAGCCAACTGGCAGGCGTTAAAGACCCGGAGTTGAAACGTAAGGCTATCGGTAGGGTTTTTATCGAAGTTTTTGATGATGCCGCCCATGATGTTAAAGATGTAGTTTGGTTAGCTCAGGGTACCATCTATCCTGATATCATCGAATCAGTGTCTGTTAAAGGACCTTCGGCAACCATCAAATCACATCATAATGTAGGTGGTCTGCCAGATTTTATGAAACTAAAAATCGTTGAACCATTAAATACTTTGTTTAAAGATGAAGTAAGAAGAGTGGGTAAAACTTTAGGCATAGAAAGCTTTATTTTAGGTCGTCACCCTTTCCCTGGTCCAGGTTTGGCCATTAGGTACTTGGGCGATGTAACGCCTGAAAAAGTAGCCATCTTACAAGAAGCAGACGCAATCTATATCAATAACTTAAAAGAAGCAGGCTTATATGATAAAGTGTGGCAGGCCGGTGCCATTTTCCTTCCAGTTCAATCTGTTGGGGTAATGGGCGATGAGCGTACCTACGAAAATGTAATCTGCTTACGTGCGGTAGAATCTGTAGATGGAATGACTGCAGATTGGTGCCATTTACCTTATAACGTGCTCGCAAAAATTTCTAATGAAATTATCAATAAAGTAAAAGGAATTAACCGAGTTGTGTATGATATCAGTTCAAAACCACCAGCAACTATTGAGTGGGAATAAATATTGGATAATTATTTGCCTGATAGGTTTATTTGCTAGTTGTAGCCCTAAAGTGGTTCCGCCAGTAAGTAAACCTGTTAAGGAGGTAAAAAAAGAAGCCAAAGAAGAAAAAGTAGTCAAGAAATTTACTGAAGCAGGCATTTCCTTATTGGTTCCTTTTAAATTGAACCAACTTGACCTGAATACGGCCAATAAAGTACAATTAGAACGTGCAGATATGGCCATAGATTTTTATCAAGGGGTAAAACTAGGGATAGATTCTGCAGCAACTTTTGGCCTGAATTTTAAGCTTAATGTATTTGATACCAAAGATGAGAATAGCCAATTGTCTACGCTATTTAAAAAAGAAGGTTTAAAGAACAGTAACTTGATCATTGGCCCTGTTTTTCCAGATGGCGTTAAATACATGACCAATTATGCCATAGAAAATGATGTGGCAGTGGTGTCGCCTTTGGCTGCCTCAAAACCTAGCGATTTTAATAATCCTAAGCTGATCTCTATTGTCAATAACATTGATCAACATGCCATAAAGATTGCCGATTATATTGCCCGACATTACCAAAGTAACACGGCCATTGTCGTATTGATCAATCCTAAGAAATCGGCCGACGAACAATTTGCAGCACCTTTAAGAGATCGTTTCAAACAAAACCATCCTTCGTTCGTTGTGCAGGAGTTTACCTCTGCCTATGCCTTTGAAACGAGGATGATCAAAGGGAAAAAATATGCTTTGGTCGATCTGTTCGTCTGAAACAGGTTTTGTAACTCCTAGTATCGATAAAATATTTAAACTGAAAAACCTGAAGACTGGAGGATATGACATCAGCCTTTTTGGCCATCCGAATTGGTTGAAACAGAACTATAATGTAGATCAGTTACAAGACCTGAATACCATTGTAAGTACATCGTATAGGGTAGATTATAAAAGTACTGCCGTTGTCAATTTTATTAAGCAGTACCGTTCTGAATTTAATTTCGAACCTAGTGAGTATTCATTTAAAGGATTTGACATCGGTTTTTATTTTGGAAGATTATTGGCCAAACATGGCGAGAAATATCTTGATTACTTAACCAAAGAAAAATACAAAGGTCTACACAATTCTTTTGATTTTGGCTTTGATCCTCGATATGGTTATTTTAATAAAGACTTGATGTTGTTACAGTATAAAAACCTTACCTTAAATCTAGTTGATTAACCTTCCAAAAAATACCAAGTATGAGAGTAGAACACCAGATCCGTGCATTTGAACAGTTATTTGCGAGTTACAATGGTGTGTTGCCCTTACACAGGCATTTGGTGGGTTATTTTAAGCAACACAAACAAATGGGCTCATCTGACCGTAGATGGGCTACAAGGTATATCTACAGTTTTTTTAGGTTAGGTAAGGCGCTAAGCAAACTGGATAATTTAAAAAGATTGGCCATTGCCGATTTTTTATGTAATGAAACCCCCAGTTTGGTGGTAGCAGAGTATCTGCCAGCATTGGCCGAAAAAATCAACCTTCCTGTTCAAGAAAAAATAGAACTGATCAAAAGTGCATATCCGGCCTTTAAACTGGAGGATGTTTTTGCTTTCAATGTTCCACTTTCTGAAAGTATCAATGCCGAAGATTTTTATCGCTCTTCTTTTATACAGCCTGATCTGTTTATACGGGTAAAAGAAACCCATATCCAAGCGGTCATCAATCAGCTACAGGCCAATAATGTAATGGTTAAAGAAGTTTCGGACACTACGCTTGCCTTGCCAAATGGTACAAAGTTAGAACAAGTGATCAACGATCCGAGGCTTTATCAAATACAGGACTTCTCTTCGCAAAAAACAGGCAACTATTTTGAACCAAACAAATACGATTATTGGTGGGACTGTTGTGCCGCATCTGGTGGGAAATCGCTTTTGCTACATGATTTAGAACCAAAAATAGAACTGTTGGTGAGTGATGTGAGGGAAAATAGTCTATTGAACCTACAGGAGCGTTTCCAGTTGGCTGGGATTAAAAAATACCATCAAAAGGTAATGGACCTTTTGCAGAACAATGATCAGATCCTTCACCATTATGAATTTGATGGGATTTTATTGGATGCACCCTGCTCTGGGTCTGGTACATGGGGGCGTACACCAGAAATGCTCTATTATTTCGAGAAATACAAAATCGAGAATTACGTCAAACTACAAAAGGCAATCGCCGAAAACGTAATCAAATACCTTAAAAAAGATAAACCGTTGATCTACATGACCTGTTCTGTGTTTAAAGCAGAAAATGAGGATGTAGTGAATTACCTCACATCAAATTTTGACCTGAAATTAGAGAAGATGGAATTGATCAAAGGTTATCAAGATAAAGCAGACAGCATGTTTGTGGCCCGCTTGATTAAGCAAAGTGGGACTAATGATGGAGCCAATGCCTGATCTTCTCTTTCAGATGCCTAATGGCTTCGAAGAAAATGGCAAGTACGCCAATAATTAAAGTAAATTGCTCAAAGTTGTTCATAACAAAGATTTACTAACTATAAGACCAATTTAAACAATAAATGTTACAAACCTGTATTTGTACGGAAAAGTTTAATGGCAATAGCTAAAAGGATGATCCAAAGGCCTTTCTTAAAATGTTCAATCCCGTTTTTCCAAAAAGCTTTTCTAAACGGTTGGTATTTTTCAATACAAAATAAACAAACAGCATATTTAAGATAATACCCACAATAATGTTCTGGGTGGCATACTCCGTTTTTAACGAAAGCAGAGTGGTCATGGTTCCTGCTCCTGCAATTAATGGAAAAGCCAGTGGAACAATGGAAACCGTTTCCGGAGCCTCGTCTTTGAATAAGGTCAACCCCAATACCATCTCCATTGCAATGGCAAAGATCACAAATGAACCTGCAATAGCAAATGAGGCTACGTCAACACCAATTACACCTAATAATGTTTTTCCAGCAAACAAAAATATGATCATGAGTGCGGTGGCCACAATAGCCGCCTTTTCTGATTGGATGTGCCCTGCTTTTTTACGCAATTCGATTACGATAGGGATGGAGCCTAAAATATCGATAATGGCAAATAAAACCATTGTGGTAGAGAGGATTTGGCTAAAGTTGAACTCCATGGCGTATAATTTGAGATGATCAATGACAAAGGTAAGGGTTTAACCAATATAAAGGATAAATTGTATGTAAACAAAAAAGCCGCCAGTTGTTAAACTGACGGCTTCTATAAAAAGTTATGGGTTATTTTGGCTCGACGTTATTAGCCGTTGCAATTTTATAACCATAAATGATCAAATGGAGTACAGCAAAGCCTAATGAGAAATAATATAGGCCAAAATCAGCTTGTACGGTTGCATCAAGTGCAGTTGCTTCTAAAGATAAATGGTGGTGTAAAATGGCCACTACAATCAATAAGGCAGCTAATGCCAAACCGATATAAGATACGGTTTTGGTACTTTTTACCATAGTCGCTTTGATGTTGTCAGAAAGTAAACTGTTTCTAATTCCGTAGAATAAGTACACGTTGATACCAATGATGATCCATACCAATAAACGAACCCAAGTATCAAGAGGTAAGAATACCATCATACCTAAACAAACCAATACACCTAAGATCGGAATCAAAGGAACCAAAGGTACTTTGAATGCTCTAGGTAGGTCTGGCATACGTTTTCTCAAGATTATGATACCGATACATACCAAAATAAAGGCAAACAATGTTCCGATACTTGTCATCTCACCCACCACACGTGCAGGTACAAATGCAGCAAATAAACTTACGAACACCATAAACAATAGATTGCTTTTTGCTGGTGTGCTGTATTTTGGATGTACGTTTGAGAATACTTTTGGCAATAGACCATCTTTACTCATAGAGAAGAATACCCTTGATTGGCCCATTAACATTACCAAGATCACAGAAGCATAACCACCTAAGATTGCTAGGATGATCGCTTTGTTTAACCATGGATAAGCAGGGGCAACAATACCAGTAGCCGCATCTTTAACGCCCATATTGTCGATAGCTACAGCAACTGGAGCAATACCATCTTGACCTTTAAACATCTCATAATTTGCAACACCTGTCATTACGTGGGCAAATAAGATATATAGAATGGTACAGATAAATAAAGAAACCAAGATACCGATAGGCATATCTTTCTTAGGGTTTTTAGCTTCCTGAGCAGCAGTAGATACTGCATCAAAACCAATGTAGGCAAAGAAAACAATACCAGCAGCCCTGATGATACCAGAAATACCGTATTCTCCAAATTTACCAGTGTTGTTAGGGATATAAGGTGTATAGTTTTCTGAATTGATATATTTCCATCCCAAGAAGATGAAGATCATTACAATTACCACTTTAACAGCTACAATGATACCATTGATTACTGCAGATTCTTTTGTGCCTTTGATCAAGATCAACGACATCAATACCACAATAAATACAGCAGGTAAGTTGAACATACCTGATACGATTGTTCCGTCGGCCAAGGTTGCAGTGTCAAATGGTGACATTACGACTTGGGCAGGGAGGTGTATGTCAAAGTATTGGAGGAACTTGACCAGATATCGGCTCCAGCTAATGGAAACCGTTGCAGCACCTACTGCGTACTCTAATACCAAATCCCAGCCAATGATCCATGCCACAAACTCGCCCATGGTGGCATAAGAATAGGTATACGCACTACCAGCAACAGGATGATGGAAGCGAACTCTGCATAGCATAAGCCAGCAAAAGCACAACCAACAGCTGCGATAATGAATGAAATTGTAATCGCAGGTCCGGCATTGTTTGCTGCCGCAGAGCCTGTGATAGAGAATAACCCAGCACCAATAATGGCACCAATACCCAAAGCTACCAGATTTACTGGGCCAAGGGTTCTCTTGAGTGTACCTTCTCCGCTCTCTTCTGCTTCTTTTGTAAGTAAGTCAATCGACTTTCTAAAATTCATAGTTTAAGGTTTAGTTTAAGTGTTTCGATAAGTTTTCAGATTTATTAAAATATACAGGTTCAAACCTAAATAAAAATAATGTAAAAATAAAGGGGATTTTTGCTCAAAACCCCCTTTATTTAGTAACATTTATGATTTAACTAACGTTTGATCAACGTGTCGATTTCATTTTTAATGGTTTCTGTCTTTTCGTTACCCAAAGAATCAACTGTTTTTTGGATGCGTACCTCTTTGATTACCTCTGTAGTAGGTTTGATGTCGGTTGCACTAATGGCGATATATGGCGCAATGACCAATGAAACGATAGACATCAACTTGATCAAAATGTTCATCGAAGGACCAGAAGTATCTTTGAATGGATCACCCACCGTATCTCCAGTTACAGAAGCTTTATGTGGTTCTGATTTTTTGTAGAACATCTCTCCATTGATTTTCACTCCTTTTTCGAATGACTTTTTAGCATTGTCCCACGCACCACCGGCGTTAGATTGGAAAATACCCATCAATACGCCAGACACGGTAACACCTGCCAATAGACCGCCTAATATTTCGGCAGAACTCACAGCCGGGAAAACACCTTTAAAACCGAAACCAACAATGATTGGAACCAATAAAGCAATTGCACCTGGCAACATCATTTCGCGAATAGATGCTTTGGTAGATATCGCCACACATTTTTCGTATTCTGGTTTGGCTTTGTATTCCATAATTCCAGGGATTTCGCGGAATTGGCGACGAACTTCTTGCACCATATCCATGGCCGCTTTACCAACAGCTGCAATACAAAGTGCAGAGAAGATGAAAGGAATCATCGCACCAACAAATAGGCCTGCCAATACAGGTGCTTTATAAATGTCAATTGCACTAATGCCTGCAACACCTACAAAGGCAGCAAATAATGCTAATGAAGTTAAGGCAGCTGAGGCAATGGCAAATCCTTTACCTGTGGCAGCCGTAGTGTTACCCACAGCATCTAAATTGTCTGTACGTTCACGAACTTCTGGAGGTAATTGGCTCATTTCTGCAATACCACCAGCATTATCAGCAATAGGACCGAAAGCGTCAATGGCTAACTGCATTGCTGTTGTTGCCATCATTCCGGCAGCTGCAATTGCAACTCCATAAAGACCAGCAAATGAATAGGAACAGATAATACCACCAGCTAAAACCAAGATAGGAGCAACGGTAGATTTCATCCCTACAGAAAGACCACCAATGATATTAGTTGCGTGACCAGTACCAGACTGTTGAATGATCGAATTAACAGGACCTTTGCCCATTGCGGTATAATACTCGGTAATGATACTCATCAACGTACCTACCACTAGGCCAACAATGATCGCAAAAAAGACATCCATGCTTGTAAAATCAACACCTCTTAAATGTAGTGTAGCTGGTAATACCGCTTTTACAATAAAGAAAGAAGCAACACCTGTCAATACAATAGAGCTCCAGTTTCCAAGATTTAAAGCAGTTTGTACATTTGAATCTTCGCCTTTGATACGAACGAACCAAGTTCCAACAATAGAAAATATAATTCCTAAACCACAGATCACCATTGGCAATAGCACAGGTGAAAAACCACCTAATCCATCAGCATATACGCCATTTATTTTTTCAACGATAATTTCTTGTCCCAAAACCATGGTAGCTAGGATGGTTGCTACGTACGAACCGAATAGATCGGCGCCCATACCGGCAACATCACCTACGTTATCGCCTACGTTATCTGCAATGGTTGCAGGATTACGCACATCATCTTCTGGAATACCAGCTTCAACCTTACCTACAAGATCGGCGCCAACATCGGCTGCTTTGGTATAGATACCTCCACCAACACGGGCAAATAAGGCAATAGATTCAGCTCCTAAAGAAAATCCAGTTAGTACTTCAATGGCGGTTCTCATTTCAGCACTGTTTGGCGCAATTACGTGGAATATTTGTAAGAAAACGATGAAAAGTCCACCTAAACCAAGTACTGCTAAACCAGCAACACCTAATCCCATTACAGTTCCACCAGTAAAACTTACTTTTAATGCTTGTTTTAAACTGGTTCTTGCAGCTTGGGTAGTACGCACATTCGCTTTGGTAGCTGCTTTCATGCCAATGTAGCCTGCAAAAGCAGAAAAAACTGCTCCAATAACAAATGCAACAGCAATGATCAGCTCGAATGCATTGGAACGCCATTGATTTCGTGAATTGAACCAGAATACGCTAAGAGCGCTGCTGTAAATACAACGAAAATACTGAGTACTTTCCATTCTGCTTTTAAAAAGGCCATTGCACCATCGGCAATGTAACCTGCAAGCTCTTGCATATTGGCATCACCTGCATCTTGTCTGTTTACCCACGCACTTTTCACGGCCATGACCAGGATACCGATCAGACCCAATAGAGGGATGGAATAGATTAAATTGTCTCGTAGAAAATCCATAGTTTAATTTTATGTTTTTGGTTGTTTAGTTGTGAAATAAAAATAATACAAGGGTTGCAAAAATAAGCGTGTTTAGCTAATAACCAAATTTTTATGAAAATGATTGTTAACATTTTTTCTTTTTGAGTAATAATCTGGTTGTGTTAACGTTTGCCATTATTTTTTTTACAGTTTTTTCATATATATTAGCCTAATATAAAACTAAAAAAACCAAACAACACAAACTAAAAATGGAAAACCAAAAAGAAGAAGGTTCTTTTAAAAGAGAACTCGGCCTGTTTGATGGCACAATGCTGGTCGTAGGCTCAATGATCGGGTCGGGTATATTTATTGTAAGTGCAGATATTACCCGTCAGGTAGGTTCTGCTGGTTGGTTCATTTTTATCTGGGTATTAACCGCTGTGATCACCATGGTAGCTGCAGTAAGTTATGGCGAATTAAGTGCCATGTTTCCAAAAGCAGGTGGTCAATATGTTTACCTTAAAGAAGCCTATAATAAACTAATTGCATTTTTATACGGTTGGAGTTTCTTTGCGGTGATCCAAACCGGTACGATCGCGGCCGTTGGTGTGGCCTTTTCTAAATTTGCCGCCTATTTGTACGAACCTGTTAGTGATAAGAATATCCTGTACGAAGTGGGTTCATTTCAATTGAATGCGGCACAGCTTGTTTCTATTGTTACCATTATCTTATTAACATATATCAATAGTAGAGGTGTTAAAAATGGGAAGATGTTGCAAACGTTTTTAACCATCATTAAAATATTGTCTCTTTTTGGCTTAATTATCTTTGGATTAACCTTGGCAGCAAAAGCTGAAGTTTGGAATGCCAACTGGACCAATGCATGGGATTCAAAAATGTTTGATACAGGCTCATCTTCGTGGGTAAGTATCAGTGGTACGGCCTTATTGTCTGGTATCGCAGCTGCCATGGTTGGTTCTTTGTTTAGTAGCGATGCCTGGAATGGGGTAACCTTTATTGCAGGAGAAATTAAAAATCCACAGCGTAATGTGGGTTTAAGTTTATTCTTGGGTACACTGATTGTAAGTGTAATCTATATATTGGCCAACGTAATGTATGTGGCTGTGCTTCCCTTGAATGAAATTGCCAGTGCGCCATCTGATCGTGTTGCAGTTGCGGCAGCCCAATATATCTTTGGCAATACAGGGACGATTATTATTGCGGTAATGATGATCATCTCTACTTTTGCCTGTAACAATGGATTGATCATGGCGGGTGCCAGGGTTTATTATACCATGGCAAAAGATGGTCTGTTCTTTAAAAAGGCAAGTCATCTTAATAGGTTCGATGTGCCGGCTTGGGCTTTATGGGCACAAGGGGTCTGGGCTTCTTTGTTATGTTTAACTGGAAGATACAATGACCTGCTTGATTTTGTGATCATCATTGTATTGATATTCTACATCCTGACGATCTACGGTATTTTTATTTTAAGAAGAAAGATGCCAAATGCAGAACGTCCTTATAAAGCATTTGGTTATCCAGTACTGCCTTTCTTGTACATCATTGTGGCTTCTGCCATTTCTGTTGGACTTTTGATCACAAAAACAGCTACTTGTGGTTGGGGCGTATTGATCATGCTGATCGGTATCCCTGTTTATTACATGACCAAACCAACAAAAGACTAGGTTTAATCCTTAATAACTAATAGACAAAGGGCCGGCTTTCATTTGAGAACCGGCCCTTTTTGATTAAGATAGCAATGTAATTGAAGGCTGATGTATTCTGATTTATTAAGGAATTACAACTTGAACCAAAGTGTTTTTATGGGTGCCTACTGTACCATTGCCGACCTGTCCAATATCATCTGCACCAGATCCCCAAATGGTCTTGTCGGTTTTCATGAATAAAACATGGGCAAAACCAGCACTAAAATCAATAACATTGTCTGTAATTTTGATTAAACTAGATTGGTCTGTGTTGTTTCCGGTGGCTAATTGACCATAATTATTCCATCCGCAGGCCCAAAAACTGTTGTCGTTTTTCAGCAGAAAGATGTTATATCCTCTGATCCTACATCAACGGCTTTTACATTAGTTGTAATTTGAGTTAAAGTTCCACTGGTTGTTTTTGTGCCATTGCCCAACTGACCGCTGTCATTCAGTCCACAACTCCAAAGACTGTTGTCGTTTTTTAGGATCACGCTATGGAGAATTCCTGCCGCAATAGCTTTGGCATTGTCTGTAATTTTAACCAGTTTATTGTCACTGCTGCCACCAATACTACCAATTCCCAATTGTCCGGCGTTATTAGCCCCTGCCGCCCAAACTGTATTGTCTGTTTTCAGAAAAAGGGTATGGTTACCACCTATCGCTACACTTTTGATGTCTGTAGCTACTTGGATAAAGGTGGTTCTTGAATTGCCGGTAGGAGTTTCTCCCAACTCTCCGAAGGCATTGTCGCCAGTTGCCCAAAGTGTATTGTCAGTTTTAAGGATGAATGAGTAATAATAGCCTGCGTAAATTTCTTTTGTACCGGTAGCTACTTGTGTGTAAATGCTTTTATTGGTTTTAGTGCCATCGCCCAACTGTCCCGAAGTATTCAGTCCTGCTGCCCAAACTGTATTGTCGTTTTTCAGGATTAGGCTATGCTGGTAACCAGCCGAAACGGCTTTGACATTGTCTGCAACTTTGATCCAGCTATTAGAATTGGCGGTATTGCCACTGCCCAATTGGCCGAAATCATTATAGCCTACAGCCCATAACACACCATCTGGTTTCAATAGAAAACTATGTCCGCCACCAGCTTCAATTTTAATGTCGGCAGTTACCGGAGGTGGGGTTGGTATTTCTGGGTCGGTTTTTTCTTTTTTACAACTTGTAAAAATTATTCCTGCGCCTATCATTAAGATAAGGACAGTTTTAAAAAGATAATGTTTTTTCATGTCAATGAGGTTTATGTAGTTCTTAATTTGTAAAATGAAGGTAGGCTGCATCGGTATGTTGATCAGCATCTTATCGATGGATGTGTCTTTAAAATCGATGAACAGCTATCCTGATGCAGAATGGAGTGTTTGGTTTGGGCTGTATTGGCCAAAGATGCTATTCCAAACTAATTTCGTATTTTTGCAGCCAATGGGAACAGCATTAGATTCGGGAGTAAAAGGTTATAAGAACTACGGAATACATTTACGCGAAAAGTACAATGGACAGCGTGTGTTTAAGGTTATTGTGGATGGTGGATTTACCTGTCCCAATCGCGATGGAAGTAAAGGTTATGGAGGTTGTACCTATTGTAATGTAGATTCTTTTACACCAGAACCTTCCAGAAAACTGCCTACCATTAAAGAGCAGTTGGAAGAAGGGATGCGGAGAGCCAAAACTTCTTATAAGGCAGACAAGTTTATTGTTTATTTCCAACCTAATACCAATACCTATGCGCCAGTGCATTATTTAAAGATGATGTACGATGAAGCTTTATCTATCAATACCGAAGATGTGGTTGGTTTTGCAGTAGGTACAAGACCAGATTGTATCGATGCTGAAAAGGTAGCTTTGTTAGAAAGTTATACCGATCGTTTTGATGTGGATTTAGAAATGGGGATGGAATCGATCTATGATGAAACCCTTGACCAGATCAATAGAGGTTGCAGCCATGCAGAATTTGTTGAAGCCGTAAAACTTTTGGACAATACCAAGCTCGACCTTTGTGTGCATACCATTTTTGGATTTCCTTGGGAAACCAGAGAAATGATGTATGGTTATATCCACGAAATCAACCGTTTTCCACAGATCAAATTTGTGAAATTCCACCATTTGCATATCGTAGAAGGCTCGATCATGGGTGCCAAATACAAGAAAAATCCATTTAAGCTTTTTACTTTAGAAGAGTATACCGACTTGCTTTGCGAACTGATTCCGCTGTTAAGGCCGGATATTGTGATCCAGCGTTTGTTTGGTATTTCGGATTGGGACTTGCTGATTGCACCAAATTGGGGACTTAACAAGTCTTCTATCCAAACTTATATCGATAAAGAAATAGAAAGACGAGGAGTAGTTCAAGGTTCAAAATATTTATTGTAGATTTAGTTATCTAAACCTTACTAAATATATACCTGTGAAAACAATTGTTAAGCTAATCTTTGTAGTGGCTTTATGTCCTTTATTGGCCTATGCGCAAAATGATAAACTCGCTATTATTCCAAAACCTGAAAAATTAACCGTTGGTGTCGGAAGTTTCAATTGGAATTTTTCCACTCAGATTATCCTAAAAACTGGGGATAAAGATTTTGAGCCTGCACTTAATGAATTAAAAAGCATTTCAGCTTCATTAAAAACTAGTATACAAACCCCAAATTCGGTAACGCTTATTCAAGACCCATCAATTAGCGCTATGGAAGGTTATCAATTAATAGTAAAGCCTAATGCGATCACCATAAAAGTAGCGCAGGTTCAGGCGGCTTTTTGGGCTATTGCTACACTTAAACAATTGATGGGGCATACTTTTTTTAAGAACGGACAAAAAACAATTGCAGTGCCCTGTGTTACCATAACGGATCAACCAAAGTTTGCTTGGAGAGGTGTTCATTTAGATGTATCTAGACATTTTTTTGATTTAGCGTATTTACGTACCATGATAGATAGGATGGCTTATTATAAATTCAATAAGTTTCATCTGCATCTAACAGACGATCAAGGCTGGCGCATTGAAATCAAAAAATATCCAGAATTAACAGCAAAAGGAGCTTGGAGGACAATGAATGCACAAGATTCAAGTTGTATAGCGCTGTCTAAGACAAATCCAGATTATGCCATTCCAGAAAAACACTTTAAGGTAATTGATGGGAAAAGGATGTATGGTGGTTTTTATACACAAGAAGAAATGAAAGGATTGATTGGCTATGCTTTAAATAAAGGTATTGAGATTATTCCTGAAATAGATATGCCTGGCCATATGATGGCCGCTACTAATTTAATGCCCTGGTTAACAGCTAAGGGTAAGGGCGGACAAGCAAAAGATTTTTCGGAGCCATTATGTCCTTGTAAGGAAACTACCTTTGAATTTGCGGAAAATGTATTTGCAGAAATTGCCGCGCTTTTTCCGAGTAGATACATTCATTTAGGCGCCGATGAGGTAGAGAAAAGCAGTTGGAAGAATGTTCCTGAATGTGAAGCGTTGATGAAAAAAGAGGGACTGAAGAATATAGATGAGCTACAAAGCTATTTTGTGCATAGAATGGAGAAGTTTTTCAATAGCAAAGGCAAAAAGTTGATTGGTTGGGATGAAATATTGGATGGAGGATTGTCGTCAACGGCAACAATGATGTACTGGCGTTCTTGGGTTCCTGAAGCACCAAAAATGGCCGCCGAGAAAGGTAACCAAGTAATCATGACACCTGGCGAATATTGTTATTTTGATGCCCTTCAGGATGCTGGAACGTTAAAAAAAGTTTATGGTTTTAACCCTTTTAACTATAATTTAACAGCTGAAGAGAGAAAGTATATTATAGGAGTTCAGGCAAACATCTGGACAGAATATATACCTTCAGAGCGTAAACTAGAATATATGGTTTTTCCACGTTTACTTGCGCTGGCTGAAGTTGCATGGAGTGGTAATCAGTCGAATTGGAGTGGATTTGAACAAAGGTTAAAGGCACACTACCAATTGCTTGATTTGATGCAAGTCAATTACCGCATGCCAGATATTGAAGGATTTGCGGCACAAAGCGTTTTTGTGGATAAAGCAGTGCTTCAAGTGAAAAAACCTTATCGTGAGCTTACCCTGCGTTATACAACTGATGGCACATGGCCTACCCCAACATCTTCAGTACTACCCACTTCACTTACTATTACAAAGCCTATGCAGCTTAATATGGCGGCTTTTACTGGTCGCGGAACTAGAGGTGATGTTTATACCGTAAATTATAAAAAGAGCACCTATTTAAAAGCGCTTGATGTAAGCAACTTAAAAAAAGGGCTTAAATTTTATTATTATCCAAAGTTTTATAAATCGGTAACCCTGATCAATACAAAAGACCTAGCAAAAGAAGCCATAACAAATGCCATTGAGATACCTGTTGAAAACAAGGCGGGTAGTTTTGCTACAAAACATATGGGTTATTTTTATGCCAAAGAAACTGGGGTATATACTTTTGCATTGCGATCTGATGATGGCAGTGTGCTTAAAATAGCTAACCAACAATTGATCGATAATGACGGTATGCACTCTTCAAAAGAAATGGTAGCGCAAATTGCTTTACAAAAAGGTTATCATCCATTTGAGCTTCTCTTTATAGAAGGTGGTGGCGGGTATACCTTAAAATTGCAATATCAAACTCCAAAAGGCACATTAAAGGACATTGATGCCAATGTGCTTTTCCATTAGTGGTAAGTGCCAAAAAGCTCGATAGTTTTGCGCTTTCGGAACTCAAAAATTTCTTTTAGCCTGTTTTTTACCAGTAGGCCATGCGCCATTTGTCCAAAAATTCCCATAGGTAGGCCATAAGTTAAGATGTCCGTCATTTCAACGCCGTTTGGTATTGCTTTGAAATGGTGTTGATGGTGCCAGAACTTAAAAGGGCCAAATCGCTGTTCGTCAATAAAATACTGCTCGGGCTCAACTTGGGTAATCTCTGTCATCCAATTTAAATTGATACCGAATAGGGGAGATACCTTATAAGTAATGATCATGCCTGGATACATCTTTTGGGTGGGGTCAAAATCAGATGTAACCGTAAATGCCATGTGGTCTGGGGTGATTTTTGCCAAATTGTTTGGCGAGGAGAAGAAATCCCAAGCCTCTGCCAAAGAAATAGGAAAGGATTGTTTGAATAGTAGATGGTATGATTTCATGTCTATAAAGATAGGGAATAAGTTTTTGATAAGTTTTTATTGGATTTTTATATTTATTAGGTGTTTTTTGTGTTATTTTTTTTGATTTATCCTATATTTTTGTCTGTTTTTATGTTTTTCGTCTGTTATTATCATTTATAATGTGAATATTTTGTGTTTTTTAGTTTCGATTTGTTATTTTTAATGTAAAATCATGTTTTTATTTATGATAATTTAGTTATTTATTATTTTTTAGTTAAAATATTTTACATTTTTGATATTTTTTTGGTAAAATTTTGAATTTTTATATTTAGTTTTAGTTAATTAATTAAAAATCAAACGCTAAATACAAAAATTCATGAGTAAAATTTTATTTAAACAGTATGCTCCTTTTGCAGTTTTATTGATACTTGCAATTTTAGCTCTTTTTATTCCTCTACTTCCCAATTTTGATGAGGGAAAGTACAGTGCGCCAGACATTGCCTTCGTTTTAATAGCTGCTGCACTTGTATTTTTAATGACACCTGGTCTTGCTTTTTTCTATGGTGGGATGGTGCATCGTAAAAATGTATTGTCAACCATGATCAAAAGTGTAGTTGCGGCTGGAGTAATTACTGTACTTTGGACGGTTGTTGGATTTAGTCTTGCTTTTGGCCAATCCATTCATGGTTTGATCGGCAATCCCAAAACATTTTTGTTTTTTCAGGGTGTAAACTCTGGTCCAGCTTGGGGTACAATTCCATTGTCTCTGTTTGCGGTATTTCAACTGATGTTCGCCATTATCACACCAGGTTTGGTGGTTGGGGCAGTGGCAGAGCGCATCAAGTTTACTTCTTATATCTTATTTATTGTATTGTTTGCCATTTTCGTTTACTCGCCATTGGCACATTGGACTTGGCATCCAGAAGGCATATTGTTTAAAATGGGCGTACTAGATTTTGCGGGCGGTACCGTAGTGCACATTTCTGCAGGGATGGCTGCATTGGCAGGTGCTTTGGTATTGAAACGTAGAAAATCGCACCTGGAACATAAGGAAGTTCCACCTGCCAATATCCCGTATGTGCTGATTGGTACAGGCCTATTATGGTTTGGTTGGTTCGGTTTTAATGCGGGTTCTGCCTTGGGTGCAAATGCGCTAGCCGTTTCTGCGTTTATTACAACAAATACTGCTGCCGGAGCTGCCGGTTTATCATGGATGTTTTTTGATGTAGCTAGAGGCAAAAAACCGTCTGTTTTAGGTTTTTGCATTGGCGCTGTAGTGGGTTTGGTTGCCATTACACCTGGTGCTGGTTTTGTAAGTATTCCTTCTAGCATCTTTATTGGCGTGTTTGCTGCGGTAATCTCTAACCTAGTGGTGTCGTGGAAACAGAAAACCAGTCTTGATGATACCTTAGATGTATTTCCGTGCCACGGTGTTGGTGGTATTGTAGGCATGTTGTTGACAGGGGTGTTTGCTACAAAAACGGTAAATGCCGCAGGTGCCGATGGTTTGTTATATGGCAACCCAGAATTTTTCTTTACCCAATTGAAAGGAGCCTTCATCGTGATCGTATTCAGTTTTGTAATGTCGTTTGTGATCTTTAAGGTCATCAATTTGGTACAACCAATCCGCGTAAGTGCAGAAGAAGAGGAAGAAGGTTTGGATGCAAGTCAGCACGACGAAAAATACAGTCAAGGTACACTGATCGTTGCAGGTCAGGAAGTTCCAAACACATAATATCAAGCTGTTTAAGTTCTCAGATTAAACTTAAACAGCTTTGCTACCCCTAGTTAACCGGTCTAATTTTAATGCTATCAAATTTTAAATGATGAAAATAAAATTCATGCTTTCTACGCTCGTTTTAGGTTGTGGTACTGTGGCCTTTGCACAAGAAACTCCCCCGACACCCTTACAGATTTCAGGCTCTGTAGATACTTATTATAAATATGATTTTAACAAAGCTGGAAATATCAAGACCTATTTTGCCAACGAGCAGAACTCCGTTTCGTTAGGGATGATAGATTTGGCCTTAAAGAAAACTACAGGTAAGGCATCTTTTGTGGGTGAGTTGTCTTTTGGCCCACGTGGACAGTCGCAATCCATCCCAAATGCCTTAGGTGCTTACGATGAGACGAGCAATAGTTTCCATATCCAGAATTTATATGTGAGTTATGCTTTCAGTGATAAATTTAACATGACAGCAGGTTACATGGGCACTTTTATCGGTTATGAGGTGATATCGCCAGCAGCGAACTTTAACTATTCTACTTCTTATCTGTTCGGTTCTGGGCCTTTCCAAAATGCGGGAGTCAAAGCCAGTTATACCTTTTCTGATAAAGTGAGTTTGATGGCGGGTTTATTTAACGATTGGAATGTTTATCAAGATTTTAATGGGGTATCTCATATTGGTGCACAATTAACGGTTACGCCTGTTGCGGGTTGGACAGCTTATCTGAATGTACTTTCAGGCCGTTCTGCAGGTGCTGCCGGAACCGGAACGATCTTAGATCTGACTACTGCGTATCAGATTACAAATAAATTCAAATTGGGCTTGAATGCTGCGGATTATACCATTTCTAATGACAATGGAGGTTATGCTGGGGTGGCACTATATCCCCAGTATGCATTTACCCCTGCTGTTGCTTTAGGCTTGCGTGCCGAGTTCTTTAATTATAAAGGAGTAGGTACTGCTGCAGATGCCAAAGTGTCGTCTTTCACTTTCTCAGGTAACATCAAATCTGGTGGCTTGACATTTATTCCTGAAATCAGGTTTGATAGCGATAAGGACTTTACACAGGGATTTGCCAATAAAAATGGGGTTATAGGTTCCAAATCTGCTTCTCAATTTTCTTTGGCGGCAGTTTATGCCTTTTAATAAAGATATACAAAAACGCCAAGGCAACTTGGCGTTTTTTAATGGTTTAAGGATGAAGTTGATGCTTAGTTTCTTTTTACTATTGCTAGGTGCTGTGCAGGTAAGGGCGCAGGAAGAAAACCTGTTGCCCGTTGATGAGCAAGGCAAGTTCATTTATTATGAAGTGGTAGACCTAAAAGACAAAACTAAGGAGGTACTTAAGCTTAGGGCCGAAGATTACCTAAAAAAACAAGGGAAAGGGTTAAAATTCAGGTTGACAATAGGTGATACTTCATTTGTTGCAGATGGAAAAATGGTGGTAGACAAAACTTTGATCGTCATGTCACATCCCTCTGGAGAGATCTTGTATCGCTTTTATGTAGAAGTTAAGGATGGCCGATATCGCTTTTGGTTGAGCGATTTTAATTTCATTCCTTATCAACGCGATCGTTACGGCAATTTTGTGCCAAGTACCCACGTGGCTACACCTTTAGAAAAAGACCAAGGTAAATTAAATGCCTCGCAGTGGAAGGAATATCAGTTACAAGCGGCCAGTCACGCAAAAAAAATGGCTTTTAATTTTAAACAATATATGGCCAATCAACAGTTGGTGGTTAAGCCTGCAGCTGTGCAAAAGATAGTAGATAAAAATTGGTAGTTGGAGTTGCCAACTAGTGTACCATTTTGTCGGCGCAGGTAGAACTGGCAAAAGCCTCTGGTTTAGCCTTAAAGATAAAACCCATACTTAAGATATAGCCCATGGCCTCGTTCAACGCCTTGTTCGATTTAAACATCGGATTGGTATTGATATCTGCATGTACTTCAAGGTCAACATCATAGATATCAAGCAGGTCGCAGATAGAATAAGCGGTTTCAATAGATTTCTGTACCTCTACCAACATGCGTTCTTTGATGCCCATCTTTTGTGCAGTTTTGTCTTGGGCGATATACATGAAACCACCATGATGTTCTCTGAGTAGCACAATCACGGTTGCAAAATCAGTAAGCGCACCTTTTACTTGAGAGTCGGTGCCAATGCAGACTTTTAATTTGTAGCCGTTTCCTGTTTCGCGGATGATCGCTTGTTCAACTTCTTCTAAGATTGACGAATGAATAACTTCGCCACTAAATTTCTTCCAGGTCATACGTATTGGTGTTAAGGTTAACAACCCGTAATCAGGTTTCTTAAAATTAAGAGGTTAATGTTAATATTGCTTTAAATCTATATTGTTTATTTGCTAACATTTTATTGGTTATCAACAAGATACGGTTTATGTATGGAAGATGGAAAATGGAAGACTGAAAATTTTGGCCCCGCATTGATTTTGGTTCAGGTAAATCGATAACTGGAAACTGTGAACCAGAAACTGCCAACTTATAATTACCTTTGCAGAATGATGTTACAACCCGTACTTGACAACCTCAAGATTACCGCACTTAACCAAATGCAAAAGGCAGCCTTTGCCGCTACAAAAAAAGGAAACGATATTTTGGTTTTGGCACCAACAGGTTCGGGTAAAACATTGGCATTTCTATTGCCGGTATTGAATAACCTTTCAAAAGACAACAAGGGAGTTCAATGTTTGGTATTGGTACCATCGCGCGAACTGGCTTTGCAGATTGAGCAGGTTTTTAAACAAATGGGTACGGGTTTTAAGGTGAACTGCTGTTATGGTGGGCACCCCATTAAAACCGAACGCAACAATTTAGAGCAACCGCCTGCAGTGTTGATCGGTACGCCTGGTCGGATCGCTTATCACCTTCGCCATCAAAACTTCGACGAATCGACCATTACTACTTTGGTATTGGACGAATTTGACAAAGCGTTGGAGTTTGGTTTCACTGAGGATATGTCGTACATCATCGGGCAGTTGTTATCATTGAAACAACGCATCTTGACATCGGCAACTGCAATGGAAGAAATTCCAGCTTTTACCGGTCTTAAAAATGTGGTGAACATCGATTTTCTAAAAGATGTACAGATTGCCCCAGACCTGAAACTGAAAAAAGTACAGACTACAGCAGAAGATAAATTGGACACTTTATTTGAACTGATCTGTAAAATAGGAAGCAAAACTACCCTGATTTTTTGTAACCACAGGGAAACGGTAGAATGATCAGTGACCTGTTGATCGATAAAGACCTGGCGCATGATATTTTTCATGGTGGGATGGAGCAGGACGAAAGAGAAAGGGCATTGCTAAAATTTAGGAATGGTAGCATCAAGATCTTGATCACTACAGATTTGGCCGCAAGAGGATTGGATATTCCAGAAGTGCAGTATATCATCCACTATCAATTACCCTATACCGAAGATGCCTTTTTACACCGCAACGGACGTACAGCGCGTATGCATGCTAAAGGTACAGCCTACCTTATTTTGGCAGATGACGAAAAATATCCTTTCTTAAAATCAGATATTGAGACAGAGGATCCTAAAAGGACCTTATAAATTACCTCAAGACAGCATTTGGCAAACCTTATATATCAGTGCGGGTAAAAAAGATAAGGTGAATAAGATTGATATTGTAGGTTTCCTGTTGAAAAAAGGGGGATTACAAAAAGACGATGTAGGTTTGATAGAAGTAAAAGACCAGGCATCTTATGTGGCCATCAAAAGAAAATTGGTTCCGCAAGTGGTTAGGGCATTGACCAACGAGAAGATAAAGAATAAAAAGGTAAAAATAGAAGCTGCAATGTAGCTGGCAGACGGAAGTCTATAATTCGAAAGTTGGGAAGTCAAGAAGTTGAAAGCTTCATATTAAATATTAAAAAATGAGCAATAACGATATCATGAAAAAACTAAGGGTAGCTTTATCCTTAAATAGCGACCAGATTGATAGAGATCTGTAAACTGGTTAACTTTACCGTAACCAAAAGCGAACTGGGAGACATTTTTAGAAATGATGAACATCCTAATTTTAAGAAATGTGGCGACCAGATTTTACGTAACTTTTTAAATGGTCTGGTTATCTATAAACGCGGACCAAGAGAAGAGAAAAAATAGACTTCAAATCAGCTTTCTTTTGACAGGTAATTCAGCGTTGAGTTTGTCAAAGGCCATGCAAAGCTTTCTTGTTGATGTACTTGTTTAATGCAATAACAACTTAATTTACATTATAATTAGAGGTCTTTTTTGCAACCAATTTTTCTATTTTTTCTAACAAAGCATCCATTTTAAATGGTTTGGACACAAAATCGTCTGGGGCGCATTCCATATCCTCAATTTCTTTCAGGTCATATAAGCCAGACATCATTAAGATAGGGATCTGTTTGGTATCATCGTGAGATTTGATCTGGCTACAGATCACCCTGCCATCAATTTTTCCTAATACTACATCTAATAAGATCAAATCTGGTTGAAATTCTGCTATACGGTCAAAAATGAATTGGGCATCGTTCAAAGGCTCAACATCATATCCACCGATTTCTAAGATCAGTTGGATGGTTTCTAAAACATCATCATCATCGTCTACGACTAGTATTTTCTTCATAATGGCAAATATATAAGATTGTAAGATTAATTATATAACAATGGAAATCCAATTGAGTTTAATTTAGTTCACAACTAAATTTTAGATGGTTATTTTAAGGCTGTAGGATAGCTATAAAGCACAAATTCAAGTGATAAAAAATAAACTTTCAAATATATTTGAAAGTTCGAAAACATTTGCTACATTTGACTATGGATTACAACGAAGCCAAAAATAAATTTATTCAAACCTGGGGGGCATTGGGTTCACAGTGGGGGATCAATAAAACGATGGCTCAGTATCATGCACTTTTGATGGTATCTGCCGAAGCGGTTTCGATGGAAGAGGTGATGCAGGAACTGCAGATTTCTAGAGGCAATGCCAGTATGAACTTGCGAGCCTTAATGGATTGGGGAATTGTATATAAAGAATATAAGCAAGGTGAAAGACGTGAATTTTTTACTGCAGAAAAGGATTTAGATGAATTGGCTGTGAAAATTGCAAGAGAAAGAAGCAAAAGAGAGATCAAGCCAGCATTAAAAGTGTTAAAAGAAGTTTCTGCCATTGAAGATGCAGATACCAACGAGGCCAAACATTTTGTAGGCCAGACTAAAAAACTATATGATTTTGTTTCAAGGGCAGATAATATGATTGATAAAGTAACTGAACACAAAGACAATTGGTTAACCAAGTTGATCGTGAAAATGATGAGTTAAAAAAAATTAATTAAAAATTTCAATATTTTCTGAAAGTTTAATAATTACAGATATGAACTACAACATGATAGGATACGGCATTTTTATTATACTTATAGTTTTGATCATTGTAGTAGTTGGTAAAATCTGCTATCGAAATGGGAATATCTTTGTTGCTGAGCTTATTCCGGGACATTTAGCCTTATGTCAGCAAATCAATAAAATACTTTTGATAGGGTATTATTTGGTCAACATTGGTTATTGTGCCATGACCTTGGCCAGTTGGGCAACCATTAACTCCCCCCTACAATTGATAGAAGCTATCGCCATTAAGATGGCCATCATTATCAGTATCCTTTCGGTTTTACATTACCTCAATATCATCATATTGACCACTAGCATTCAAAAATTAATCAGAACACTTTAAATACTTAAATTATGGAAACTACAAAAATTTTAATCGGATATGCTGTTTATGTTCCAGTAGCACTGTTTTTAACTTTCTACGTATCAAGAACATTATTTAGAAATAGTAAGGTTTATATGTTGGATATCTTTAAGGGCCGAGAAGAGATCGCCCAAGCCACCAATAAATTGTTTGAAACAGGTTTTTACCTTTTGAATATCGGATTTGCGTTGATGATTCTAAAGATCAATCTGTACACCAACGATTACCAGAATCTGGTAGAGGCATTGAGCTATAAGATCGGTAGCTTTTCAATTTACCTTGGACTGATGTTGTTTATCAACCTCTACTTCTTTTTCAGGGGCAAAAGAAAATCTAGCCAACCTCATCAGCCTCAACAACCACCATTTCCACCAAGGATTGTGGCTTAAATAATTAACAGTTTAAAATAAATCGCATGGATAAGAAAGTAGTTATTGCCGGTGGAACTGGGTTTATTGGCAAATATTTGATAGAAGAGTTTCGTAAGCTGGACTATCAAGTGTTGATCATCTCTAGACAGGACGAACATATTCAATGGAATAATGAAAAGGAAATTATCAATGGTCTTGAAAATTCTGATATGTTGATCAATCTTGCTGGTAAATCAGTTGACTGTCGGTACAATAAAAAGAATAAAGAAAGATCTTAAGGTCAAGAACAGAAACGACAAAGTTACTTGGTAACGCAATTTTGAAATGCAAAAATCCCCCAAAGCTTTGGATCAATTCAAGTACCGCTACTATATATCGTCATGCTACAGATAAGCCGATGACAGAAAGTACTGGTGAAATCGGAAATGGTTTTTCTGTTGATGTAGCCAAAAATTGGGAACAGGCATTCTTTAATTTCGAACTTGCCGATACTCGGCAGATTGCCTTGAGGATGGCAATTGTATTGGGCAAAAAAGGAGGAGTAATGAAGCCATTCACAAACCTTGTACGTTTTGGTTTAGGAGGCAAACAGGGAAATGGAGACCAGTTATTTAGTTGGATCCATATTGCAGATCTGTTCCGAATCATTTTGTTTATACAATCACGCAAAGATTTGGAAGGTGTCTTTAACTGCTCTTCTCCAAATCCTGTAACTAATCAAATGTTGATGAAATCATTGAGACAAACAGTTGGTGCAAAAGTTGGCTTACCTTGTCCTATTTGGTTGCTAAAATTTGGGGCAGTGCTGATAGGGACAGAAACGGAATTGATTTTGAAAAGCAGATGGGTTATTCCGGAGAAACTTCTAGATGCTGGTTATTACTTTAAATATCAAACCATTGATATAGCATTAGCCGATATCCTATGCAAAGATTAAACAAAAAAGGCTCCAATTTGGAGCCTTTTTATATTATACTAGTTTTTTATATCGAATGCGATGTGGAGTTACATCACCCAATCTTTTCTTACGGTTTTCTTCGTAATCCGAGTAGTTGCCTTCAAAGAAATATACCTCAGAATTACCTTCAAAAGCTAAAATGTGTGTACAGATCCTGTCTAAAAACCACCTATCGTGACTGATCGACTACGGCGCAACCACCAAAGTTTTCTAAGGCTTCTTCCAATGCACGTAAAGTGTTTACGTCGATATCGTTGGTAGGCTCATCGAGTAAGAGCACGTTGGCTCCTTTTTTTAAGGTGATGGCCAAGTGTACACGGTTTCTTTCTCCACCAGATAACACGCCAACTTTTTTCTGTTGGTCGCCACCATTGAAATTGAATTTAGAAACATAAGCACGACCATTTACAGCCTTATTGCCTAATTGGATATTGTCTAAACCATCTGTAATGTTCTCATAAACGGTTTTCTCGGCATCCAGGTCGTTGTGCATCTGGTCTACATAACCTAATGCTACAGTTTCACCAACCCTAAATGTACCTGCATCTGGTTGCTCTTGACCCGTAATTAAACGGAACAAAGTGGTTTTACCTGCACCATTTGGTCCGATAATACCAACAATACCCGCTGGTGGTAAAGAGAAATTCAAGTTTTCGAAAAGGATTTTATCGCCGTAAGCTTTGGTTACATCCGTAGCTTCAATCACTACATTACCTAAACGTGGACCAGCAGGGATAAACAATTCCAATTTGTCTTCGCGTTCTTTTCCATCCTCTGAGGCCAATTTGTCGTAGTTGGCCAAACGTGCCTTAGATTTAGCATGACGTGCTTTGGGCGCCATGCGTACCCACTCTAACTCACGTTCTAAAGTTTTCTGACGCTTGCTTTCCGTTTTGTCTTCCTGTGCCAAACGTTTTGCTTTTTGGTCTAACCACGAAGAGTAGTTCCCTTTCCAAGGAATACCTTCGCCACGGTCAAGTTCTAAGATTCAGCCTGCTACGTTATCCAAGAAATACCTATCGTGGGTAACGGCAATAACAGTTCCTTTATAGTTCTGTAAAAATTGCTCTAACCAATCGATACTTTCGGCATCCAAGTGGTTGGTAGGCTCATCTAGCAACAAAACATCTGGTTCTTGCAGCAACAAACGGCACATGGCCACACGGCGGCGCTCACCTCCAGAAAGTACACCAATTTTGGTTTCAGGATCCGGACAACGCAAAGCATCCATTGCCCTTTCTAGTTTATTGTCAAGTTCCCAAGCATTTACAGCATCGATCTTGTCTTGCAGTTCGCCTTGGCGCTGCATCAGTTTATCTATTTTGTCGGCATCAGAATAATTTTCTTCCAGGCCGAACATTTCATTGATCTCTTCGTATTCTTTAAGGATGGCAGTAATTTCGGCAACACCTTCTTCCACTACTTCTCTAACGGTTTTGTTTTCATCTAAGATCGGTTCTTGTGCCAAATAACCCACACTGTAACCTGCGTTAAAAACAACTTCACCCTGAAAAGATTTATCAAGGCCGGCAATGATTTTTAACAAGGATGATTTACCTGAACCATTTAAACCGATCACGCCGATTTTGGCACCGTAAAAGAATGATAAATAAATGTTTTTGAGCACCTGTTTTTGCGGTGGGTAAATTTTATTTACACCAGCCATTGAAAAGATTATTTTTTCGTCTGCCATAATTTTTTGTCTACTTATTAAAAGAAGCGGATACAAAGATAAACAAGGGATGCTAGTAACAAAATGCCAAGCTCATAAAAAAAGTAAATTTAAATAGCCTTTAAAATGTGCATTTGTTGGTTTACCAATACAATTTCTAAATTTGAAGATGTAAATATTTAGCCCCATGACGGAACTCCTCCAATTGAAACAGCTTGTTGATGCCATAGCCACTTTACCGGAGAAAGATTGGAATGGATTTGCCCAGATCTGGAAACCATTTGAAGCCAAACGCAAAACCATAGTGAGCGCCGCAGGAGAAATAGAGAAATATCTATACTTTGTGTCGAGTGGGGTACAACGTATTTATCATATCGACCACAAGGATAGAGAGGCGACCATCTTATTTACATATGGGCCATCCTTTGGAGGTGTATTGGATTCGTTAATGTTACAGGTGCCTGCTAAATATGACTATGAAACTTTGAGTTCTTCTACCTTTTTAAGGGCACATTATACTGACCTTAAGCTATGGATGGATACCAATAGGGCAGTCAGTTCATTTGTAAGGAATGGATTGGCAGGTGCTTTGAATGGCACATTAGAGCGATTGGTAGAGTTGCAAAGTTTTTCGTCAGAAGAAAAATTTAGGACCTTGCTCCAACGCAGTCCACACATCTTGCAGTTGGTGCCGCACAAATACCTGGCTAACTATATCGGTATCGATGCCACCAATTTCAGCAAGTTCATCAATACCATTGTCATTTAAAATCATGGTAAATACCAACAATACTGTCTAGCTGCTGCCTTATTTTTGTGGGGAGATGATTAAAATGAAAACTGTAAACAAGAACGAGTTATTGGCCAGCTTAGCATTGATGGTTGAGCGCCATTTGAATGAAGCAACCCTTAAATTTAGGCCCAACACAATTACGGTGTTAAAAGCACCAGCAAGTAATGGCGGATGGAGTATTGTACAATGCCTTGAACATTTGAATACCTATGGCAATTATTACCTGCCAAGGATTGAAAAGGGATTGCACAATTTTTCGGGGCAACCTGCGGATACCTTTAAAAGCAGTTGGTTGGGTACTTACTTTACAAATATGATGGATGTATCGAAAGGTGCCAAAAAGTATAAAGCAGCCCATTTACATGTCCCGGCACCAATACTAGATGCTGAGGTAGTGGTGGAAACGTTTATCCGCCAACAACAAGCCTTAATGGGTTACTTAAGGTTAGCAAGCAATGTGATCTTAATGCCATAAAAATCCCAATATCAATCGCAAAACTGATCAATTTAAAATTAGGAGATGTGCTTCAGTTTATGGTTATGCACAACGAAAGGCACATGCAACAGGCCAGTAGAAATCTGTAGGCAACCTGATCAATTATTTCTTCTTACTCGCCGTATTTTTAGCTTTTCTGCCCCCTCTAGTTCCTGAAGCCCCATCACTTAAGTCTGGCGCCGCATGCAGTGATAAGATACTTTCGATGGTTACTTTGTTGATCTGGTAATCATTAGAGATTTTTTCCCATTCCTGTAGTCTGGTTTCCAGCTTGCTGATTTCGGTCCTGATGGTTTCGATCTCTTTTGCAATTTTCTTTTCAATATCCAATTTAGGCATAATGGTAATTTTTTATATAAAGATTAGCAAGATTCATTATAAAACCTAATTTATTGATGACGGAGATTTTAGGTCGTTTAACGAAGGGTGAAGAATTGGCCAATCTGTAGGGTATTTCTAAAGTAGTACAATACCGAAATGGTGATGACAATGAATAAAATGGGTAATAAAATCCCTTTATTTTCTCTTCTTCGGATGTAAAGCAAGATCAAAATAAGAAATACAACAGCTAGTTTTACGTAAATGTTATTCATAACCCAAATATAAGATTTTACTAATTAATGAGGATGGGATAAAGCGTAAATATGGCAGAATGAATATAAAATCACAGGATTGTTAATCAAGAAGGAATAAAACAGTAGGATAATATAAATAACCATGGATTAAATAACTTAATCTATAACGAAAATTGAGATCAAGCTTGTCATCATTGCTCAAGTAGGTACTAGCTGTCAAAACTGCTATTTTTTGGAGTAGGCAGGTAACAATTTGTCAGTTTTTTAATGTTGATAAAACCTTACAATAGAGAGACAATCTGTCTTAGGTTGCATTTAAAATGGGTTTAACAAAGCTAAAAACCTATTTGTGTATCATTTACGTAAATGATAAAAGCAGAAACATTTTTGGATAAGCCGCTATTTTTTGTTTATTAGCATCATAAATAACAACCTTATCCACCAAAATGGCGTAATTGTTGATAAAATATAAAAAATCAGGGACCGTATTTATAAAACAAATTTATAGTTTAGAGTCATCTGGTTTACACACATATTATGGAAGCTAAATTTTCTCCACAGGTAAAAGACGTGATTTCTTTCAGCAGGGAAGAGGCCCTGAGGTTAGGACACGATTATATAGGCGCAGAGCATTTGTTGTTGGGCCTTATTCGCGAAGGCGATGGTATGGCGATTAAGATTTTAAAATCATTAGGCGTTGATACCTCAAAGCTTCGCCGTTCAATTGAAGAGGCCGTTCGCGGTACTTCTAGTGTAACCGTTAATCTGGGTAACATCCCATTGACCAAACAGGCAGAAAAGGTGTTAAAGATCACCTATCTTGAAGCTAAGATATTTAAGAGCGATCTGATCGGTACGGAGCATCTGTTATTGTCTATTTTAAGAGATGATGACAACATTGCCTCACAGATCTTATTACAATACAATATTACTTACGAAATCTTTAAACAAGAGGTTGAAGTAAATAAAAATGGTTTTAGAGATGAAGCCCAAGGTGGTGGTACTGCAGGTGGTGGAGATGATGATTTTCAAGAAGAGGAAAGCTTCAGTGCACCAAAAAAAGTATCAGACATTAAATCTAAAACTCCGGTATTGGATAATTTTGGTCGTGACCTAACACGTGCTGCAGAAGAAGGCCGCTTAGACCCTATTGTTGGTCGTGAGAAAGAATCGAACGTGTTTCTCAGATCTTGTCACGTAGAAAAAAGAACAACCCAATTTTAATTGGTGAACCTGGAGTTGGTAAATCTGCCATTGCCGAAGGTTTGGCTTTAAGGATTGTACAACGTAAAGTGTCGAGGGTATTGTTTAACAAACGTGTAGTTACGTTAGATTTGGCTTCTTTGGTTGCAGGTACCAAATACCGTGGCCAATTTGAGGAGCGAATGAAAGCGGTGATGAACGAGTTGGAAAAATCTACGGATGTGATCTTGTTCATTGACGAGATCCATACCATTGTTGGCGCAGGTGGCGCATCTGGTTCATTAGATGCATCGAACATGTTCAAACCTGCATTGGCAAGGGGCGAGATCCAATGTATCGGTGCAACTACTTTAGATGAGTACCGTCAATATATTGAAAAGGATGGTGCTTTGGATCGTCGTTTCCAAAAGGTAATGATTGAGCCAGCTACACCAGATGAGACTGTGGAGATCCTAAACCGTATCAAAGAAAAATATGAAGAACACCATGGTGTAACTTATACAGACGAAGCTATTAACGCTTGTGTGGCTTTAACTTCAAGATACATTACAGACCGTTTCTTACCAGATAAAGCAATTGATGCTTTGGATGAGGCCGGTTCTAGGGTACATTTGACCAATATCCATGTTCCAGAAAATATCATCACTATCGAAAGTAAGATAGAGGATATTAAGATTGAAAAGAACAAAGTGGTGAAAAGCCAGAAATATGAAGAGGCCGCAAAACTACGCGATACTGAGAAAAATCTGTTAGAGGAGTTGGAGCGTGCCAAAGCAGAATGGGAAGCTGAAACCAAAACGAAACGTTACGAAGTTACAGAAGACAATGTAGCCGAAGTAGTTTCAATGATGACAGGTATTCCTTTACAACGTGTTGGACAAACCGATAGTGTTAAACTATTGAACATGTACGAAACTGTTGCAGAGAAGATCGATTGGTCAGGATGATGCGATCAAAAAATTAACCAAAGCGATCCAACGTACCAGAGCTGGATTAAAAGATCCTAAAAAACCAATTGGTTCATTTATTTTCTTAGGTCCAACAGGTGTTGGTAAAACAGAATTGGCAAAAGAACTGGCTCGTTTTATGTTTGACAGTGACGATTCACTGATCCAAATAGACATGAGCGAGTACATGGAGAAATTTGCGGTATCTCGTTTGGTAGGTGCGCCTCCAGGATATGTAGGTTACGAAGAAGGTGGACAATTGACTGAAAAAGTACGCAGAAAACCTTATGCCGTTATCTTATTGGATGAGATCGAAAAAGCGCATCCAGATGTGTTCAATATCTTGTTGCAAGTATTAGATGAAGGACAACTGACTGATAGTTTGGGAAGAAAAGTGGATTTCAGAAATACGATCATCATTATGACTTCTAATATTGGTGCACGCCAATTGAAAGATTTTGGTGCAGGTGTTGGTTTCTCTACTTCGGCAAAAGTTAGCCAAAGTGATGCACATAGCCGTGGTGTAATTGAAAATGCATTGAAACGTGCTTTTGCTCCTGAGTTTTTAAATAGGGTTGATGATGTGGTGGTATTTAACAGTTTAGGTAAAGACGAAATCTTCAAGATGATCGATATTGAATTGAAATCTTTATTCGGTCGTGTACACAACTTAGGATACGAAGTGAAACTGACTGACGTAGCGAAAGATTTCATTGCTGAAAAAGGTTTTGATAGTAATTTTGGTGCTCGTCCTTTAAAACGTGCCATCCAGAAATATTTAGAAGATCCGATTGCTGAGGAAATCCTGAAAGGCGAGATCCATGACGGAGATACTTTAGAAATCGATTACGATAAAGAAAAAGAGGAAATTACCGTGGTGAACAAAAGCAGTGGTAAGAAAAAGAAAAAAGAAGAGGGAGCTTAAGTTTAACGGTGAATAGAAAAGCCCGAAGTACATTTTACTTCGGGCTTTTTTTATACAAAATTTGCTGTAAATCCTATTTCTTTATAGATATGTAAGTATAGGTATTCACATTTATAATTTGATAAGGGCCATTATCTAAATGCTCCTCAATAGCGGTTACCAGATTCAAAGCATTTTTCTTGATCACAAAATCTAAGCTACTACTGCCAGAAAATGACACTTGCCTAGGATTGTTAAGAGATAAGATATCTTTATCAATAAGAGAGCCGGTAAATAACAAAGGATTTTTGGTGTCATCGTATTTTTTGTAATTGGTGTAGGTAGCTGCAGCCTTCGTATCTCCAATACTTGTTAATACATTACCCTTGTCGTCTAACTGATATTCAGAAACAACAGTAGCATTGCCATTCTTTGTAATGATTTCTTTGGTTGCGGTTACTTTATTTGCTGTATAGCTAAAAGTGGTAACTGTTTTGAAATTTTCCTTGCCATCTTTAAAATGCTGTACCTTTTTTTCTTGTAAACGTTCTTGGGCATCGTAAGAGAGTACAAATGTTTTAATACTGCTTACTCCAATATTGATCTCTTGATAACCTGTTGTTTTTCCATTGCTATTGTAGGTAAAGTTATGGAGTACCTGCACTAATTTATTGTCCTGTACCTGTTTTACTTCTTTCAATTGCCATTTATTGGTATAACTGTAGGTTATTGTCTCTGTCCAATCAGCTCCTTTATAATTTTTTTTAGTCAACCGCCAGTCGTTTGTACTTTGTGCCGAAGCAGTTAGGGTACAAATGACTATTAAAAATAAAAATTGTAGGTTTTTCAAAGGCTTATCTTTTAGTTTAGATTTTTGGTAATTAGGCTTAAATATTTAGCAACAGCAACCTTATCGTGTTGATTAATTTTGGCAGCGTTTAAATTGGCAACAACAGTACCTGTCATTAATACAATTTTATATTTTGCCTCTGGTATGATCCAATCATTTACTTGTTGTTTAACATCTTGACTTTGCGTATTTCTAAATCCAAAATGAAGGACTATTTTGCCTGGAATAACTCGATAATCCCAAAAAATGGTATTTGGCGAACCTGAGGGACTTACTACATAAGGGAGTGGCAGAAAACTATAGTTGGTAAGTTCTCCATAAACCATTACAATACCATTACCATTAATAAAATCATCGGTCAATGCCGCCCCACTTCTTTCGAAATATTTAGTGAAGGCTACACTTGATCCATCTCCAGATATAAGCGTAGGCATCAATCCATTGATTTTCCAATCTGTGGTTTTTACTGTAAAAATATCGATCTTAACATTGGCATTTCCCATCGGGCCTTGCGCTCCAATTAAAGCTGTTGGTGTACCCCAATTGCCTGTTGTTTTTGGACCATATAAATTATATGTTGCTTTATCTAAATAATAATCGCCATCTGTACCTAACGTATTTGCTGGGATGCCTGTGCCAGATAAAATACCTTTGCCATTTGCACCATTGGGCCCTTTTAAATTCAGTGCACTTCCCCAGCCAGCAGTTGTTTTAGGGCCATATAAGTTGCCAGTACTGAGGTCGAGATAAAAATCTCCATTTTTGCCTACGGTAGCAGTAGGAGTAGTGCTGCCGCTCAGGATGGTGCTGCCTTCTGGACCAGCAATTCCCTGTATACCTTTTTCACCTTGAGGTCCGGTTTCGCCTTTTTTACAAGCCGAGATCAATGTAATTGCTGTGAGTAGCAATAGCAATGCCTTTAGAATCGTTTTTTTTGTTTTCATGATTTCGTTTATTGATTTAAATTATACGGGATAATTCAATGTGATTAAACCTTCGTCCTAACCCAAATTGAAGGTAGGAGATAGCAAAAAAATGGCTCAAACAAATCGATGAACGTCATTAAAAAAACGATGGAAGGAACTGTGCCTTCCAATCCAAAAGAAAACTAGCTTATTTACTTGTTAGCAGTTGCAACAAGGCTTGGTAATAATTTTCGTAGCTATTTTCAAATGTGTCTAAGAATAAAAATGGTTCAATCAGCTCCAATTCCATTAATAAAAACTTTTGGTCTACAACAGTGCCATCTACACGAGCATATAGACAGCCTTTTGCAAACTGATCAACATATTTTTGGGCATCTTCCAATAGGTTTTGTGGAGGGCTTTGCGGATGGATGGTGCCACCTAATGCATGTTGCACCCTAAAATCGCCAGCTTTTGCCTTTTTTAAAAGCGCATGGCTAAATTTTCCACCAAAAAAAAGAAAAGACCATTCGCCTTCTTCCTCAATTTCTGTTAAAAAAGGTTGGATAATGAAATCTTCTTGTTGCAGTAAAAGATCAAGTTTTGGGTTCACTTCTTCAACATTTACTGCGGTAACTTTAAATGTATTTTTTGAACCTCCACTTACGCAAGGTTTGATGATCAGTTGTTTGCCGTTAAACTTATCCAGATATAACTTTAGGTCTATGTGTGTACCTTGGCCAATAAAAATACTTGGAGTTACTTTTAAACCTGCTTTTTCAATATCATGCAGGTAATGTTTATCGGCATTCCATTTTACCACATCAATTGGGTTAAGGAGTCTGATATTTTTACTTTTCAGTTCGGCCAACCAATTATAGAAATCCTCGATCAAGTCGAAATAATCCCATGGCGATTTTAGAATAGCGAGGTCATAATCTTCCCATCTTACATGGGTATCATTCCAGATAGCCTTTTCAATGTTCAACCCTTTGGTTTTTAAGAAATGCAAAAGCGTATCATCTTCATTTGCGACGGTAGGAGAGGCATAGGCACCTTTATCGTGATAGGTTACAAGGGCAATATTCATGGCTTTTTGTCGCCTAAAATAAGGATAATTTCCATGACGATTAAATTATAATGCAAACGTTTGATATCTGTTTTATAATTTTTAACAATACCGCGGTTATGAGGTTCAAATTATGAACTGAATATTAATTTTTTGTTTTATTACAGAGTTTTGACTGCTTTTTTAAGTTTTTGATTTCCGATTTGGCCTGCATTTCTCCAGTTGTCACAGATTTTTAATTTAATCTTAAGTTAATTTTCTCCCTGTTGCAAAAATCAAACGTTTGCGCTGTGTTTCTCTATCGTAATCACCTGTAAAGTACTTAGTTTGGATTTATTATCTATCATCTGTAAAGTTTCTGATACAGCTTGAAGATGATGATCTAGCCAGATAATTAATTACCAAGTAAAAACTTTAAACCTAAATGAAAAGAATGATACCAAACAAAGCAAAACATTATTGCAATGTGGGTAAGGTCTTACTGCTTGCAACTGCATTGCAGCTTACCGCCAACAGCAAATTGATGGCATTTAACAAAAATGTATCTTTTAGTAAAACTGCGAATAGCTTACAGAAAGCTATCATCAAAGGAAAGGTTACGGATCAACAAGGATTGCCGATACCCGGTGTTTCTGTTGTAGTAAAGGGGACAAAAAATGGAGTGATAACAGATGCGAATGGTAATTATACCATCAATGTAGAAAAGGCAGATGTACTCGTTTTTTCATTCACAGGTTATACAACTAAAGAAATCATCGTAAACACACAAACTACCATCGATATTGTGTTGGCAGATAATGCCACCAATTTGGGTGAAGTTGTAATTGTAGGTTATTCGAGTAAAAAACAAAGTGAGATTTCTAGTTCGATTTCTGTTGTTAGTGGCGACAAATTAAGAGATGTTACTTCTAATGAAGTAAGTAGTTTATTACAGGGTAGGGCACCAGGAGTGGTTGTTTCTACAGCTTCTGGTTCTCCAACCAGTGGTTCTAACATTGTAATTCGTGGTGCAGGTTCAATCAATGCCAGTACAGATCCTTAATTGTGGTAGATGGCAATATTGGTGGTAACTATAATCCTTCGGATGTAGAAACCATTACCGTTTTAAAAGATGCCGCTGCAACAGGCCTGTATGGGTCGAGAGCGGCAAATGGGGTAATTATCATTACTACCAAACAAGGTAAGGCCGGAAAAGCCGTTGTAAATTTCAGTACTACTGTTGGTTACAGCGAAGCCTCTACAGGTAATTTTAAATTGATGGATTCTCAGGAACTATACGATTACCAAAGCAAATTCTACACAGGTTTGACCCCAGAACGCTTAAACAACAATACCAATTGGTGGGACCTAGCTTTTAGAAGAGGTTTGGTCAATACCCATACCTTATCTGCTTCTGGTGGTACGGATAAGTCTACTTTCTACCTTTCTGGAAACTATTACAAAGAAGAAGGTACATTGATCGACAATGATAAAACAGGTTATAATCTTCGTGGTAATTTTACCCAAAAATTATCAGACAAATTTAAGGTATCTGCTTTTTTGAACGGGATTTTTATAAGAGATGACTACAATGCAGGTGGAACTTTATATGATGCTTATGTGAACATGCCTTTTGATCCCGCCTATAATGCAGATGGTACCCCTGTTGATGCCAGATATGGAACTTGGTATGGTCGCGACCGCGACAATTTCTTACATACGTTACAATACAATACATCTAGGGCAAAAAGTTTTAATGTAAGTGCCGATGTGAATTTGGATTATAACATTCTCAAAAACCTGACCTTATCATCTTATAACAGAGCCAGATTGGTAAACTACCGTAGCGACAGTTTTAACGATAAAAGAACAAAATCTGGTGCAACCAACAATGGTACAGCTTATGCCTCAACTTCCTATAGCAATACTTTGTTAACCTCTAACCGTTTAAGATATAGCAATACTTTTGGTAAACATACTTTAGCGATTTTGGCGGTTGGAGAAATTGAGCAAGGCTATTCAGAATCATTAAATGCCAACGTAAAAAATCTGCCAGCTGGCAGAGATGCCTTTAGTACGGCAACGGATATCGTAACCAATCCGTCGGGAGGTAATGATACGTATCAATTCAGTAAATATTTAGGTCAAGTTGATTACAGTTACAATAATAAATATTTTGCTGTAGCCTCTTATGTAAGTGAGTATTCTTCGAGGTTTGGTAGCAATAAACCAAATGGTAACTTTTATCAGTTGGGCGCTTCGTGGATTGCAAGTAATGAAGATTTCTTGAAAGACAATAAAACCATTACCTTTTTAAAATTACGTAGCAGTTACGGAACTACAGGTAATGCTTACGGTATTGGTTACTATGCAGCATTAGGTCTGTATTCTATCTCTTCTGGCGCAAGTTATGCTGGTTTGCCAGGTGCCGCACCAAGTCAAAAAGCCAATCCAGACTTGACTTGGGAAAAATCAAAATCTGCAAATATAGGGGTAGACATTACCTTGTTTAAAAGAGTTGACTTAAGTATTGATGCTTACCATAAAGAAGCGGCTTCCTTATTGTTCTTTAGACCTTTACCGGCAACAACGGGTTACAGTGGTGTTTATGAGAATGTAGGAAACGTAAGAAACAGAGGGATTGAGTTTAACTTGACGACCAAGAATTTTGTAGGTGCATTTAAATGGGAAACCAACTTGAACATGGCCTTTAACAGAAACAAGGTTTTAGAGGTGAACCAAGGACGATCAGAGGTAAGTACCGGAGCTAGACAACCTATTGCTGTTGGCCATAATATGGACGAATGGTTTATGCCAGTATGGTCTGGTGTTGATCCAGCTACAGGCTCACCGCTATGGGAAAATAGAGTGAAAGATGCTGATGGAAAAGAATTTTTGACCTATACCAGCAATTATAATGCAGCAAGTAGATTGTACACTGGTAAATCATCAGCACCGAAATTTACGGGTGGTTTAACCAATGATTTCGAATACAAAAACTTTACCCTTTCTACCTTTTTCAACTTTGTATATGGCAATTATGTATACAACGATAGCCGTTTCTTTTTCGACAGTGATGGATTATACGAAAGTTATAACCAGATGCAATTGGCCAAAGGCTGGAGCAGATGGGAAAAACCAGGTGATCTGGCTACACACCCTAAACCTATCCATGGTAGAGCCGATAACTCTAATGCAACTTCGACAAGATATTTAGAGGATGGAAGTTATATCCGTTTACGTAACGTAACCCTAGGTTACAATCTGCCATCAGCTTGGCTAAGCAGAGCTAAAATTAGCAGGGCGAGGATTTTTGTGAGCGGTGATAACTTATGGACGTTGACCAAGTTTAGTGGTACGGATCCAGAGGTTGAGTTGGGCAACGGAGAATCTTCTATCAAATATCCAATCAGTAAAAAGTTGTTAGTTGGTGTAAACATCACGTTGTAATATCAGAAACGGTCGTTTAAATGGCCATTTATTTAAAAATTAAGCATTTTTTGTCATGAAAATAAAATATTTAAAAGTGTTGTTACTTACTGCTTTAGTGACCATAGGTAGTACCGCATGTAAGAAAACATTCAACCCATCAACTGCAATTGATGAAAATTCTGCCTTAACAAGTGAGGCCGATATCGAAACAGCTACTATTGGAACTTACGCCCTTTTTAAAGCGGAGGCTTATGTAAGAAGTGGTTATTTTTTCACAGAATATCCAACAGATGAGATTGCCCAAGGCCAGAACTCATCAGATGATCTGAGTAATATCTATAAATATACCCCGATCAAAACCTCAGGACATGCAGCCAATTTTTGGTCAAGCGCCTATAAATCGATCAGTGCGGCAAATAGGGTTATAGAGGCTATAAATGATAATGCAAGCGCTCCACTTAGACAATTAAAAGGAGAAAACTTGTACATCAGAGGGATGCTTCATTTTAACCTGGTCCGTATTTTTGGTAGACCTTATTCGCAAAATCCAAGTAGCAACCTTGGTGTGCCTATCCTGAAAGATGGATTAACAGAAGATCAGAAACTAACCTTGGCCAGAAGTAATGTTAAGGAAGTTTATGATGCTGTTGTTGCCGATCTATTGAAAGCCAGCGACCTGATGACCCAATCCAAAACCAACTCATTTGCTTCAAAGGAAGTAGCTTATGCTTTATTGTCGCGTGTATACCTGTACATGGAAAACAATGAAAAGGCCATTGAGTATGCAGATAAAGTAATCAATTCTGGACGTTATAGCTTATTGTCTTCTGGCGAATACCCAACTTATTTTAGAGGAGTACCAGATGGAAATAAAGAAACCATTTTCTGTATCAGACACATCAAAACAGAAGACCGAGGTTTCTCTTCTATTGGCTCGATGTATTTTAGTGGCGACGCCAGTGGTAACCCTTTAAATCAGGCGGCCAGTGGTTGGGGAGAGATCTATGCTTCTAAAAAACTTTACGATGCACTGAGTGCAAATCCTCAAGATCTAAGGTTAAAGTTTATCAGTCCATTGATAGAAAATGGAGTAGTGAAACTGAACAACAAGATTACACCTAACGTACCGATGTATTATATCAATAAATATAGCTTACAAGAAGGTATTGTTAACTTGAGCTCGCCTGTGTATATCCGTTTGGCAGAGATGTACCTGAATAGGGCAGAAGCCAATGCAAAACTTGGTGCTGGCAAAGAACAATTGGCTTTAGATGATGTAAACAGAATCAGAACTAGAGCTGGGATCCCAACATTGACATTAGCTGGCTTGGCCACGAGTGGTAAAACTGTTTTGGATGCAGTATTGGATGAGCGTTGGTACGAACTTTCTTTCGAAGGGCACCGTGCCTATGATCTATTCCGTAACAATAGGGCATTGACCAGAAACTATCCTGGTACAGGAACCTCTACCAATCAGGTGGTACAGCCAGGCGATAGCAAGATCATTGCCTTTATCCCGCAGAATGAAATAGACAAGAATAAAAACTTGGTACAAAATCCATAACAACCTACAGTTGATCAAATAAAATTATATAGATGAAAAAAATAAAATACTTACTATTCGCAAGCACATTAATGTTTGTGATGGCCTGTGATAAAGCTGATTCGGTTATTTTTAAAGATGAATCTACAGCTTTGACCGTTTCTAAAAAGGACTGGACGATTACAGCTTCCAGTTTTTCTGCAGACGAAGCACCAAATGGCACGCCCGATAAATTGATCGATAATGACTCGAAAACCTATTGGCACACTGATTATTCTGTGGTAACCCCATATCCACATTGGGTACTGATCGACATGAAGAAAGAAGTGAAGATGATTTCGGTTGGTGTAACCAATAGGTATGCTGCTACACCCAATGCCGTGGGGATGAAAAAGTTCAAGTTGGAAGGCAGTACCGATGGTACCACATTTACCAGTTTGGGCGAATTCAATTTTGCAATCTCTAACGATCTGCAAAACTTTCCGGTTTCATCGGCAAAAGGTTACCGTTATCTCAAACTAACAGCTTTAGAACCTCAAAGAGCGGGTACCAACCATACTTTTTTGGGCGAAATTGATGTTTTTGGCGTAAAATAACACTAGGCTAACTGCCTTGACGTCAATTTGATGTTGGGGCAGTTGATTTTAAATACATTTAACCTATCTAAATCTACCTATGAAAAATATAATCAACAAGTTGATGTTCGCCCTGTTGCTGAGTTTTGTGTTGTTGGCTTGTAAAAAGACAGAAACGACCGAGACACCGGTTACACCTACACCAGTATCTCCAAAAACTACCTATACCTACAATACTGCAGATGGCTTTGGTAGTGATCGGATGCATAACCTGAACATTGTTTATTTTGTACCAAAAGACCTAGACACGGTAGCGGGTTATAAAAAACGTTTGAGCGAGATTTTGTTAATGGGACAGAAGTTCTATAAAGAAGAAATGACCCGATTGGGTTATACTGATAAAACTTTTGGATTGTGGGTAAATGCTAACAAAAGAGTAAAGATCATTACCATCTTCGGTACCAAAACAAAAAGCGAATACCCTAGAGAGGGTGGGGCGGGTGCCATTGCGGCAGAGATTAATGCTTATTTTGCCGCAAACCCAAATGATCAAACGAGTGTACATACTTTAATCCTGTTGCCACCCTATGGTTACAATGCCGATGGTACACCAATCGATGGTCCATTTTATGGTACGGGTAAATGGTGTTATGCCATGGATTATGAAGGCCTTGAACCCAAATATATCGGCACCAGTAAGTTTACTAAATGGTATGGAGGGATGATGCACGAATTGGGCCATGGTTTAAACCTACCACACAATTGTTTAAAAATGACAGAAAAGACAAGTTTAGGAACGGCTCTTATGGGTGCAGGCAACTACACCCTGAGCCTTTCTAAAACAAGTTTAACCGCAACGGATGCAGCGATATTAAATGCCAACCAAGTATTTAACATCGATGATAAAACCTATTATGGTGTAGTAACGGCAACAATAAGTACGATCAGCGCCAGTTATGATGCAACCAAGTCAACAATTGTTATTTCAGGTAAATACACCACCAATGGCAAGGTAAATAGTATCGTTTATTACAATGACCCTAACGTCAACAACGAAGGCCTTGGTGTAAATAAAGACTATAATGCGGTTACCTGGGAGTCGAAACCATTCGGTGCTAACGAATTTAAGATAGAAATACCTTTGGCAGATTTGGAGTTTAAAGGCAATACTGAATACGAACTGAGACTTGGGCTAGTCCATGAAAATGGCACTATTAAGAGTTTTAGCTATCTATATCAATTTGTAAATAACCTTCCAGTTTTGGAATTTGGTACCCGTAACGAATTGAGTAAGCAAGGTTGGTCTATCAGTGCTTTCAGTTCTGAAGAGACCTCTGGCGAGGGTGCAACTGATGGACGTGCTGTCAAACTGATTGATGGCGACCTGAACAGCTATTGGCATTCTAAATGGACAGGTACTGCTGCAAGCTATCCGCATTACGTAACCATCGACATGGGCAGTTCCAAATCAATAGCGGGTATCTCTATTGCACAAAGAAGTAGCTTATCTCGTTCTGTTAAGGATTTTGAGATTTTGATCAGCACCGATGGCCAAAATTTCAGTTCTGCTGGTAATTATACATTGGTCAATAGTGCTTCGATTCAATATTTTAACTTACCAGCTCAACAGACAATCAGGTATTTTAAGATTGTTGCCAAATCTGCCCATGATGGAGACAAGTTCGCCGCACTTGCAGAAGTTGGTGCCTATTAAGATCACATTCCTTCTTTTACTTTTAATAATGAGCTTGGCCCCTTTTTGGGGTCAGGCTTTTTTTAGAATAAGCTCGTCTGGGCACTAGGGATTTTGAACAAGGTACGGTCCAGTTCTATTTCTTCTACATTGAGTCCATTTAGCCTACAATGCAGTTTAAAGGTATTTCTGATCAGTTCTGCAAAATTACCCTCACCACGCATTCTGGTGCCAAACCTGCTGTCGTTTACATTTCCATTATGGCAACTTTGGATCATATGCCATACTTTATCAAATCGATCTGGAAAGTTTTTACGCAGCCAGTCTTCAAATATCTTGTTGATGGAACCATTTAACCGCACTACCGTATAACCAGCGCATTTGGCCCCATTATTGGCACTTGCTTTTAAAATTGCGGGCAGTTCGTGGTTGTTTAACCCCGGGATCATTGGGGCAACCATTACGCCTGTTGGTAGATTGACCTTGCTCAATTCTTCAATGATCTTCAACCGTTGTTTTGCAGTGGTTGTTCTGGGCTCCAATTTTAAACGTAATTTTTCATCCAGGCTGGTAATGGATACATAGACCATGGCCAGCTTAAGTTTGGCCATTTCCTCTAAGATATCAAGATCTCTAAGGATCAGCGCATTTTTGGTCGATCATGGCAATGGGCTGTTTATAGGCCAATGCAATTTCCAACAACTGTCTGGTCAGTTTAAATTTTCTTTCGGCAGGTTGGTAGCAGTCTGTATTACCAGATAAGGAAATGGGGTAGGCATCCCAACCTTTTCTTTCCAGAAATTTTTTGAACAGTTCTGGTGCATCTTTTTTAACGATGATTTTTCGCTCAAAATCCAATCCTGCACTAAAACCCCAATACTCATGCGAATTACGGGCATAACAATAAATACAACCATGCTCGCATCCCTGATAGGGATTGAGGGAATAACCCATCCTTACATCTGGACTATCTACCTTGTTGACCACTGTTTTTGATTTGCCGATAATGAAAGTTGTTTTTTCATTCGGTTCTTCCCAATCATCTATACCTTCTATATGCTCCTTTGCCAAAGCATTTTTTAGGAATTTATTGGCGGTGTTCAACTGGGCACCACGTCCGTTGATGTAATTGTTTGGGTTTTCTTCTGCCGTACTCATAACCTAAAATTACTAAAAATATTAGCAATTTTAAGCCCGACTTTTCAACATTAGGACTTATTTTTTCGTTTTTACAGGAGGGGTATAATCCATAGGTACCATATCGCCCACTTTTTCATAGGCCCAGTAACCCTGATACAAGAGGCTTCTTGGGTCAAAGATGCCACCATTGGCATAAAAATAGGCTTTGGGCTGTAGCTTATAAATTACGGATATCTGGTACTCTGGCATATCCATAGGTCTAGTCTGTCTGTGGCCAGAAAAAGCGAAGCCCCCAGGCTCCATCTCATTTTTATAGATAATGTATAAGGCATCCTGATAGTTCATCATCTTGATGTCCTTGTTAAATACTTTTACTAAGGTATCTACCAAAACATCGGCCCTAATGAGCGTATTCATCACTTTAGACTCACTTCTTTGTCTTAACCAATAAGATAATGAATCAGAACCATTAAACGTAAGTGTCCTGATCAGCCCATTGTTACCAGCGGTTAGCCTTTTCACATTGGCGTTGATCACACTATCGGGTTTTCTATTGGGATTGGGGATTTCTACTAATTTATTGATCACAAAACCTTCCTCTTTCACCCTGTTTTCGTATAATGATTTAAAAAAATGTTGTGTTGATCGATTATAGGCAACCTCTCGCGCCTTAGCCCATTTTTTTTGCTTGCTATTGCTACCTTTCAATTCTTCAAAAAACGGTTGTCCTTCATAATAAAAAATCCTTGACTTATAGTTGTATTCAAAATTATCGACTAGATATTTTACCCGGTAACCCAGCGCTTTGTTTTCTATGACCAGAAATTCAAGACTTTTACCACTCAGCACACTGGTTTCTCTATCATAGTTGAAGATCGACTCTTGAGGGTTCAATAAGGTACAAGATTGAGAGTTGGCAGATAGTCCGATAAAAAGTTCTTTGAACAATTGCAGATAGCCTGCTCTTTTTGGGTCTGGTTTAACTACGATTTCGTTCAATGTGGTAGTACTTTCTTGTAACAATACATCGAGGTCTACAGATTTATCCGACAGGATGATATTCTTTTTATAAGATACATAACCAATCATTTGGATCAGGATGTCGTAATTGCCAGGGGCCAGATTTGGCAGCGAAAACTTGCCGTCGTTATTGGAAACTGTTGTCATTTTGTAACCAGCTACATACACAACTGCACCTGGTAGTGCACCAGTTTTATCTTTAATGGTACCATTAATATGGTAAGTATTTTGTGCCGATGCAACGATACTGGTAGAAACGAAAATAAGTAAGGTAAGGAAAAGCTGCTTGATCATTGAAATTGTAGTTTTGTGATAAAGGAAGTTATTTGCCAAATATAAGCTATGGGGAGTAATCTATTGGTATTAATCTCCGATTTTTTCGTAGATAAAATAATCTTGGTAAAGTACGTTGCTGCTGCCATTAACATAGCAAAGAATCTTTGGCACTAGTTTGTTGATGATTGACCTATATCATCCCTAACCATGCCGTTAATAGCAAACGAAGCTAAGCTGATACCCAATAAAAGTACAAAATTTACAATTAGCTCCTTTAGCATCCGACTAATATAACTAATTAGTTAGTTTTTTAAAAATAAAATTATCGGTTATTGTTCAATCCGATCAAACGTTTTTGCGTATATTTAATTGTCTCTATTATACCTTTTTATGAAAAACACTTTAACATGCATTATTATTGACGATGATGACTTGGACAGGATGGCTGTTGAAGTAGAGGTGAGAGCACATCAGCAAATAAAAGTATTGGGGAGTTTCAGCAATCCCATTGAAGCTTTGGATTTCATCAAGATTCAAAGACCAGATATCTTGTTCTTGGATATAGATATGCCAGAATTGAATGGATTGGATTTCATCAAATCGATTACAGCATTAGATACCATCAATATTATTATTTCTTCCCATCCAGAATATGCCTTGCAGGGTTTCCAGTTAAAGGTGTTCGATTTTATTTTGAAACCATTGGAGAGTGCGCGTTTTGAGAGCACCATTAAACGGGTATTAGATTTTACGCAGTTAAAAGACAAGGCAGAGGCTTATGATGTGCTTTTTGAAAATGAGAAAATCATCTTTAAGGAAGGGCACCAGATGGTAACCTTAAATTCGAATGAGATACTGTATCTGGAAGCCTATGGCGACTATACAAAAATAGTGACCGACAAAAAGGAGCATTTAACATTAGCAACACTATCTAATTTTTTAGAGTCTTTGCCCATTGGAAAATTTATGCGGGATCCATAGAAGCTACGTAGTGGCCACCAACAAAATAGACAGCTTTGGCACCAAACAGGTCAGGATTGGGTTAAATACCTTGCCTATCGGGAAAACCTATCTTAAAGAAGCAAAACAAGTATTTAAGTAATGAAACCTATCAAAACGCTCTTCATCATTCTTTTGACCACATGGTCTACCCTTTGTTTTGCACAACAGGACAAACATCTTCAACTACTTAACGAGAAAAGAAAAGCCTGTGAAACCATTATGGCTTCTTTTAATGGTAAAACTGAGACTATCGATCTGTTGATCAAAGAAGGGGAAGCAGGTTTGAAAATTGTGAATCCCAAAGAGTACAACTATAAGATTTTATTTAGTAGTGCTGTGGGAACAGGGTATTATTACAAACAGAATTTTAAATTGGCCAAGCAATATTTTGAAATGGCAAATGAAGCTGCGGTACAGGGTAACATGATTGCCAAAAGTGCCAAGGCATTGGGCAATCTGATTTCTATTTACCATTATGTAGGGATGCAGGGAAAGGCAGATTCAGCTGCCCAAAGGCTAAAACAGATTGTAGAAACGACCGATACCCTGAAAAATAAAACAGATATCTATTTTAACTTGGGGATGTACAACCAGCAACAAAAGTTTTATTATGGTATCGCACTGAGCAATTTCTTGAAAAGCGTTGAGCTTCATAAACCTATCGTAGATACGACTAAAATTTTAAAGCTCAAATTAGATTACGGGTCGAAACTAATGATGGTAGCCGAAATCTATCTATATCTGAAACAGCCCAATAAAGCCTTAGAATATTTGAACGAGTCTAAACCTTATCTAAATTCATCCATTGTTGTTGATGTAGCTGCTTATGGTAAATTTATAAGAAGTTATGCCTTGCTGAACAACAAAACAGAAGCACTTCGATATTATAACCTTTTACATAAAGTTGTTGGCGATAAACCAGGCAGATGGTCCGAATTGGTTTCGTCAAGCTTAGAAATGGGGCTTTTGGCCCTTAAAGACAAAGATTTTAAATTGGCTAAATCTTATATAGATAAAGCAGATAAACAATCAAAAATAGATAATAATGAAGTTTTAACCTGTGGGGTTAATCAGGCTTATGGCGATTACTACAAAGCCATTGATAACAAATCTTTAGCCATTAAGTATTATAAAATGGCAGAACACGGCTCTGCCTTATATAACAAAGAACAATATTCTGATCTGTTAAAAGCACTTACCCAATTAGAAATGGCATCGGGTAATGATAAGGTAGCTGCCGATTATTTTAGTAGATACGTTACGTTATCAGACTCGCTGAGCCAAAGAAAAATATCATTGAATTTGGCAGAAATGGAAGCTAAATTCCAAAATGAATCCAAACAGCGTGAAATAGGGGCACTAAACAAAGAAAATGAAGCAAAAAATCTCCAACTCAAACAGGAACGAAATACAAGATGGTTGTTAATTGGAGGTGCGGTTTTATTGTTCATCGCATTGCTGTCCATTTACCTCAATTTTAGGAACAAACAAAAGGCAAATCTATTGTTAGACAAAAAGAACAAACAACTAGATCAGTTGAATGAGCAATTGACTGGTGCCAACCAAACCAAAGCTAAATTGTTCAGTATCATATCACATGACTTACGCAGCCCAGTTAGTCAATTGTTTACTTTCTTAAAACTACAACAGGCCAATCCAAACTATTTAACGGAAGAAGAGAAGGTACAGCACCAGAAAAAATTGATGCAATCTTCTTCAAGTTTACTGGCCACCATGGAAGATTTGCTGTTATGGTCGAAAAGCCAGATGGAAAATTTTGAGCTCGATATTGATACCATTGCCATAGATCAGCTATTTGAAGAAGCAACCCTGTTGATGCAAAACCAGGCAGAGGCTAAAAGATTGACGATCAGCACGGGCAATATAGCTTTGACAAATCTGCAAAGTGACCAAAATCTACTGATCATTGTGTTAAGAAATCTACTTCAAAATGCCATCAATCATGCTTATACAGATACTAATATTTATCTGAACGCTGCGATAAATGAAGATGGAAAATCTTATCTATCCATTTTAAACCAAGGTGAAGTGATTCCATTGGAGAAAATAAACGAGTTGACCACAGACCATAATGTAAGCAGTAAATCTTCTGGTTATGGTTTATTGATCGTTAGAGAATTGCTAGCCAAACTTAATGCCTCGTTACAGATCAAAAGTGATGAGAATGGCACCCAGATGATGGTAGTTTTCTTGGGCTGATTGTTGTTTACCCTTCCATTCGACGATTAATTCAGCTATTTGATAGAATCAGTATTGTCTATTTTTTGTACTTAAACCTAGTTTTAAGTATAACATAACAACATGGACATACTTTATCATAAGCTAGCGCCAAAAACATTTTTTTTAAAGTTTCTTTTGCTGCTCCTTGTACTATCTTCTTGTCAAAGCGAAGAACCTGTTCAACCAATCGAGTATTTTTCTGCAATAATTGATGGTCAGCCTTGGCAAGCTGTTCCATCTCAAAACCTCAAAAAATACAATGTCAGCTATAAGGTGCTTAGCCACCAGCTCTCCATTGTTGCGCAAGGAAAAGATGGCGCTAGAATGGAGGTTTCCTTTCATCATGCTGGTGCTTTAAAGATTGGCAATTATCCCTCTACGATCAGTGATGAAGGTATCCAAAGTGGAATATTCTATGCGCCCAAAGAAAGAAACGCTGGCACAGAAATGTCAAGTGTAACTTATGATATACCTGTGCAGGAAAATACAGTACAAATTACCAAATTAGACAAAACGGACCAAAAGGCTTATGTAATTGAAGGGAAGTTCTCTTCGTTGCTCTATGCATTACATCAAAAAAATCCCAAAAGAACAAGTCGACTAACCGCTGGTAGATTTAGGGTAATCTATTATCCAGATGCCTATAATCCTACATTCTAACTCGTTTTTCCTTCACCGATCATTTGTAGCCGTTCATCGATTTTAAAAAGACTAGGCTTAAGATAGATCTTACCTTCATTTAAACATAAAGCCTAACCTCATTAATAAATACAATCATGAAAAGAACATTATCCCTAATCTTAATTCTATCTTTCACCATTTTATGTAGCTGCAATTCAAACAATGGTAAGGATGCCACCGCTTCAAAAGGCCAAAATGGAAATACGGAAAGTAACGACCTCTATTTCAATTATAGTATTGATGGCAAAGAAATCAATGTAGATACTACTGATATTTTAACCTCATATAACGAGTTCGGTGCTACCGATAGAGAATTTAAAATCTTTGCAGGGAAAGACGGGGAGACGAGTCTGATATTGACCATTGTCTCCGACATGTCTAAACCTTCCAGTACACCAAACGGAACTCCAAATGCAGCCGAGAAATTGGTGCAAGGAAGTGTATCCCTACAGAATTATCCTACAAAGGGTTTTACGTTTAACAGTTACGATTATTTACTGAACCCCAAGCCAGCCGTAATACCAGATGCAATTGTGATCACCAAGAGTGAAAAGGTTGGAGAAGTTGCGCGGATTTTGACCGGAACAATCAATGTAACGGTAAGAGGGGGCGAGAATAAACAGAATGACCCTCATATCAAAGACTATGTAATCAAAGGGAAGTTTAGAATCAAACACGAATTTAAAGGACTTAAGTTTTAACTAACATATTCAGGTCTTATGAAAACAAAATTATACTTGGTGCTGATCACAATCGGTATTGTGATCAGTTCATGTAAAAAAAGTAAAGACCCAGAACCAGAACTCAGCCAAACACCTGTTGTTTATATCGCAGGTTATGAAATTGACGCTGCTGGAAAAAGAACTGGTAAATATTGGAAAGATGGGGTAGCGACTTTCATTGAAGATGCTAGTAAAAATATAGATGTTAGAGCAATTGCTGTGGTTGGGAATGATATTTATATTGGAGGAACAGAGGTCCTAACTTCTGGAAATACCATAGTTAAATATTGGAAAAATGGTACACCTGTAAATCTTACTACTGGAACTACATTTGAAGGGGTAACCGGTATTGCCATTGCCGGAAATGATGTTTATGTAGTAGGTTATGAGTATAGTGCCAGCACTTATAAGTACACTGCAAAATATTGGAAGAACGGAGTAGGCACCAGATTAACAGATGGAGTATTTGATGCTCGAGCTACCGCCATAGCCATTTCTGGAAATGATGTCTACATTACTGGCTACGAAAAAAATATAGCCAAATATTGGAAAAATGGAGTTGCCGTAAACTTGACCAATACCACACAAAATGCTACTGCTGATGCCATTGCGATTGCTGGTTCAGATATTTACATTGCTGGGTTTGCCTATAATGCGGCACTCGATAAAAGTGGTGCTGCTTATTGGAAAAATGGAAGTCTGGTTTCACTAGATATCGTCAAACCAGATTTAGCAAGCACAAGTGCAAAGGGAATAGCAATTATTGGTAATGACGTGCATCTGGTTGGTGGCTTATACAATAGCAGCTTATCGATGAACACAGCCAGATATTGGAAAAATAATACATCAACAGATCTGGGCAATGGCATACAATACTCTTCTGCAAATGGTATTGCTGTTTCAGGCAATGATGTATATGTAGCAGGTTCTGAAGTAAATGCAAGTGGGAAAACTGTGGCCAAATACTGGAAAAATGGCACTGGGATAAATATTAGCGATGGCACAAAAAATACCGTAGCCATTGCAATTACAGTAAAATAACCAGCTTTATCGACAATTATCAATCAAGATTTACCTATAAAACTAAAACCATGAAAAAACTGATATTCGCATTGATTGCAATGAGTATAACATTCAATGCCTGCAAAAAGGACAGCATAGAAGAACCTGTCAAAAAAGAGCCAGCCCATCAAAACCTATTGATCAAAAGAGTAGATAACGATGGTCTTGTTTTTAACTATACCTATGATGCTAGCAATAGGTTGATCAATTATACCAGAACTGCTAATGCATCTAATCCTTCACAAAATTTCACCTTTACCTACAATAGCAATGGTACGGTAGCAGAAATGATCAATAACAACAGCTCAAAAACTACTATTTCTTATAATGCCGACGGAACAATCAGCAAAAAATTAGAATACAATGGAACTGGAGCCTCTGCAACCTTGGTCAACACTTTTCTGTATAGTTATGCAGCTGGTGTAATTACAGAGAACTATATTTTTGCACCAACAGGCGGTGGCTGGCGGAATTTATATACTTATGATCTGAAAGGAAATTTGATAGAGGTAAAATCGTATACAACAACTTCAAGCGATCCAATAGGTACCTTTTCTGGTACCATTACCTATAAAAACTACGATGATAAACCCTATCATGCAAGTTCTATACCTGCAGCATTCTTCTTTCCGAACCTGTCTATTAATAATGTTGGCACAGTTGGTTATAGCTGGGGCAATATACCTTATACTTATGAGTACAATGAAGATGGCTATCCTACCAAAAAAAGCGATGGCACGAATACTTCAACATTTGAGTATAAAAGATTATAAGTCTTACTGTTGGTCGACCTCTATCAATCATTACGTATCGTTCATCGATAATCACCATGATTGGCTTACCAAGAGAATTATATTCACTTATTAAAAATTAGCTCATGAAAACAATATTCAAACTTCAAAAATTTTCAGCTCTTTTTCTTTTTGTCAGCTGTTTGATCGGCGTTACCAATTTGTATGCACAGAAGATAGATGTAAAGGAAAAAGCCAAAACAGCAGCCACTAATAAAGCAGACAGAAAGGTGGATGAAACCATTGACAAAGGCTTGGATAAATTAGAAAAAGGTATTGGCGGTCTCTTTAAGAAAAAAGATAAAGCAACAGAAACTACAGATAAGGCTCAAAATAAAAAGACTAAAGATGCAGAGGTTAATGGACAAGATGAACCTTCTTTTTCTACCTATAACAAATTTGACTTCGTACCTGGCGACAAGATTTTGGCGTTTGACGACTTTAAGCAAGATGCCCTTGGAGACCTGCCCGCTAAATGGAACAGTACAGGTGGAGCAGAAATTGTAAAGGTAAATGGCACTGATTTTAATTGGGTACAACTGAGTGGGGCTGATGCATTTTTCTCTCCTCAATATACGGCCAAGATGCCTGATAACTGCACTGTAGATTTTGATATGGTGGTAACTTTTAATCCAGAATCAAATTGGTACCAAAGGTTTTATATAGAGATACTTTCTTCGGCAAAATTAGCTGCGGCGTCAGAAAAGGCATATATGCCATCAAATAGTGGCATTTCTTTCGAAATGGCTCCCAAAGATAGAGCAATCAATGCAAGGAGTTACCTCAAAGGAGAAACACTGACCGAATCAGCTGGCCAATTTGCAAAATTGAATGCCAAAAAACCAATCCACGTTTCGATGGTAAGGCAGCAGCAACGTGTGAAGATCTATTTTGATGAGAAAAAGGTATTTGACCTTCCACAGGCATTGGCCGTTGAGCCAAACTATTACCTACGCTTTGGGACTTTTGTACAAGACGAAGGCGATTCTGAAACCACTAAAATGTACATCAGCAATTTGCGCTATGCCATAGGCAAACCAGATATGCGCAACAAATTGTTGACCGAAGGCAAATTGGTAACCCGTGGCATTTTATTCGATTCTGGACCTGCGGTAATTAAACCTCAATCTGCAGGTGTATTAAAAGAAATTGCTGCGGTTTTAAACGATAATCCCCAGTTAAAGGTAAAGATTGTTGGCCATACCGATAGTGATGGAGACAATGCTAAAAACCTACAATTGTCTGAACAAAGGGCAATGGCCATTAAAACAGCTTTGGTGAAAGATTTTAATGTAAATGAAGATCACTTAACAGCGGAGGGAAAAGGAGAAACCCAACCTAGCGATGTAAATACAACCGCTGTAGGAAAGGCCAATAATAGAAGGGTAGAGTTTATCAAACTATAGTTTATTATCGAATTATTGATCTATTTAGAAATGAAAAAGTATATTTTAATTTTATTTACGTGTTTGGCTTTCTTCTCTTCGGCCTTGGCACAAGACTGCAAAAATTTTATCTACATGACCAACGGTAAAGTGGTAAAATATAGTTCAATCAACCCCAAAGGAAAACTGGTTACAAAAATGGTCTATAGTGTAAAGGCCAAATCTGGTCATAAGGCAACAGTAAGTTCGCAGGTATTTGATGATAAAGGGAAGGAACTAAGTACTGCCGAAGCTGAAATGATCTGTGACGGCAATAGTTTGAAAATTGACATGAGAAATTTTATGCCAAGTGCTAATGCTTCACAGTTTAAAGGAATGACTGCAAAAGCCGATGTTTCTTATTTGAATTATCCAACTAAGATGCAAACTGGTCAAGAGCTACCAGATGGAGATTTTAACATGCAGATGTTTAACGACTCACAAAAAATGGCAGATATTGGTTTTAAAATCATCAATAGAAAAGTAGAAGGTATAGAAAGTATAACTACACCCGCTGGTACGTACGACTGTTTTAAGATCACTTACAATGCAGAACTTAAAACCACCACGTTTGGGATTTCCATCCTGATCAACATGAAAATAACGGAGTGGTATGCTGCAAAATTAGGCTTGTATGTGAAGTCTGAAGTGTCCAATAAAAATGGGAAATTAATGAGTACAACCTTGCTTGATAGCATTGATTGATATAATTTAAATCCAAACCTTGGTTCGTGTCGACACGAACCGAGGAGAGGGTTTTTATGTTGATTGCAATAATTCTTTTGCATTTTGTAGGGCAGAAGCTCCAGGATTTTTTCCACTTAACATTTCCGCAATTGCGCCCACTCTATCCTCTGCACTAAGCTTACGGATACCCGTGGTTGTTTTATTACCCGTTTCATTTTTATAGACAAAATAATGGGAATTACCTTTAGCAGCAATTTGTGGTAAATGCGTAATGGATAAAATCTGCATGTTTTTGCCTAACTCTGCAATTACCTGACCAACTTTTAAAGCAGTTTCTCCAGAAATGCCAGTATCGATTTCATCAAATATTAAAGTAGGTAATGAAGTGTATTTGGCCAATAAAGCTTTGATGGCCAGCATTAGTCTTGACAGCTCACCCCCAGATGCTACCTTATTTACCGGCGCAGGTGCTTGTCCCGCGTTAGCCGTAAATAGTAAGGTAATTTCATCCAAACCATCTTTGTTTAATTGTGTCAGTAGCTGTTGGTTCAAAATGATTTTAGCATTTGGCATCCCCACTTGTTGAAGTGTTTTACTGGTTTCAGTCTCTACCAATTGGATGGCCTTTTTTCTATTCGTACTTAATTCTTGAGCCTTTTGGCTTAGCGAAGAATGTAGTACTTCTATCGTTTTCTTTAACTGTTCGATATGTTCGTCGGAAGAAAGCAGTTGGTTAAGATTGTGTTCGAGCTGTTGTTGGATCGCCAATAGCCCTTCATTATTGGCCACACGATGTTTTTGCTGTAGGCTATAAAAAATATCCAGGCGTTCTTGTATAAATGTCAATCGCTCTGCATTGTGTAGGGTATCTTCCTCTATGGCCGTGATTTCTTGAGTAATATCCTTGATTTCAATAATGCTCGAACGTAACCTATCGTGCAGCGCAACGATTGCTGGATCAAATTTCTCTACCCCACTTAATTGAAGTCCAGCTTCTTTGAGTTGGGTTAGGGCAGAAGCCTCATTTTCTGAAAGTAGGTTTGTTGCCGTCAGTAGATTTCTTTTAATGGTTTCGGCATGGGTCAGTTTTTCCAACTCCTGCTCCAGTTCTTCCTGTTCACCTATCTTTAGCGTAGCCTGTTCCAATTCGTTGAACAAAAACTGCTCATAATCTTGTTTGCTACGAGCTTCATCAGCTTTATCGATCATTTCTTTTAATCGGAGCTGTTCTTGTTTCAATTGTTTAAAACCCGTCCTGTAATCACTCAGTAACTGGGTATGATTAGCTAATGCATCAACAATCAACAACTGAAAATTGGCATCATTGATCTCTTGGGTAGCCTGTTGAGAATGGATATCGATCAGTTGTTCGCCGATCAGCTTAAGAATAGCTAAATTAACGGGCGTATCATTGATGAAAGACCTCGATTTACCATCCATGGATATTTCTCTACGTAAAATACTTTCCTTGAAAAAATCTAAGTCATTGGCTTCAAAAACAGTTTTGAGTTTATCGTCAGCCAATAAAAAAGCACCTTCTATTACACATTTTTTATCTTGATTGAAAAAGTATTTGCTTTCTGCCCGTTGACCCAAGATCAAAGAAAGCGCCCCTAAAATAATAGATTTTCCGGCGCCAGTTTCACCAGTAATGATATTCAGCCCTTGATCAAATTCAATGTCCAGGCTGTCAATTAAAGCATAGTTGCGTATAGAAAGTTTTTGTAGCATATCCAAGTGCTAAATTAGCATAAAAGCTCATCGATATCAAAAATCGATGAGCTTTTATTATGAGATGGAAGATATGGTTATTTAGTTTTTTCGAGTACATGCTCAATTTCCTTTTCCAAACTTCCTTTGCCATCATCATCCTTACCAAAGCCAGAAAAACGAGATACGATTTTGCCATTTGGATCGATCAATACAAAAGTAGGGTAGCTATTTATCCCATATTTCATGGCAATCTCACTGTCTGAGCCCTTCCCATCCCAAATACTTGGCCACTTGGGTTGATCTTATCCAAACCTTGCTGTACTATCTTTTGATTTGATTCTACATAAAAAGTAACAATCTGTAATCGGTCTATATATTTATTATTCAGTTTTTTAAGGTCTTCTGTGGCTAGGATACAAGGACCACAATAGGTTTCTGTAAAATCCAACAAAATGTATTTGCCTTTAAAAGAAGATAAGGTATATTTTTTACCGCTGAGGTCTTTGGCCTCAAAATCATGGTATTCATCACCTTTTTTTAAGGTGTTGCCAACTTTGATATAATTGGTTAATCGAGTACCAAATAACCCATTTTTAAATTTTAGGTCAACAGCTTGCAACATCTTTTCTAGTTGCTCTTTTTTATACTGCGCTCTTTTATAATACAACTGTTGCAAACCTGCATGAGAATTATAGTATTTTGCAATAAATTGATCAGTAATGGCTTCTCTGGTACTGTCTAATTTCGCTACCTGTTTACTCATAGGGGCAGTAATTAGTCGTATGCTATCACTTTGTTTACCAAATACCAATGGCATCAGTATTTTCGTAATGCTATCTCTAGCTTTCCACATAGCTTTAGTGTCTTGAACTAAGATATTTGCTACATCCTGACTTGGAGGATCCTTTGATTTTAACATACCAAGGAAAGTCTTTGGCATCAGCCTTAATGCTAACTTCATCAGCACCCATTAACAGATTGGTAAAATAAAGTGCCTCTTTGGTGCTGGTATAAAGCCAAAAAGCTTTGACACTTGAAATTTTTCCCTTTAGTGTAAATTTTCCATTTACAAGTATGGCACTATCAATATTTTGGTCGGTTGTGTTGTCTTTTAAATAGAATTTAGTGTGTTCTTCAAAACCAGTAAGTTCAGCTTTAATGGTATACTGTTGGGCATTTGCTGCAATAGCAAATAAAAAGAGGGACAAGAAGATGGTTATCTTTTTCATTTTGATTATAGTTTAAGGTGTACTTTTTTGCTTAAGCAAGGAATGCTTTTTTGTTGCGATAAAAGTAGCTTGCTGCTATAATTCAGGGTATTAACGAGTACGAATTGGTGTTAATTAGTGTTAATATTTTGTCCGGAACAGATTATTCATTTAAAAACTCAAGTATTGCCTCATTAAATTTGGTGGGGTTTTCTTCTGGAACAAAATGTGTTTCTCCTTTAAAGATTAGCAGTTTGGCACCTCTGATCCGGGCTGCAATTAATTTGGTATGTTCTGCTTTGATCAGGTCTTTTTCGCCAGCCATTACCAATACTCTTGAGCTGATTTTGCCAAGGTCATCAAGGTTGATGTTTGGCTCCGTTAAAACCATTTTTAGCAATTTTACCATTGTTTTCGCATCTACACTCTTGTCTTTTTCTAATTTAACGATGTCGCGGTTTGTCTGTTTCAAAATGCTTTCATCAACGGCAGCTGTACTAGGATTAAGGTTAGCGCCCATTACCATTACCTTGTTTACATAAGTTGGATATTTGATCGCCATGATCAGCGCCGTATTTCCGCCATCACTCCAACCCAATACATTCACATTTTTTAAATGGAGCGAATCCAACAATGTTTTCATATCATCTGCAAATAGGTCATAAGTAAACTTTTCTGTAGTGTTATCCTTGCTTTTGCCCTGTGCTCTGGTATCTACGGCAATAACTTTATATTTTGCGGATAAGGCAGGAATTTGTTTCGAAAATGCGGCAATAGATTGTCCATTGCCATGCAACAATAGTAAAGGTTCTCCACTTCCATAAGTTTCGTAGTAGATTTTGGTGTTGTTGATGGTACAGAAATTGCCAGTTTTGTTGTTGTTCCCATAATAGGTTACGAAAGAAGATGTACCACCATTTGCTTTGATCAAGAGCGATTTGCCATTTTTTGCATTGAGCGGAGTTAGACTTACCGTTGTGCCTTTTGGCAGTTCTTTATTCTTGATAAAGTTTTTGAGCGGATTTTTATCATTCAGTTCAAAATTTCCATTCTCAATAGGTAAGGTAGACCAAGAACCATCAGGTTCCTGTATTTCAAGTTTCATATTGTCTGCATAGAAGTTTCCATTGCCTTCTTGGAGTACATACAGCCATATTTTTTTGGCTTTGGCATTGATAGTCGACTCGATGGTAGCAGTGTGCCATAGTGTATCAAGATGATTTTTCTTGTAACCATTTGATTGGATAAAATCGTATCTATCTTTCCCAATCTGCATTGTTCTTATAGAAATATTACTGATCGAATCATTTGGTACTGATTTTAAATCTATTGTATAACGAAATTTCTTACCGATATTTTTTTCAATAGGGAGCTCGCTCAGAAAATAGAACTGGTTAGAGAATACCCTGTTTTGGGCAAAACTTTTAGATGTAGTTAGGAGTAACAATAAAAAGAGTAATTTTTTGATCATGGTAATGCTGTGGTATTTTGTTAAGGCTTTTGTTATTTCTGCTTGATTAATCGATTCCGTATTTCTTTTTAATGGCTAATCTTGTCTTTTCATCAGCATTAGCAAACCCAAATCCGGTTTGACTTCCAAAAATCTGATAACCATATTTTAGCCCATATACCCTGTCGATCAGCATTTTTAATGCAGCTAAAGGTATTTCTTTTTCTTGAACTGCTTTTTGGATCACGGGTAAATACTTTTCCATCATTTCTAAATTGGAATGTTGGATCACCAGAAACATGGTTCCTGCTAATTTTTCGCCAACCAATGATTTGCCGATGTAAGTATGATAATTTTGATAAAGCGAATCAATCTGTTTCTGATTTTTAAGGTCTAGGGTTTTTTGTTTATTCAGATCTTTCGAAGTTCTGAATTTCTGATCGGCCAATTCAATGGCATGGATAAGCTTAACCAGATTGAGATTTAGTTTATTCTTTCTTGCATAATCTTCTATATCGAATAGAATAGTCATTGTTCCAGATTTACACAGTGCTAAATGTGTATTGAATAGGTTTTTGATCGGTTCGTAAATCGGGCTTTCATTGATGTTTTTTTCGAACATGATAAAATACTCGCAGCTACCAGGGGCATTTTTAAATTTTTCAAATGCCAATTTGATATTTGCATCACTTTCTTTTAATGTGGCAAAGGCAGTTAAAATGTTAAAATAATCGGCAAGGTTAAAATTGATAGGATTATTTTTTACACTTTTAGCCGTTTCATTTAAGATCATTACACCATAATCAAACTTCTGTTGAGTTACCTGATCACTTTTTTCAGGTTTGTATTTTAGGACCTCATTTTCAAAATCTTTATAACTGAATGCATGGTCTTTTTGTGCTTGTGCTTTAAAAATTAAAATTGTTATGAAAATAAGCTGTACAAGAATTGCTCTTTTGAACATGAGGATTGGATTAGAGATTTGACAAGCGCTATTTATATAAGCAGGGCAGGACACCCAGAAATAATGGATAAAAATTTCGTAGCTGATGATGCGAGGAAGCTTGATGAAAATAAAAAAGGGTAAGAAAATTAAATCCTACCCTTAATTGTTTATCTGTGTGGTTTATTTATTGGTAATGACGCCCAGTCCATTTAAGTTTTTAAATTGGAAATCTGAAGCTTCAGATTTGGTCATCAATTTTAAGGCTTGAAATTCCTCGCTTTTGGTATTAAAAACTTTAAGGGGGGCTCCTTTAGATGGAAGAAACGCTTTTAAGACTCAGTATTTCCATCCAATAGTAGAAAGGTTTTATCACTTTTGATTCCTTTTTTCTTTTTTAGTTCTTCAACATCATTTTCATATTTTTTTCTTAATTCTTGATATTCTGGAGAATCTTGAAGTCTTCTCATTTCTTCAACTTTTTCTTTCCATTCTTTAGAATTGAACTTTTTTTCTAGTTCCTTACTGTTGAATTCTATTTTAGCCATTTTTTCTTTCCACGCTGGAGAATTGAATTTCTTTTCTAATTCTTGGCTGTTTTTTTCAATCCTAGCCATTTTGTCCTTCCATTCTGGAGAATTGAACTTTTTCTCTAGTTCTTTACTGTCGAACTCAATTTTGGCCATTTTGTCTTTCCATTCCTTAGAATTGAATTTCTTTTCGAGTTCCTGACCGTTTCTTTCAATAGCGGCCATCTTTTCTTTCCATTCAGGAGAGTTAAATTTTTTCTCTAGCTGTTTACTGTTGAACTCAATTTTGGCCATTTTGTCTTTCCATTCTGGAGAATTGAATTTTTTTTCGAGTTCTTGACCGTTTCTTTCAATAGCGGCCATCTTTTCTTTCCATTCAGGAGAGTTAAATTTTTTCTCCAATTCTTTACTGTTGAACTCAATTTTGGCCATTTTATCCTTCCATTCTGGAGAATTGAATTTCTTTTCGAGTTCTTGACCGTTTCTTTCAATAGCAGCCATCTTTTCTTTCCATTCAGGAGAGTTAAATTTTTTCTCCAATTCTTTGCCGTTGAACTCAATCTTAGCCATTTTGTCTTTCCATTCTTTAGAATTGAATTTCTTTTCTATGGCCAGGAAATGTTTCCTTAAGCTATCTGGCATTTCATCAATAGAGTTGTAGATGATCTGTTTGCCATTATTTCTAATGATATACTGTTGTTTTCTCTTCGTGCTATCAGTATCAGCTTTAACGGTAAAGTGTTCATTCATTCCTTTCCCCTCGCTGGCAAGTGGTTTTGCAGAGGCCAAGTTATTAGGTTTTTTGGCTTTGATCTGTGGTTTTTTTTCTGGGTTCATCCATGCCAATGAGATTACAGTGGCAATGGCTAAGCTTAAGATGAAGAACTGTTGCTTAGCATTGATATAATTCGTTTTCATATCGGTTATTCTTTTAATACGTTGGTACAAATGTTGATTGTTACCTGTAGCTGCAAGAGACAGTACTGGTGATTGTTTGTCTTTTAATAATTCTAATTTTAATAGGGCATGTGCATAGGTAACAGGAGTGCCTGTGAAATTAACCACCAAGTCATCGCAGGCATGTTCTCTTTCAATATGTATGAATTTGGTGGTCAACCATACAAATGGATTGAAGAACAATAATGTTTCTATACAGGTTTTAACAAGGTTGATGAGGTAATCGTTGCGACGAATGTGTGACAATTCGTGGATCAAGATTGCTTCTACTTGTTTGGCATCCAATTGCGTAGCTAGGGCAATTGGAAATAACACCACAGGTTTAAAGAAACCAATCACTAAAGGCACGTTAACTTTTGGCGAAAGGTAAAATTTAACTGTTTTGTTGATCTTTAATTGGGTAATGGTCAATTCAAAAATCGCTTTCCATTCAGTAGGAACGGCGATGATACCGACACTTTTTAATTTCTTTAACTTGAGATAGCCAGACAATAATACGATCAATTGGATAAGGATACCGATACTATAGATGGATACAACCAATGGGAAATAAGCTTCGGTTTTAAGGTTGATGCTATTGCTTAACCTGGATAATTCTAGAAAAGCTTCTTGATTGATGATTAGATTTGTTGCCGTACTGGACGAAACAGGTATTTTAAAAACTGAAAAAAAGGTAAAACAGAAGCTGGCAAATATGAGGAACAGCGAACCAAATGCAAGGTTATGTTTCAATCTGGCGCTCATTTTTGGCCAGGCCATTAGCACAATAAATAAAATTGCATAGATGATTGCGCCTTGCCATAATGAATGAAGTATGCTCCATCCAATAGCTGTGATCAAATTGTTTACCATGGCTTCCATAGTTTATTTGTTTTCAAGTTTGTCTAAATATTCCTTAATCAAATCAATCTCTTCTTTGCTTGCACTTTTATTGCCTAAAGCCTGCATGACCAATCTGGCCGCAGAGCCATTAAATACATTGTCGATCATTTTGTTGACCAACTGTTGTTGGGTTTTTTCTTGGTTGATCAATGCCCTATAAATATGCGTTTTGGCACTGGTATCACGATCAACTAACCCTTTCTCATGCATGATCTGCATTAATTTTAACGTGGTGGTATAGCCTGCATCTTTTTTATTCAAGGCCTCATGCACCTCGCGAACTGTACAGTTACCTTGTTGCCAAAGCACCTGTAAGATCTCCATTTCGCCTTCTGTTGGTTTGATGTTGGTATTGCTCATTTTGTTACACTACGAATTTTTTCGTATTCAAATGTACGAATGTATTCGTATAATCAAAACATTTTAACAAAATTTTAACAAAAAAAATAAAAAGAGGGGTTTTTTAGTACGCTATGGCTTTAATACATACTGCTTTCAGCTTTGTGGCTTATGCTTTCAGCTTAAAATACAGTAATCATTTTTTCTTCAATCCTTCGTACTTGTTGATATTTGCTGGATCGATTTCGCTCAGGAGGTTATAAGCTTTGATTCCGATCTTGTGGATCTGCAGTTGCCAATACGTTTGTAATTTCTTCAGCTTTGCTGGCAAAATAGACATTGGGGAAGATAGAACCCAGCTTTTGTTTATCCATTTGTTGTAGCGCAGTTAACATGGTAATGATCTTTTTGGTGCCATTGGTCACATTGTCCTGCAATACGTCAAGCCCGTTTAAATGGTAATCGTAGATAAAAACCCGCAATTCCTTAAAGCTGTTGTTCAAAAGATTCTCATTTAACCAATAGCGGTTACGTAGGCCATCAAAAGCTTTCCAACCTTTATTACCAGCCGTTTGTGCTACATTTAACACATTCTGTGCCCTGGCATAGTAGGATGTTCCACCCAGCTTGCTAAAGCTATCTTTGTCTAAACCAATAATAGTGTAGGCATAATAACCGAGTAAAGAGCTTAAATTGGTAATGAAATTCTGGTCGGAGAAATCCAAAGATTGGCCATCATTATAGTTAAAGTTGAAATCTTTGTCACTCATGTTAAGTAATGTACTGTAATACGAGCTACCATAAACCGGTCTGCTCGATTGGATCTGCGCTTCTGCACTATAGGCAGAACTGCCATCCCAGCCAGTAACAGTGATGACGAAATTACATTCTATCCGTTCTTGCGGGAGATAAGTTTCGCTGGTCCATTTATTGTTGTTCAGAAAATCCCGCATGGTATTTTGCAATACCTCAAGGTTTTTCTTGTTGATGTTGGAAATATTTGGTGCCAATAATTGTACTCGGGCATTTAACTCTTGCGCATTTACAAAATAGCTGGATACCCACAATAAGAAGAAGAGACACGTAAATTTTTTCATCAGTATACCGTTTGTAGTTTAAAGCTAAAGGTTGGATCAGCTCAATAACTTGATTATTTCTGCGCAGATATCTTTGGCTACCGCTGTTTTAGATTTGGTTTCAAAGCTTGTTTTCTCAAAAGCGCTGTTAAATATAGTGATTTTATTGGTATCCGTTTTAAAGCCTGCACCCTTATCATTTAATGAGTTCAGTACAATAAGGTCTAAGTTCTTCTTCTGCAGTTTTGCTTTGGCATAAACCTCTTCTTGCTCTGTTTCTAATGCAAAACCAATCAATAACTGTCCTTCCTTTTTAACTTTGCCCAAACTGGCCAGGATATCTGTTGTCTTTTTTAATTGGATGCTAAAATCTTCAGCGTTCTTTTTTATTTTCTGATCAGCAACTTCAATAGGGGTATAGTCGGCAACTGCAGCACTCATTACGGTAATTTGGCTGTCAGCGAAATGTTGGGTACAGGCCAGCAACATATCATTGGCACTTACTACGTCAATTCGTTGCAGGCTGGCTGTAGTTTTTTCAGCCGTTGGGCCTGTAATTAATGTCACGTCAGCTCCTAGCCTTACAAACTCTTCGGCAATGGCAAAACCCATTTTACCAGAAGAATGGTTGCCAATAAAACGGACAGGATCAATGGCCTCGTAGGTTGGTCCAGCGGTAACCAGAACCTTTTTCCCAAGTAGAGGTAAGCCTTTTTTTATTTCTTGCGTTAAAAAAGCAACAATTTCATCAGGTTCCGCCATGCGGCCTTCACCAAATAGCCCACTGGCCAATTCGCCTTTGTTTGGTGCAATTACTGTATTTCCAAAACCCTTTAGGCGTTCGATATTGTCTTGTGTACTTTCATGCTTCCACATGTCAAGGTCCATTGCAGGCGCAAAAAAGACAGGGCATTTTGCAGAAAGGTAAACAGCAGTAAGCAGATTGTCGCAAAGGCCATTGGCCATTTTACCAATCGTATTTGCAGAAGCGGGGGCAATTACCATATAATCGGCCCAAAGACCAAGCTCTACATGGTTGCTCCATACGCCGGTTTCGGCCTCGAAATATTGGGTGTAAACAGGATTTTTAGAGAGGGTTGCTAATGTTAATGGCGTAATGAAATTACTGGCATCAGCGGTGAGAATAACCTTAACGTTTGCGCCAGCCTTGATAAAGATCTTACCAAGAGGGCCGATTTATATGCCGCAATACTGCCGCAAACGCCAAGAATAATGTTTTTTTTGCTAAGCATTTACCTTTGTATAATTACAAGGTGCAAGTTAAGCAAAGCTTTCGCTTATTTTTGTTCTTTTGATGGATTTCTATGATAAATTTTATCATTCAAAAACTCATCAATGGCAATTAAGCTTGGCTTAGGCATACGCTCATAATGCTTGCTGATCTCAATTTGTTCTCTGTTCTCAAAAATCTCTTCCAAGTTATCGTTAGATGAAGCGAACTCGGCCAGTTTGCCATGAAGCTCTTCTTTCATGTTGTTAGAAATCTGATTTGCCCTTTTTGAAATTATCACTAAAGACTCATAAATGTTACCAGTAGATTGATCTAAATCATGTACATTTCTCGTTACCGTAGTATTTGGTATGGCGGGTTTTGGTGTATTCATTATTTTATTGGGGTTTTAATCTCTTCTTTTTTAATACTATCTTTTTGTTTTTCGCTCTTCTTATTAAGCGCATTGTATTTAGCTATATAAGCGGCTTCATCTGCTAATAGTTTCTGAGCAGCTTTAATTCCACTTTCACTATCATCCTTTAGTTGTTTGGCTTCTTTAGCAAACTTGCCATTTGGATGGGCCTCTGTATATTCATTATAATAACCGATTGCCTCGTTAAAACGGTCTTCCTGTCTGTACGGATAACTGTTTTTGGCATACATGTATTGCGATTTCACAATCAACAGGTCCATTTCCTCAGCATACTTGATGTCTGGAAACTCAATCTGTGCATTTTTTAACGCAACTACAGCCGATTTATAGTAACTCACATCGTATCCCCCCAAGGTGTAAAACAACTTCGCATTGTCAAAAGCCTTGGTTTCTAGTTTATCGCGTAGGTTGGCAATATATTGTGCAGCTTGTACAGCCCTTTCACTTTTTGGATAGAAGTTGATGAATAGTTGTAGGGCATCAATTGCTTTATAGGTGTTCTCTTGATCTAAAGAAGACTTTGGAGAATCCAGGTAGTAACAATAAGCGCCATAATATCTACATTCTTCAGCATTCTTACTGTTAGGGTAGGTATCAGCAAATTCTTTAAACTTATATCTTGCCGTAGTATAGTCCTTTAAACGGTAAAGCGTAAAAGCATAATAATAGTTAAGGTCTTCAGCATCCTCCAAACCTCTATAGCGTTGTGCCAATCCTTCAAATAAAACCAAGGCCTTGCTGTAGTCTTTCTTATTATAAAGCCTCATTGCCTCTTCGTACTTTTTACGCACATCGTTGCTTAGGCGTATTTTTTCAAAACGGCTTTTACAGCCCGCTAAGCCAAGTAAAACGATGGTAAAACTTAAAATAATTAGGTGTTTAATTTTAAACATTGTGCAAAGATAAGGTAATAATACGATAACGTCAATTAAAAATAATTACCGCTAAGCTAGATAAAGCCTTTCATCCCATCAAACACTTAACAATTTTTAACATAAAATACTATTCGCAGTTTGATACAACTAGCGCTAACTTGTGTTGATGGTAGGCCTAATTCTTATCCCGCCTTGATATTAGATAATATAGAGAGGGTATAGGTTTAAACGAGGTCGGTGTTTTTGGTTGGAAGTGACCGACCTCGTTATACTATATAGTTATATAAGTAAACTATAAATTAGCAAGCTACAGTAGCGCATACCGTAGGTGCATCAGGCATGCCACAAACATCATTGAGCATCATAGCATAACCAGCAAAAGAATCGGCTGAAAATGATTTGCCATTGTTTAAGCATTGACATAAGAAATAATAACCATTTCCTGGTTCGCCTATTACTGGGATGGATTCTACACCACCTATTATGTTTTTCATTTGCGCCCTGCTTAAGCCTTCTTTCTTTTCAACTAGGTTTTGGATTTGATTTGATTTTTTCATCATCTTTATTTTTTTAGTTTTTAGGATATACTAATATAATGATTAAATAATAGAGTTGGATGCTGTGAACTGATGAAAATGATCACTTGTAGTATATATATGGTATGTCTATTATATAATAAGCTTTATATACTTATATAGATTAGGAATGATGGTTAGATTGTTCTGTATATATAATAGTGTGAAGGTGTCGAGTCAGGATGATATTTTACCATGAACAAACAGCCAGAAGGGCATATTTATAATGCTTCGTGTTTTATTTCAAACTTTTTCTGGTTGTGTTCCATTGGGTTAGGTGTTCTGTTGTATAAAAAGGTTG